>JAGOXU010000151.1 GCA_018059515.1 Ignavibacterium sp.
TGATTGGTCTGTGCTTACAAGGATAGCAGAGCTTCAGGAAAGATTGGGGAATAATGATGAAGCAATAAATGCAATTAAAAAATTACAGGTATTGGATCCGGCAAACATTCCTTTAAAAAAATTGTTAGTTCAATTTTATTTAAAAGCAAAACAATATGATGAAGGTATTTTACTTTGTGATGAAATTATAGAACTAATGCCCTACGATCTTGAAGTGCGGGAAGCAAAAGCAAAATTACTTTTAGGCAAAGATGATTGGGCGGGCGCTTCAAAGGAGTTTGATTATCTATTGGATCAGCAGGATGTTAATCTTGATGCAAAAATTAATATCGGCGCAAATTATTTTAATAAAGCAATTACGGATTCAACTGTGCTGCCGATTGCAAAAGCATTTTTTACTAAACTTGATAAAGACACAACCGACTGGCAGATTAAAATGTATCTCGGTGCAATTGCGTTAAGTGAAGGGAATGACTCTGTTGCAATTGAAAATTTTAAATTTGTTACAAAAAATGCAAACTGGAATGTTGCAGCCTGGGTAAGACTTGGCGGATTGTATTTTGACAACAGAAAATACGATGAAGCTGAAGTTGTAATGAGCGAAGCTATCTTAACTTTTCAGGAAGATTTTTATGTTAATTTGATTTTAGGATTATCGCTTGCTCAGCAATCAAAACATGCTGATGCTGAAAAATATTTAAAGAAGGCTACAATAATAAATCCAAAAGATATAACTGCTCTTTCCGCTTATGCGTTTACATTAAATCAACTTAAAGAAAATGACAAAGCAATATTCTATTTAAATAGTGCGTTGGAAATTGAGCCTGATGATGCACAATTAATTGGAACTCTTGCAATGATTTATAATGGAATGCAGGAATTTGAAAAAAGCGACAGCTTGTATGAGCGCTCACTTGAATTAAAACCGGATGATCCATTACTAAGTAATAACTATGCTTATTCTTTTGCGACAAGAAATATCCAACTTGAACGTGCTTTAAAAATGGTGAAGATTTCTATTGCTGCAGATTCACTTAACTCATCGTATTTAGATACGATTGGCTGGGTTTATTTTATGCTCGGTAATTATAGCGAAGCAAAATTATATTTAGAAAAAGCTATTGAGGTTGGCGGAGAAAGTTCTGTGATGTTAGATCATCTTGCAGATACTGAATCAAAACTTGGCAATAAAGAAGAAGCAATTAAGTTGTGGAAAAAATCTCTTGAGCTTGATCCAACAAAAATTGAAATACAAAATAAAATTGATAAAGGTGCGATTTGAAAAAAATAAGTTTGATGATTTTATTTATCTCCAATATTTTAATTTTGTTAAATGGATGCGTCCCATCGCAGCCAACAGAAGAATTTGAACTGCTTCCATCTGAAAGACTAACAAATAAGCTTGAAGCGAACAGAAGAAAAATTAAAAACTTTGAAGGCACTGGAACCATTTTTGTGAATTCTGCACAAATGGATAACAGCGCAACATTTAGAATTGTATTACAAAAACCTGATTCAATTTATCTTACAATAATGGGTCCTTTTGGAATTGAACTTGCACAAGCGTTAGTAACAAAAGATAAATTTACTTTTTATGATGAGCTTAAAAATACTGCATACATTGGTGCTGTAAATTCTAATGCTCTGCAAAGTATTTTCCGCATCAATCTTTCGTTTGAAGATTTGCTTGATGCGTTTGTTGGTTCGGTAAATTTAACAAACAATCTTTACCGTGCACCGGATAATTATTATGTTGAAGATAATAGATATGTATTAACCTATCTTGATTCAGCACGCACAAACAAAACAATTTACAGAGTTGATGTTAGACAATTAGGAATTACAGAGTATCAACTGTTTGGTTTGGATGATGAATTAATGCTTGAAGGAAAATATTCTGATTTTGAATTGCTGGAAAATGTTGCGGTGCCTTATAAAATTGCAATCGAAAATAAAACTGATGAACAGAGAATCAGTATTGATTATAAAAAGATAAGTGTAAACAAAGAAAATATTTATATAAATTTTAAAATTCCGGATGATGCCACAATCATAAAATGGTAAGATTTGTTTTTTACATCGTATTATTTTCACTTCTCACTTTTACCTTAGAATCGTTCGCTCAAACCGCACAAATTGATACTCGCAAAGAAGAATTAAACAAATTAAAAGATGAAATTTCGCGTCTTGAAAACGAATTATCACAAAAAAATAAAAAAGAAAAAAAAACATTAGAAGATCTTGATAACATCAGCAAACAAAATTTTCTTGTAAACAAATTACTAACTACTCTCCGCAGTGAAGAAGCACAAAAAGAAATTGAAATAAATAAAAGTGTTTCAAACATTGCTTCAATCGAAAAAGAAATCGATCAGCTCCAAAAGAATTATGCAAAGTATGTAACTGCAACTTATAAAAACGGAACGCATACAGAAATGGAAACGATACTTGATGCAAATTCATTTCAACAGGCTGTTGTAAGATTGGAATACCTAAAAAGATTTTCGGTTAGTCGTGAAAAAGATCTCGTAAAACTTGAAGAGAATAAAACAAAACTGATAAAGGCTAAAGAAAAACTGATCATTGAAAAAAAAGAAAAGCAGGAATTAACGAAACAAAAAGAAGTTGAGGAAAAATCTCTTTCTCAAAAATTAAAATCACAAAAATCTATTCTTGCAGAAATTAAAAAAGACAAAAAGAAAATTGCCAAAAGTGTTAGTGATAAAAGAAAATCAGAACAAAAAATTAGAGACCTGATTGTTAAAATGGTTGAAGAGGCTGAAGCAAAACGCAAACGGGAAGAAGAAGCACTTAGATTAAAAAAGACTGAAACTGTTGTATCAAAAGAAACAAAAACAAAAAAAGAAGTTGAGCAAGGCGATTATGACATCAATTTATCAACATCAAAGTTTTCTTCTTTTTCAGAATTGAGAGGAAAACTTAACTGGCCTATTTCAAAAGGTAAAGTAGTTAGAAAATTTGGCGAGTCTTTAAATCCAAAACTAAAAACACTTACTGTTAATTATGGAATTGACATTAAAGCCGGCGGAGATATGAGCGTTAAGTGTGTTGCGGAAGGCGTTGTTTCTGCTGTGGAATGGCTGCCCGGCTACGGTACAGTTTTAATAGTAAGTCATAAAGGTGATTACCGAACGGTGTATGGGCATCTTTCTGAAGTGTTTGTTAAGGAAGGGGATAAACTTAAAACAGGCGGAGTGATTGCCAAAGTTGGTGAAAGTGTTGAAGGAAATATTTTACATTTTGAAGTTTGGAGCGGCAGGCAAAATGTAAATCCCGAACTTTGGCTGCGTAATTAATTACATAAATATTTTGAAACGGATATTTCAAAAAATAGAATCCAACAAAGTTTTATTTAAAAACTTTACATCGCTATCAATACTTCAAGTTGCAAATTATATTTTTCCATTGGTTACGCTTCCATACTTAGTTAGGGTTTTAGGAGCGGAAAAATATGGATTGGTAAACTTTGCGGCTGCATTTGCTGCTTACTTTACTATCATCACAGATTATGGTTTTAATTTATCTGCTACTCAAGAAATTTCTGTTAACAGGGAAAATTCAAATCGTGTATCAGAAATATTCTCATCAGTGTTTACTATAAAAATGATGCTGTTTGTTTTATCGAGTGTGATATTTTTTATTATCGTTTTAGTCTTTCCAATCTTTAAAGAAAATCTAACTTTATTTATTGTAACATTTTTAAGTGTACTTGGTACAGCATTGTTCCCATTATGGTTTTATCAAGGCATAGAGCGGATGAAATACATTTTAATAATTTCTGTTTCTGTTAGATTGATAACAACTATTTTGATATTTGTTTTAATTAAATCCGAAAATGATTTTATAAAATTTGCAGGATTAAATACTGTTACTCAATTTGTAATCGGAATTATTGGATTGCAGTTTGCACTAAACAAATTTGGATTGAAATATCGTTTCCCAAATAAAACATTAATTATTCAGCAGCTTAAAAATGGCTGGAATCTTTTTCTCTCCACCATCTCAATTAATTTATACACTACTTCAAATGTGTTTATACTCGGATTATTTGCTCCAGCAAATGTAGTTGGATATTATGCAGCGGCGGATAAAATTAGAATGGCATTTCAGGGAATATTATCACCAATGTCTCAAAGTGTTTTTCCATACGTAAATAAAATGCTCAGTGAGTCTTATGATAGATTTATAAGTTTTAATAAAAAATTATTTAAAATTGCTTTAATAGTCGGTGCAATTATTTCTATAATGCTATTTTTATTTGCAGAGCCAATTGTAAATATTATTTTGGGTAAAGATTATCAACCATCTATTTTAGTTTTAAGAATAATTGCATGGCTGCCGCTGATAATATTTTTAAGCAATGTTTTGGGCATTCAAACGATGCTGCCAATGAATAAACAGAAAAATTTTTCTATAATTTTATTTTTTGCTGCGATGATAAGTTTGGCATTATTGTTTATACTTGTTCCTATTTATTTTGCGATAGGAACTGCGATAACAGCATTAGCTACTGAAATATTTGTAACTCTTGCATTTTTTATCTTTGTAAAACGCAATAAAATATTTGCAATATGAAATACGATTACTTAATAGTCGGCGCTGGTTTTGCAGGTTCTGTTATGGCTGAAAGATTAGCTTCACAATTAAACAAAAAAGTTTTAGTTGTAGAAAAAAGAAATCACATTGCAGGGAATGCCTACGATGAATATGACGAACACGGAATATTAGTTCATCGTTATGGTCCTCATATATTTCACACAAACAGTAAAGAAGTTTTTGATTATTTATCGCAGTTTACAGAATGGATTCCATACGAACATAGAGTTTTAGCTAAGATTGGAAATGATTTGTATCCAATCCCAATTAATAGAATTACAATAAACAAACTCTACAAATTAAATCTTAAAACAGATGAAGAAGTAAAAGAATATTTTGAGAGTGTAAAAGAAAAAAGATTTCCAATACTTAATTCTGAAGATATTATTGTTAACCAGGTTGGCAAAGATTTATTTGAAAAGTTTTTTAAACATTACACAAAAAAACAATGGAATCTGGAACCGTCAGAACTTTCACCAAGTGTATGCGGCAGAATTCCGGTTAGAACAAATGATGATTGCAGATACTTTACAGATAAATTTCAGTTTATGCCGAAAGAGGGCTATACAAAAATGTTTGAGAAGCTATTGAAACATAAAAACATTGAAGTAATTTTAAACACAGATTATAAAACAATTTTAGATTCAGTTAAGTTTGATAAAATGATTTACACAGGACCGATTGATTATTTTTTTGATTATAAGTTTGGAAAACTTCCGTATAGGTCAATAAGGTTTGAGTTTAAAAATTTGAAACAGAAAAAATATCAACAAACTGTACAAATAAATTATGTGGATGATACTGAAAAATTTACACGGGTTGTTGAACACAAATTGTTAAATCAACAAAATGCCGAAACAACCACAATTTCATTCGAATATCCGCAACAGGATGGTGAACCATTTTATCCAATTCCGACTGAAGAAAACAGACAGAAATATTTATTATATAAGCAAGAGTCTGAAAAATTAAATAAAGTTATTTTTTGTGGCAGACTTGCTGAGTACCAATATTATAATATGGATCAGGTTGTTGCGAATACATTAAAACAGTTTAAGAGTGAA
Organism: Ignavibacterium sp.; assembly: GCA_018059515.1. GTDB lineage: Bacteria > Bacteroidota > Ignavibacteria > Ignavibacteriales > Ignavibacteriaceae > IGN3. The sequence goes on from JAGOXU010000151.1 coordinate 5,682, forward strand.
TCGGAATGAATTGTAGAATAGCAGCAGTTGTAGTTACATATAATAGATTGGAATTATTAAAGGAATGTATTCAAAGTTTAAGAAGTCAAACGCATAAACTTGATGAAATATTTATTATTAATAATTCAAGTACAGATGGAACTTTAGAGTGGCTCAATGAACAAAAAGATTTAACTGTTATTACACAAGAAAATTCGGGCAGCGCCGGTGGACAATACACTGGAATAAAAACAGCATATGAAAAAGGTTACGATTGGATTTGGTGTTTTGATGATGACTGCAAAGTAGAAATAGATGCTCTTGAAAAATTATTATTATTAAAGTCAGAGGACAAAGTAGTTCTTAACAGCGTAGTGATTTCACAGAAGCAAGCCCAATTTGGGAAACTTGCTTTCGCTCTTTATGACAAAAAAAAAAATATCTTGTATCGGAATGTAAACGATTTTAAAAGTGATGTTATTTCATCAGCAAATTTTTTTAATGGAACATTGTTAAACAGGAAGGTGATATCAGAAGTTGGTTTTCCGTTAAAGTTTTTATTTATCAGAGGCGAAGAATATGAATATTTGTTACGAATACAATTAGCTGGCTATATGGTTCTCACAATCAAAAATTCCATAGTTTATCATCCTGAAGCTGAAAAAATTATATTTGATAATAAATTTTTTCGTTATGACTATTTAAAATTAAATCCTATTAAACGTTTTTATACAATTAGAAATTTAACCTTTATAACGAGAAGATATGCGGAACAAAGGTATATCACTTTAATAAAAATAGTTCTTTTAGATATTATTGTTATGCTTTCAACATTAAAATTTAAATTGGTTTATGTAGAGCTAAAAGGATTTATTAGCGGAGTTTTTCTTAATGAGTAGTTTGAAATGATTATTTCTGAAAATAATTATCTACAGTTTAATATGTTTCTATGAATTACCGAGAAATAGATAAAAATATCTCAAAATTTCTTTCCGAATGGTATAATGATGATAGTCTGGAAATTTTATCATTATTGAAGCTTAGCCTAAGTAAAGAAATTTTATCAAGTATGTTTCAAGAATATTTTAAAAAAAAGAATAAATTTTATTTAGGCTACAGAAATTTTGGCGGTGTTATTTGGACAATAAAAAAAGCTATTTGGTTTTTTTTATGGGGGTTAAAATGGTTTTTATTCTTAAAAATAAAAAAGGATAAAAAAGTTTTGTTGGTGGCTTTAGGTTCAAACATAGGGAGTATTGATATTTACTTAAAACAGGTATCTGAAATCGCGGATAAAAATAATTGTGTAATAGTATCATTAAACTTAATTGAATCCTTCAGTTATTTAAAACATCATCAACTATTTTACTTTCCACGGTTCTTTTATGCAAAAAATCAATTCGCCAATCAAGCAAAAATCAACAACTTTGCAACCAATATTTTCCATTCTATCCAAATATTAAAAGAGAAATATAATTTGCATTTTTCATTAAATTCTAAGTCATTAATAAGACCAATAGAAAGTTTATTAATTGATTATTCCGCTTTTTCATATCTAATTACAAAGCTTATTTTACCCAATCAAATTGTGGGCTTAATCCAAGATTACGATTATACTTATAATAAACTTATATATTATAAAATTGCAAATTCGAATCATATAAAAACATTAGCTATTGATTGCTCTATCCCTTTATATCAGCATCTATACAAAAAGTTTTTTTCGGATTATCACTTGATCTGGGGAGAGTATAAGAAAAAATTTTTATTGGAAAACAATTTAATAAGTGATAAAAATATAATTGAAATTGGAAAACCTTTAAAGCAAAAAAAGAGTAATAAAAGGTTAATTAATAATGGGAATCTTTGGCTTTACATTGCTCAATCATATTCAGATCCATCAATGTTTTTAAGTTCAAGAGATTATTTTAGTTTTGAATTAAATGTAAAAATTCTTTCTGAGTTTCAAAAAAATAATTATCCTAAGGATAGATTTATAATTAAAAATCACCCAGCAGATAAATCAGCAAATTTATACGTGCAGGATATTAAATCGGTTTATGACTCTTTGGATGATTTAATTAACAAAGCTCGAATAATTTTTGTTGAAGATTCGACCCTTGCCATTGAACTATATGCAAAAAATTTACCAATAGTTTACATTTATGATGCATTAGGAAATGATAATATCGGATTAGCAAATGATGGACTGATATTTGGGATAAACACAGCTAAAAATTTTGATTTGGTCATTAAAAATATCTTCGAAAAAAAAGAAGATTTCCAATCAAAAAATTATAAAGAAACTCTCAGCTATTATTTTGGAAATTTTGTCGATAATAACTTTCAAATAGTTATTGAAGAAATACTTTTTTCTGATAAAAGTCATCAAATATGACTGCAAAAGTTAAAAATCTTCTTCATATTTCCCCCAACTTCGATTACCCCTGTGGTGTAAGTAAGCATGTTTACATTAGCCTGAAAAAGCTAGCTAGCGACCCAAACTACAACGTATTCTTTATTACTAATAAAGGTGATTCACTGGATAGATTGGCAG
>JAGOXU010000152.1 GCA_018059515.1 Ignavibacterium sp.
AAAATTTCGACAAAGTCAGGACTTCAAAAGGATGATGAGAAAATGGTCATCCTCTTTTTGGCTGTTTTATTATCGCTACTTTATTCTTCCTATTATTTCTTTTTTCAATCAAGTTATTTACTCCCAGAAAGAAATATGGGTTTTTAAGGACTGACTATATAAGGTGGACTCCAAGCCCTAACCTGCTCTTAGAGCCTTCACAATATTCAATCTTGCTGCTCGAACTGATGGTAAAAAACCTCCAAGTACTCCCATCACTAAGGCAAAAATCAATGATGAAATTATTATTGATGGTGAAAGCGCAAATGAAAATGCAAGCTCTGAAAATGAATTCCAATTTAAAGTTGAGATTGAGAAGAATTGTAATAAAGAAGCAATTGCAATTCCAATTACCCCACCGACTAAAGATGTTAGGACTGCTTCGAACAAAAATGCAATTAATATACTTGTTCTTCCAAATCCAAGTGAACGCATTGTACCGATTTCAACTGTTCTGTTTGCAACTGCAGAATACATTGTTATCATAGCACCGATAGTTGCTCCAAAACTAAATATTACTGTAATAAAAATTCCCAGCACCCGGATAAATCCTGCAAGAAACTCGGATTGTTTTTCATAATAAAGTTGTTCACCCATCGGTTCAAATTCCAACAATCTTTTATCTGTTTCAAATGCTCTTTTAAATTCTTCATAATTTTTTGGATCATCCAACTTTAAAGTTAAAGTTGAAACGCTGGACTCACGGTTAAAAGCATTTAATAACTGTTGACCATCCCCCCAAAGTTCAGATTCAAACCCGCTTCCATCCGCATCAAAAATTCCAACAATCTCCCATTGATCGCCTGCAAATTTTACTTTGCTGCCAATATCGGCACCATTAAATTTGTTATGTATAGATTTGCCAACGATCAGTTCCCTTAAAGAAGGATTGAATAATCTTCCCTCAATTAATTTTACTTGTGGTCTTAGTTCATAAACAGGCTTTGAAACTCCACGCACAGTTACATTGCTCATTCCGCCGCTTTTTATTTCAAGGTTTATTACTACAACCGGTTCAGCAGAGATCATAAGATCACCTTTGCTGTCTTTTGCGATGTGTGGAAGTGCGCGAATAATGTTTTGTGTATTGCCATCTATTATACTGCTAATTTCACCCTGTGATGATTTGCGTAATATTTTAATATTATCAGCAGAGCCGGTAGATACAAGTGTTTTTTCAACTCCATACGCCATCATTAAAGCGGCGGCAAATACAAAGACAACCATTGCAATACCGGAAACCGTTATTACTGCAGTCAGTTTTCTCTCCTTAAAATTTCTAAAAGTATATTTAAATGGAATTTTCATAATTAATAAAGCCCCTCTCTAAAGTTCAAAAATTTTATTACTAATATTTTTCATAAATTTATTTATCAAATTATACTAGAACTAATACTATCTCCCCTTCCTTTTGGGAAGGGGCTGGGGGTTAGGCTTCTTTATCCTACAAACCTAAATCCATCAACTATTTTTGTCTTAAGTGCTCGCTGAATTGGGAAAATTGATGCAAGCACTCCAATTAATATTGCTGCGCTCATTGCTAATATTGTTGTAATTGGTTCGATATAAAAGAACGGGAAAAATCCTTTTGGAACGGCTTGCTCAAAACCACCAACAATCGGATAAGTTAATACAATACCAATCGTACCTCCTAGTAAAGCTATAACCATTGACTCACCAAGTATTAAACCAACAATATGAAATGCCGAAAAACCTAAAGTTTTTAGAACAGCGTACTCACGAGTTCTTTCTCGCGCTGCCATTATCATTGTGTTTGCAAGTACAAGCATTATTATTCCAATAATAACAAAGGACATAAAATTCATTGCTGTAATTATTGCACCGGATGCAGAAACAAATCCTTGTGTAAATGCTTTTTCAGTTTCTGTTTTAGTTTCTGCTGATGAATTTTTAAATAATGCATCAATATTTTCTGAGATTTCTGCTGATCTGCTTGGATTATTGATTAGAACTATATACCATCCTACTTCTCCGGCTCTAACCGGTGATTCTACTTTTAATCTTTCATCGATATAATTCCAATGGAAAAGCATTTGCGTACCATCAGTATTTTTATTTTTTGGTTTGTAAATACCGCGAACTACAAACTCCCATCTTCCCGGATAAATATCACCATCCAAAACCATCTGATCGCCAATTTTAAGATTGTATTGTTTTGCAATATCAAATCCAATCACACACGAATTTCTTTCTTTCTTAAAATCTGCTAATTCTTTATCACTAATTACAAACTCTTTCATTACGTCAAAAATAGTTTCATCATCAACAGCTAATCTTGTAAAAAAATTATTTTTGTCCTTATAAATACCACCAAACCAGTTTGCAAAACTTACCTCTTCTACACCATCGACGGCTTTAATTTTCTCTTTATAAGAATAAGGAAGCGGAAAAATAAAGGATACAGCCTGTCGCGTAATTAATCTATTTGCAGCAGCAGCATCCACACTCGAATTCCAAACAGTAACAACAGTGCGCAGCAAACCGAATGCAATAACAGCAACCATAATTCCAACTATTGTTAATGTTGTTCTTAGCTTATGCCGCAATGAATTTTTTAATACCAGTTTTACTATATTCATATTATGCTCCTACCAAATCACCTTTTTCCAAAAGTTGTAGTTTGTGTGCGCTTTCTGCGGCATGTGGATCGTGAGTAACCATAATAATAGTTTTTTGAAATTCCTTATTTAATCGTTCCATTAATGTTAATATTTCTTCTGCGGAAGTTCTGTCTAAATCTCCGGTTGGTTCATCAGCAACAAGTAAAACGGGATCAGTAACAATCGCTCTTGCAATTGCAACTCTTTGTTCCTGTCCGCCGGAAAGCTGCTTAGGATAGTGAGACATTCGGTCTCCAAGCCCTACTAGGGTTAAAGCAGTTTCAACTTGTTTCCTTCTTTGTGATTTAGAAAGTTTTGTAAGAAGTAAAGGCAACTCTACATTTTCAAAAGCTGTAAGCACAGGAATCAAATTATAAAACTGAAAAATAAATCCAACATTATTTGCGCGCCATTTTGCAAGTGCAGATTCACCAAGGTTTGAAATATCGGTTCCGTTTACAATAATTTTTCCCTTACTTGGTTTATCAATCCCGGCGATAAGATTAAGTAAAGTGGTTTTGCCGGAACCTGATGGTCCCATCAACGCAAGAAACTCACCTTGTTCAACATCAATATTAATATTATTTAATACGGGTATTTCAAGTTTATTACGCCAGTATGATTTTGAAACATTTTGAACACTAATTAAAGATGCCATTTATTCTCCAAGATTATTTTAAAATTATAGTCATTGCGAACGAGTCTTCGAGCGAAGCAATCTCAAACTCTTTGCTAGATTGCTTCGTCCCCATAGGGCTAAGCAATGACTGATGCATTACTCTTCCAGCTTAACTTCAACACCCTCTTTAACTTTTTCATTTAACGAATCAATTACTTTTTGACCTGGCTGCAATCCACTAAGCACTTCAAAATATGAACCTAATTTTTGTCCTGTTATGATTTCATTTTTTACAGCTTTGTTATCTGTAATAGTAAAAACATAACTCTTTCCATTTTCATTTCTAACGGCTGATACCGGGATAACAAGGATTGGTTTCTGATTTGCAATCGATGTATCAACAGGATCAGTAAAAAAAGAAACCTTAGCACTCATTTCCGGCAGAACTCTTGAATCATAATTTTTAAATCCAACCTTTACAAGTACAGTTGCTTTTGATCGATCTGCCGTTGGAACAATTTTAAACACATAAGCTGAATAACTTTTTTCTGGATAAGCATCAAGTGTGATTTCGCAATCTTGATTAGCAGAAATTTTTTCTATGTTTGATTCGGAAACATCAGCTTCAACCAATAAAGATTTCATATCAGCAATTGTGATAACAGCAGTTTTAGAAGTTGTACTTCCGCCAAATGGAGCAACAATTTCACCCACTTCAGCGTTTTTGGTCAACACTGTTCCATCAAAGGGCGCACGAATTAAAGTGTTCTCTAAAGAAACTTCGGCGACCCGTATTCCAGCTTTAGCAACTTCAATTGATGCTAAAACTCTGTTTAAGTTTGATTGAGCCTGATCAAACTCTTGTTGGGATGATAACCCTTTATTAAAAAGATCTTGTACTCTGGAAAAAGTATTTTGAGCATCAACTAATCCAGCTTGTTGAAGATTTAGATTAGCTTTTGCCTGATCAAGTTGAGCAACAATATCCGTACTTTCCAACTTACCAATAATCTGATTCTTTTTTACTTTATCACCTTCCACAACACCAAGATAAATAAGTCTTCCAGTTCCTTTTGAAGCGATTGCAGCTTTACGCTGTGCAACTACATATCCGCTTGCTGTAAGTGATGCGGTAGTTTGTCCGGGTTTTTGAAGAACCGCAGTTGTAAGTTTTACTTCAACTGAATTACCAAGAAAAGAAGTAACAACGAAGTATCCAACAATAATTAGTAATACAACACCGATAATTATAAAAATTGTTTTTTTACTTGAGTTATTTTCTTCATTATTTGATCTATCAATTCTTAATGAAGAAAGATCTGCATTTTTTGTTTCCATAAACCTAAATCAGTTTTTGAATATGTTAAAATATATAAACACATTTGGGTGCGCAAAAGTTCAGTGATAAGTGGCACAATAGAGTTATAAACGAGAAATAAAAAAAGGGAATCTTAAAATTCCCTTTTGCAGAATAAGTAAATATTATTAATTATCGTTCGATTTTAATATCAAGCCATTGTTCTAACCTGGAATAAATCAACTCTTTATCATCTTTAGAAAAGTTTTTAATTCTTGTTGAGTGAGAGCCGCTTGGATTAACCATTTTTAAAGAATTAGTTTTACCTGATAAACAAACTCCCGGTGCTGTCCACGGATCATTACCGCCATAAATAAAAATAAAATTCTTTGCATTATTCATCGCCCACCAATTTATATCCTTTAATAATTTTGGATTATAAATTGGATTTGAACCAGACGGAATAAAAAACGGAGTATGCCCATCAGCAAATTTTAAATAATCTTTAAACTGTTGGGTTTCATAAGCGTAATATCCAAACTCTGTATAGCATTGATAGAAAAACGGGTAGCCTTCAACAATATCATCATCGCTAAAATAAGAAACACCGCCATTGGCTAATAAATGATCCCAAATTTCCTCAAGTGAAGAATTTTCATTTGGTATTTCTGAACAATTATTTCTTCCCCACTGCCAAAATGCAAAAGAGTATTCTAACACTGCATACTCATAAGCTTTTTCTGCACCAACAATATTGTACGTTAACTTTTTATCTTCAGCATTTTTCATAAAGAAAGGATAAAGTCCATCACGTTTTTCAAAACATAATTTTTGAAAGTTAAAAACTTTTTCACGGCAATCAGGAGTAGAAACAGTTTTTATCCATTCATACACACGCTGATCTTCGATTGATGTATTTAATGGTCCAACGTACGGAATAGAAACATCTGCATCATCGGGGTAAAAATATCTGTGAAAGATTGCACAAGAGCCTCCTTTACTTATTCCGGTTGTTATCCATTTGCCTTTATAAAATTGTTTGAACAATTCAATTATTTTATGATGATCATCTGCAGCTTGCTTAATTGTTAAATATTTCCAATCAAAAGGAGCAGGAACAGATTCACCAAAATATCTATGCTCTACCATAATTTGATTACAATGCAGCAACCTGCTTAATTCACTAGTACGATTATTTACAGCGTAACCATCAAGTTCAATTACCATTGGTTTATCTTTATCAACGTGTGATAAAAAAAGCTGCTCTTTAAATTTTGGTCCTTCAGGATTATTATGATCAATTGGCTGGGTGATAAATATTTCATAAGCTTCTGCAAAAACATTATCGGCTTTAATTGCGGTTACTTCAATATCCGGTAATGATTTTAACCATAAATACAACTCAGAATTTGAAGTTTCATTATTCTGAGAAAATACATTGCTTGTAAGAATTAATAAGAAAAGCAGTAAAGTTGATTTTTTTGTTTTCATATACCTTCCTGAAAAAAATAACTCATGATTTATTGAATTTTATATTTGTTTAATCCTCCTCCAAAAGTTGTAACCCAAAGATCGCCATTTAAATCTAAACAGCAGCTTGTTACAGCGTTTGAGGAAATTGAGGAAGTTGATTTATTATAAGTAATGACACTTCCATCCTGCTTTATCAATACTAATCCTTCGTTTGTACAAATCCATTTTCTATTGTTTGAATCGATAAAAATATCATTTAAAACGTTGCTGTTAGACCCATAATAAGAATTGGTAAATTGCGTTCCATTAAAAACGGAAACACCATTTCTTTTACTGCTATAATTTTGATGACAACTCCAAACATTTCCTAATTGATCAATATCAATTGCTGATACAATTTTAGTTGGATATAAATAAACAGAATCAGGATAATAAGTTAAAACTTCATTTTTAAGTTTTATTATTCCGCTGTTAGTAGCAAGCCAGACTGAGTTATCTAAAGCAACCTTTAAATCATTCGTCCATAAATTTAAATTTGCATCGTTATAGCGTGTCCAATTAATTCCATCAAATTTATATAAGCCTGATGTAGAACCAATCCATGTATTACCAACTGCATCAAAATCTATTGAAAGAATATCATTAGAAGTAAGCGGAGTATTATTTTTATTGTAATTAATCCAGCTTACTCCGTTAAAAACTCCAACGCCATTGTTAGTTCCAATCCAAATATTATTTGCATTATCAACTTTAATTACATTAACTCTATCTGATGGAATATTTGAATTAGCAGTGTTAAATAATATAAAATTTTCTCCATCAAATTTTTGTAAGCCTTTATCAACAGGTGCAATCCATTTGTAATTATTTTTATCAACTGCAATTGTTTTTAGATTATTAGATACGATGCCTGAATTGAAAACTTGAAAATCCACCCACTCAGAAGTATCCTGTAAAACATTTGAGTAAAGATTCATTTTTCCGCTTTCCACAGTTGCATTAAAAGTAAACGAGCGATGCTCAGGATAGGATAAAGTAATTGTGTAGTTACCCGGAAGTAAATTCTCAATTGTATCAGGAGTTGTGGAAGAAAGTAATGAATCAAATAATTTAATTGAAGCTCCGGATGGAATCGAAAATAAATTTATTCTTCCAAACATGCTTGGATTGTTAAAATAGTTTATATAAAGTTTTTTTTGTTCATCCTGTAGCAGTTGAATTGTAAAGACTGAATCTTTGAAATATTTTTTCTTAAGAGTTATATCATAATTCCCGGCATCTAAAAAAGTTAAACTGTCGGGTGTTATCGATCCGCTGTTTCTGCCATTTATAAATATTGTAAACCCTTGTGGATTTGAATCAAATATAATTTTTCCTTTTTGCGGTATTGGATCTTCGGGACTTGTAGATAGCTGCTTTTCACAACTGAGTGTAAATCCAACAATAATAAGAATTAAGAAAAATAAAATTCTTTTGTTGATAATATTTTTAAAACGATTATAAATCATATATATAATTGAAGTTGAAACTTCTTATATGGTTTTCTAAAACTTTAAGTCGTGTATATTTTTTATTAACCTGTGAACCAAAAATTCCAAGTGCGCCATTAATGTTACTATAATCGCCTTCATCAAATCGGATTGATAAGCTGTTTGTGCTTGAGTTTGAAACGGAAATGTAACGCGAAACTTCTGCATCAAATGTTATCACTTCAAAATCAAGTATCTGATGTATGCTGACGCTTGAAGGATTTGCCAATGAAGCAGAATAATCGGATAGAAATTTGTTTATTGCATTCATCTGATAAGCAATAGATTGGGATTTTCCTGGTTTTGGAAATACAGGCTGTTCAATTCCATCAATGGTTTCGTATCGTAAAGGTAATTCTTTGTAAAATATTTCTTTAAATCCATTATTCAGTCTCTCACACTTAACCCGCAGGCGCGGCAGAAAATAATATTGAAGGGATGGTACTGACCAGAAAAATTGCACAATGTTTTTACTAACCGGCGGTAATAAAACTTCACTTGTATTTTTAAATAAAATTTCTTCCGGAGTTTTATTA
>JAGOXU010000018.1 GCA_018059515.1 Ignavibacterium sp.
ACCACATCGTGAACAAGTTGGACAAACAGGAAAAACCGTTGCCCCTTCACTTTATATTGCTTGCGGAATTTCCGGTGCGATTCAGCACCTTGCAGGAATGTCAACTTCAAAATACATAGTTGCAATTAACAAAGATAAAGATGCACCAATTTTTACTATTGCAGATTACGGAATTGCCGGTGATGTTTTTGAAATTTTACCGGTTCTTATTGAAGAGATAAAAAAAATACGTTCATAATTTTATAGGCAAATTAGTTGAATAAAATTCAATGTGAAATTTTAGGTTTATCAACAAATCCATCTACAGGCGGAGCTTATGCAATTCTTTTAAAAGAAGTAGAAGGCGTACGCAGGCTGCCAATAATTATAGGTGCTTTTGAAGCCCAGGCAATTGCACTTGAGATGGAAGGAATTAAACCACCAAGACCATTAACTCACGATTTATTAAAAACTTTAGTTGATAATCTTGGCGCAACCGTTGTAGAAATAGTTGTGAGTGAGTTAAAAGAAAATACTTTTTATGCAAAGATAATTCTTGAAGCTTCCAGTTTAACAAATGAAATTGATGCACGACCCAGCGATGCGATAGCTTTAGCTGTACGTACTTTTGCACCTATTTACGTTAACGAAACAGTTATGGATGCCGCTGCATTTATCCCTTCTGATGAAACTGAGATTACTGGACTTGAAAACACTGATTTTGAATCCGATAAAAAACCATTATCTAAAGAAGCGCAGCTTGCCGCACTTCAAAGCAAACTACGGGAAGCTTTGGAGAGTGAAGAATTTGAACGAGCTGCTAAGCTTAGAGATGATATTAAAAAATTATCACAAAATAATTAATTAAAAACCCTGTTTGCTGATTGACCCTCAATTCATTTATTTTGTTCAATATTTGAACAAAATAAATGAGCGTTCTAAACCTTTTGCAAAAAAGTTTTGACTCTTATACAACATAAGTCAATTTAATCAGTGTAATATTTTTTAGATTTGTGTGAGTATCTCAAAATAAATGCAGTCTGATTTCAGGAATAGTAAACAACTTTACCCTGCCTGGCATATCCTGCAATTATTGATGTTTCACTTTCAAGATCTTTTTCTGACATTAGAATTACATCAAGTGGAACAAGGAATTTTTTTATCGTTCTTGTATCTGCCTGGTTCAGTAACTTTACCTTCTCAAAAATATTTTTACCTTCAAAATCTTCCGATACAACTACAAGATTTATATCACTTTCGCTTGTAGCAGTCCCAGTAGCTTGAGAACCAAAAAGGATTATTCTATTGATTCTTATACCTTCACTTAGAAGCTGGTTTGCAAAATATTCTATAGTTTCTGTTAGTTTTTCTTCAGCTATTGCAAAGCCTGTTTACTATTTCTAATAATTTCCAAAGTTCTTTCTTTTGTGTAATCTTTTAGCGTACGCTGTATATCGTCGGGATATCTGGTTGCAACACTTTCTGCATTTATCGAATAAATAAATTGAAAAATATTTTCCGGTGGTGCTAAAGATATTTTTTCCAACAGAAAAATTAAATCATGAGTTTTAGGATGAAGCTCATTTAATATTTTGCTGTACAATCTTAAATTTAATAATTGTTAAAAACCTGTTTGCCTATTTCACATTCTAAGCATTTATTTTTAATACAGTAGTTTCTAAACAAGTCTATCATACCCTGATAATAAACACTTCGGAATTTTTCATTCTTTAATCCAAGTGTATCATTTACCTGATCAACTAAATGATTACCTTCTTTTTGATAATAATTTATATACAAGTCCAAAACTTTTTGTGAAAGCTCTTTGTGTCCGTGTATTTCAAAATAGACTGAAAGTATCGGCAGAATAATATTAATTATAACTTCATCTGCACGCCCAAGTCCGATAAAATAATTTAACTTGGTTTTTGTTTCTTTGTTAAAATTGTAATGTGAAGCCCAGTAACCTTCTCCCTTAATAATTATTTCATTCCTAAGCTTGGTAACAAGTTTATTAATTTCATTGTGCTCATTGAAAAGATTGAGGATACGAATAAACTGATCGTGGATAATAATTTTTTCAAGTAATCTTGCGCCGGCAGCTATTCTGATTGTTGGAAAATTTTGTGGACGCATTTTAAAAAAGTTCCAATCGTTTTTGTTTATCAAACCGGAATCATAACTACCTTTAACAGCACTCCACAAATCCAAACTATTCCTCATATATTCAGAGGTTTCTTCATTGGAAATATCAACAACATCCGGAAACAATCCGCTTACATGAAAAAGAATGCTTTCAATTTTTTCCTTGTCCAGTCCATCAACTGATTTAAAAAATTTAATATCTACAGATTTACTAAGCTTTAACATAACATCTTTATTTTTTGCATAACCCAGAGCCTCAAACAATTGCTCATAATAAAGCTGCTGCCATAAATCAAAATGCTCAAAATCCTTCTGTGTAAATTCACGAGTAGATATTTCTTTATAAAAATCGTGATAAACTTTAGGTTCTTTTATTTGCAGATGTTCCAACAAAATTAGTTCTTTAAGACGCTCAATATTTTTTTCACATTTTTTTCTAAATCTTAACAAGCCGAGATTTTTTAAATAACTTAATTTTTGTCTCCTATCAACTGTATGATTTAATTGAGAACACGGCATTTTGATTTCATCATCAGATTGAACAGCCTTTAAATCTTTTTGAATATTTTGTTTGATTGAAGAAGACAGAAAACTTTCCAAAGAAAGTGTGGGAACTTTTCTACCGCTTTGTGTTACTACAAATGGATATGAAGAATCATTGGAAAGCACAGCGTGAAGAATTACTTTGTTATAACGTTGATTTAGATTGTGACCGTGTGCTTTCCAATCGGAATGAAGTGTGTCAACCTCAACATCGCCGGTGTAAGTTAGGTTACCAATTTTAATTCGAGCATTTCGGTAATCCGGTCCGGCTTCATCGTTGTTTCTTACACCGCAATCAATTATTTCAATTGCTATACCATCCGCAGTAGTAAGGGATGAATCGATGCGTTTTTCTTCCCAGATTTTGTAGATAAGGTCTTCAGGAATTTTAGGATTGTTTTTCAATACTGTACTCTGATTTGAATTTAATGATTTCAAAAATTTCTTTTTGTATTCACTGTTTCAAATGTATTACTTTTTTAGTCCTAACTAAAGAGAAATATTCAGTAGCAAAATAAAATTCACGCCTCTTTGATAAGATTTAATCTTTGATGTTCAACTTATTCAAACTAATTATTTCATCTCGCGCAGCTTCCGCAAAATTTTCGCCGGAACTCTTGTAGATAATGCCTCTGCTGATATTTACTAAATAATTTTTACGATTAGAATTTTCAAAAACTTTACTAACATCTTCTAAACTTCCGCCCTGTGCGCCAACACCCGGAAGTAAAATAGAAAGTTCTCCAAAATTATTTATGTTGGATTTTAATTCATCAATTTTTGTAGCGCCAAAAACAATTCCACAATTTTTATTTTGATTCCAGTCGTTTGCATTTTTTAGAACTCTTTGATACAAAAAACTTCCATCTTTAAGTTCCAATTTTTCAAAATCGTTTGCGCCGGGGTTTGATGTTAAAACCAAAACGTAATTCATTTTATCATAATATTCTAAAAAGGGCTGAAGTGAATCTTTACCCATATACGGATGCAATGTCACAGCATCAAAACAAAAATGTTCATAAATAGATTTTGCATACATTTCCGAGGTGTTTCCAATATCTCCGCGCTTTGCATCTGCAATAGATAGAATATCATTTGGCACCAAATCAACAGTTCGTTCAAGTTCATTTATCCCATCAGCACCGGATCGTTCATAAAATGCAAAATTAATTTTGTATGCTGCCGCATAATCTTTTGTTGCTTCAATTATTGCTTTATTGAATTTGAATACAGCATCATCCTCTTCTTTTAGAAATGCTGGAATTTTATTTATATCGGTATCCAATCCAACACAAATAAATTTTCCATCATCATTTTTATTAATAATTTTTTGTTGTGATGTCATAATCATTTTTTAAGTATAATTTTTTCTGTTTTTATAAACATTTGCAATTATGCCAAGCATAAACATATTTACGAGTAGTGAGCTTCCACCGTAACTAACAAACGGAAGTGGAATACCAATTACAGGTAAAATTCCAACTACCATTCCAACATTAATCAAGAAGTGAATGATATAAATTGAAAGTATGCCGGTTATAGTTAAACTTAAAAATTCATCCTTAGTTGATGATGCAATTTTTAATATCCTTAAGAATAAATAAACAAATAAAATCAACACAATCATAGAACCAACAAATCCAAACTCCTCACCAATTACACAGTAAATAAAATCAGTCCATTGTTCAGGAATATATTGCAATTGTGTTTGATTGCCTTGCAGAAATCCTTTGCCAAATAATCCACCTGAACCAATTGCAACCTTAGCTTGTATTGTGTTATAACCTGCGCCAAGCGGGTCTGTATTTGGGTCTATAAATGATTGAATTCGTTTTTGCTGATGCGGACTTAATGCGTTGTATAGATAATCAGTAAAAAATCCTGCGCCAAGATTTAGTGCAAATATTGATCCGCTAAAAAAAACATCTTTACGAAAAAGTATCAGGATCGCTAAGACTATAATCAGTGCGGCGAGAAAATAATAAAAACCAAATATCGCAGCTATCGCAACAAAGCCGGGTGAGAGAACTATGAACAATCCAAAAAGACTAATGCCTTTCCAAAATATTAAAATTAATATAGTTCCCAAAAAAACAATTGCCGTTCCCATATCAGGCTCAAGTAAAATTAACATTACAGGAACTAATCCAATTGCAAGAGAAAGAAGAATATGTTTGAACGAATCTATATCAGTATTTTTTCTGCTTAGAAATGCAGCCATTGCAAGCACAGTACCGATTTTTGCAAACTCAGATGGCTGAAATCCAAATGGACCAATATCCAACCAGCTTCTTGCCCCTGAAGTTTTTCTTCCGACTACCAACACAACAAGCAATAATAATAATGAAAACAAATAGATTGGAACTGCAGCCGTTTTAAATATATTAGTTGGAATTGAGTATGTAATAAAAAAAACAAAAAATGAAGCAATAGCAAAAACTACTTGCCTGTTAAAGTTTCCGCTCATTGTGGGGTGATTAAATGTGGAACTGTAAATAGCAGTTAGCCCAATTGCTATTAATAATGAAACAGGAATAAATATTCCAAAATCAAATTTGTCACTAAGCTTATAATCAATCCTCAAGTTTTACACCGACTATAGTTTGATGATTATCTTTTTTGATTTCATTTTTTTTAAGAGTTTCTTTTTTCAGATATGCTTCAACCAAAGCTTTGGCAATTGGCGCAGCGTGCGTGCCGCCAAATCCAACATTTTCTATTACTATGGCAAAAGCAATTTTAGGATTATCGGATGGAGCATAACCTACAAAGAGAGCATGATCTTTTCCGTGTGGATTTTGAGCTGTACCGGTTTTACCAGAAATTTTTATGTCGGACATTCTAATATGTGTTGCCGTTCCCGATCCGTTTACTACAAGAAACATACCTTCTTTAACAATATCAAAAACATCCTGTCTTATCCCTGTTTTTACTTCCGGAAATTTATAAGGAATAATCTGCTTTGTCTTATCATCTAAATATCCTTTTACAATATGCGGCTGATAGGTAGAGCCATCGTTTGCAATTAATGAAACATAGTTTGCAAGCTGTAATGGAGTAACACTTACTTCACCCTGCCCAATTCCCAAACTTGCCATAATACTTCGGGGCCACTTTTCACCGTAAATTTTTACATAGTAATCTGAACCGGGAATAAAGCCTGCGGACTCCTCACCAATATCAATTCCGGTTTTAGAATTGAAACCAAATTTTTCAGCGTACTCTTTCCATTTATCCAATCCGATTTTGTAGATAAGATTATAGAAAAAACTATTGCAGGATTTTTCAATTGCGTGAACAACATTTATTGAACCGTGATTTCCATGGCATTTAAAAAATCTACCGAATGTAAATCCGCCGCCGCAATTAATAGTTGTGGATTCCGTAATTACTCCCATATCAAGCGCAGCAATTGCCGCAAGCATTTTGAATGTAGAGCCTGGTGGCTTTAAAGACATTGTTGCACGGTTGAACGAAGGCTTATCAGGATTGTTATAAAGATCACTTAAAAATTCTCTTGATGTTACATAAGAAAACTGATTAAGATCATAATCAGGTGCGCTGACTAATGCAAGAATCTCACCAGTTTTTGGTTCGATTGCAACGATGGCACCTCGCTTGCCAAGCATTTGTTCCTCTGCAACCTTTTGAACATCAGCATCATAAGAGAGAACAAGATTTTTTCCTTTTATGGAATTTTTATCTGCAACTCCATCTTTATACTTGCCGATTTCTTTCCGCTTTGAATTTACGAGAACATAATTAAAACCTTTAATACCACGTAAATCTTTTTCATATTGTTTTTCAATACCGTTGTGTCCAACATAGTCGCCCGGTACATAATAATCTTTTTCTTTTTCCAACTGAGCGGGAGAAATTTCTTTTGTATATCCAAATGAGTGCGAGCCTTTTATACCAATTGGATAACCACGCTGCATTTCAACAATAAAATCAACACCAGGTAAATTTTCTTGATTTTCTTCCAACCAGGAAACGACTTCAAAATCTATCCCGCGCTTAATTCTGATTGGGACGTACTTAGAATAAATTTTGTTCTTTTTTAAAATGGATGCAACAAAACCGGAATCTGCTCCAATTATTTTATCTATAAACGGATTTAATTTTGAATCATAATCGGCTGGAGTGATACGCAAAGTGTAAGCAGGAATATTATCAACCATTACTTTTAAATTTCTATCATAAAAAACTCCGCGGAACGGAGTTTGCTCTATCGCTTTGATACTGTTGTCTGCGGATTTTTCTTCATAAACTTCTTGATTCAGAATTTGCATCTGAAAAAGCCTGAATGACAAAACGCCAAATAATATTACTACAAAAGTGTAAATAAAAGTTCTTCTGCTTATTGATGCGAAATTGTCTGATCTCAAAACAGCCTCTTCTTTGGATAGAATATCATTCCCATTAAAGCAATTGCCCCTGTATAAATTGTTGGAAGCAGCGCATATTGAAAGAACAGTATAAAAATGTTAGAAGTAAAATTTATTGAAGAGAAGAACGCATTTATTGTTGAATCAATTAAAGATGAAAGCATTACGATTAACGCAAAGTTATAAGAAATCAAATATTGATCTTGTTTATTTTCTGATGAAAAATATCCAGCGGTAAAACCCGCCATTGTTTTGGCAATCATTGTACTTCCTATTAAACTGCCAGTAATTATATCAAACAAAAAACCGTAAATAAATCCTAAAATAGACCCATAAATTTGTCCCTGCGTAATAGCGTAATAAACTAAAAGGATTAAAATCAAATCTGGGATCACAGTATCTATTGCAAGAAAAGGAACTATAGTGGTTTGCACTAACAGCAAAGGAAAGAAAAGCAGTATCGATATTATATGTTGTGGTTTAATCATTATTTGTTCATCAGATTAAATTGAAGGTCGTCGATCTCTTTGCTTTTAACAATACCAAGAACAAATACATTTTCAACTTTTTGGAAATCAACAAAAGGATGAACTCTTATCTCATTAAAAATTCCCTGATCCACTTTTCCTATTTCATAAACTAATCCAACAGGTAACGGAATGGGAATGATGGAACTTATTTCAGATGTAACAATCCTATCACCTTTTTTTAGATCAAAAGTTTTTGGAACATTTACCATAACAAGCCATTCACCATTCCATTTCATAATTGCGTTTTCACGAGTGCGCTCACTTTTAACGGTAACTTTTAGATCAACATTTGTTAGAGTTCTTGCAATGGAATAATTATCTGAAATAGAATAGATAATTCCAACCAATCCTTTATCAGTAATTACCGGCATTCCAACTTTTACGGAATCATTTTTTCCAACATTAAGAGTTACTGTGCCTTGAGATTTTGTTAATGATTTTGAAACGATTGTAGCAGGAATAAGCGGAAATTTTGAAGAATCTTTTAAAGCTAATAACCCTTTTAGATCTTCATTTACAATTGCATACTCTCTAAGTTTGCTTAGATGCAGCATCATCTCGGCATTTGTTCTTCTAAGATTTTCATTTTCAGTTTTAAGATTGCTGATATTAAAAACATCAGTAAAGATTGAAGTAACCGAAGCAAAAGTACCAAATGCGATTGAGCGTACTTTCTGAATTCCCTGTGAATTGTTTTGTGAAAGTAGGATAAGGCTGACAATTAATAAAATTACAAGTACAATATATTCCTTAAAATTTTCCCATAGAGATACAAAAAATCTGATCATCAATATCTTCTATTACGTATTAATACCTTAGAATATTGGTTAAGATTATCAATTACTTTTCCTGCGCCTCTTGCAACTGCTGTTAATGGATCTTCAGCAATGTGAACCGGAAGATTTGTTTCCATTCTAATACGTTCGTCCAAACCTTTTAATAATGCGCCGCCGCCGGTAAGCATCACGCCGCGGTCAAGAATATCTGCTGAAAGTTCCGGTGGAGTTCGTTCTAAAGTTTGTCTAATCGCATTAACAATTTGCACAACAGATTCGTTAATAGCTTCTCTAATCTCTACAGAACTTACCTCTGTAGTTTTTGGAATACCACCGACTAAATCTCTTCCTTTAACTTGAATTGTAATCTCTTCTTTTAATGGAACGGCTGAACCAACTTCACATTTTATTGCTTCAGCAGTTCTTTCACCAATAAGTATGTTATGATTTTTCTTGAAGAACTGCATGATTGCATAATTCATTTCATCACCTGCTATACGGATTGATTCTTCATTCACAATTCCGGAAAGTGCAATAACAGCTATTTCAGTTGTTCCACCGCCGATATCAATAATCATGTTTCCAACCGGAGCCTCAACATCAATTCCAATTCCAATTGCCGCAGCCATTGGTTCGGCAATTAAGTGAACTTCTTTAGCGCCTGCATGTTCAGCACTGTCTCTTACTGCACGTTTTTCAACTTCAGTTACACCGCTTGGTACAGCAACGATAACTCTTCTGCTTGCCATTGCACTACCGCCGCGCACACGTTTTATAAAAGCACGAATCATTCCTTCAGCGATTTCAAAATCTGCAATTACTCCATCGCGCATAGGACGAGTAACTTTTATTTCTTTATGTTCCCTTCCCTGCATTTCCTTTGCTTTATTTCCAAGCGCAATAATTCGTTTGGTGTTTTTATCAAAAGCAACGATGGAAGGTTCGTTCAACACAATTCCCTTACCCTTAACGTAGATAAGTGTGTTAGCAGTTCCTAAATCAATTGCGATATCATTTGAGAAAAAATCAAATATGCCCATTGTTCCTCTTAATGTTTAAAGTGCCTAATTCCGGTAAATACCATAGAAATTTTATTTTGATTTGCGGCTTCAATTACTTCCTGATCTCGAACAGAGCCGCCGGGCTGAATAACAGAAACAGCGCCGCATTTTATTATTTCAAGTAATCCATCTGCAAATGGAAAAAATGCATCCGAAGCCGCAACAGAACCTGTTAAATCCAATCCGTGTTCCTTCGCCTTCATCACAGCAATTTTTGCGGAATCTATGCGAGACATTTGCCCTGCACCGACTCCTAATGTTGCTTTATCTTTTACATAAACAATTGCATTGGATTTTGTATGCTTTGCAATCTTCCATGCAAATTTTAAATCCTCCAATTGTTTTTTTGATGGCTGCTTTTCTGTAACTATCTTTAATTCATCTTCACTTAACGAAATTGAATCGGAATCTTGTGCAAGAATTCCACCAGGAATTGAACGATAAATTTTATTTACATTTAAAACAGATTTTTTTTGAAGTACGAGTCTTCTATCTTTTTTCTTTTTCAAGATTTCCAAAGCACCATCGCTAAAAGAAGGTGCACAAATAATCTCTAAAAAAATCTTATTTAATTCTACAGCCGTTTCGATATCAACCTGTTTATTAAAAGCTACTATTCCACCGAATGATGAAACAGGATCGCATTTTAATGCTCGAATATACGCTTCAAATGAATTTTTACCAATAGCAGCGCCCGCAGGATTGTTATGCTTTATTATTGTACAGCAAGTTTCACCAAGGTCTTCGCAAAGTTCAACCGCAGCAACTAAATCTAAAATGTTGTTATACGAGATTTCTTTGCCGTAAAAGACTGAAAAGTAATCTTCAAAATTACCAAAAATGCTCGCATTCTGATGCGGGTTTTCTCCGTAACGAAGAGATTGACTTATCTTTTCATTTACTCTAAAATGTGTTGGAGTAACATCAAATTTATTTTCTAAATAATTAGCAATATGCGTATCGTAATTTGCTGTGTGAGAATATGCAGCAACAGCAAGTTTTATTCTTGTTTGATCAGAAATTTTTCCTGCATTCAATTCTTCAAGAAATAAATCATACTGATCAGGATCAGTTAAAATTGAAACAAACTTGTAATTCTTAGCAGAAGCACGGACTAAACTTGGACCGCCAATATCAATGTTCTCTATGATGTCATCTAATGTAGAATTAGGATTGGATATAGTTTTAACAAATGGATAAAGATTAACACAAACAATATCAATTGCTTCAATATGATTTTCAGCAGCTTGCTTTTTATCGTGATCATTATCTCTTCTAAATAAAATTCCGCCAAATATTTTTGGATGCAATGTTTTAACACGACCATCAAAAATCTCAGGAAAACCTGTGATAGAACTTATTTCAGTAACCTTAATTTTATTTTCAGCAAGAACTTTTGCTGTGTTGCCAGTTGCAATTATCTGATAACCGTTTTTTACTAAGCCGTTCGCAAACTCTACAATCTTACCTTTATCTGATACGCTTAGTAACGCTAACTTTTTCAAAATCTCTTTTTCCTGTTTGATGAGAAGAAAAATACTTCTCAATTTTTTATAACTACTCTGCCGGATTTAATTATAATTCTATTTTCTGCAAAAGCTTTTACAACTTCAGGCAGTAATTGATGTTCAATCTTTAAAACACGTTCAGCAATTTCTTCTGGATTATTTACATCAGAAATATCAACACACTTTTGAGCAATAATTTTTCCAGTATCATAAGTTGTATCAACAAAATGAACAGTCGCTCCACTTACTTTTGCAGATGAATTAAAAACAGCACGATGAACATTTATTCCAAACATTCCTTTGCCGCCAAAAGATGGAAGCAGAGCAGGATGAATATTAATAATTCTATTTTCAAAATACTCAACCAATTCTTTTGGAATAAGTTTTAGATAACCTGCAAGTACTATAAAATCAATACCAAGTTCTTTTAAAACTTTCGTGATTTCATTTTGATTTATCTTTCCTTCACCCATTACAAAATTTTTAATACCAAATTTATTTGCAATTTCAAATGCTTTACAATTTGTTTTATCACTAACAACCGCAGCAACTTCTAACAAACTATTTAAATCAGGATAATTTAAAATAGCATTTAAGTTTGATCCTCTGCCTGAAACAAAAATTGCGATTTTCAATGTAATTTTACCTGAATTGATAGCGAAAATTAGTTATTCAACAAAAAAGAAGCAATCAAAGAGATGCCCAAACTAAATTATTTATTCACCTTACGCAAAATTTGAAACCTCCAAGGTTTCAAATAAAAGATTTGGCTAAAAACACTAAAAGATCAATAGCAATTTTAAAAACCTTGGAGGTTTTCCTGTTACTTGCGTAAGCCGAGTTATTTATTACTTTCCGGCGGCAGTAATCGCTGTAAAGAATAAATCTTATTCTCTAACGAGTTTCTAAAATCATATTCATCAAGATTATTTATCTGGAGCAAAAATAATTTTGCATCAGTATATTTTTTTTGATAATAGCTATTCCAAGCGCCAATATAATAAGCATAAGCGTGAACCCAATTTTCATTTTCCACTTCAGTTTGGATGCAATCCACAGCATAGTTTAACGATTCTTGATACTTCTTTTGCTTATAACTTATTTGAGATAAATAAAGTGTTGCTTCAGCTTTTAAATCGTTCGTTATTTTATTATCTGCTGCAAAATTTATTAACGAATCTTTTGCAGCAGCTAATTTATTTTGTTTTATCAAATTTGAAAACTTAATTAATCGAATTTCATTTACAGTTAATTTCCTATCCTCTAAATCGTTGCCTTTTCGCTCAGCATACAAATCCTCTTCGATATCAGAATTTCCATCTGAAGATTTTTCATAAAATTTTACTGCATCTTTTCGGTTGCCTGTTATTTCGTAACATAATCCAATTTGCAGATTTGATATTCCTTTGTAGTCATCGTTAATGCTAAGTTTTAAATAGTTTTGATAATAAACTTTCGCAGAATCAAACTGATTACGTGCAAAAAATATATTAGCCAAAACATAATTAGAATTGGAAACAACGAAAGGATACAATTCATCATTTGCATTAATTACAATTCTTAAATGCTTTTCCGCATTACTAAGATCATTCACTTCATACTCAACCCATGCAAGTGAGAAATTAAATAATAAATTTTTAGGATATCTTCTAACCAGATTGGTCAATAATTCTTTTGCGGCGGGATGATCAACAACTACACGCGAATAAAGCTGTGATAAATAATACTGCGCATCAATTTTGGAAAACTTTCCTTTCTGCACAGTCTTACTAACGTAAGTTAAACCTAATTCTTTATCCGCAGTAATTCCAACCAGATTGGCAGCCCATTCTAACGTAGATGGAATTTGTGAAAGCGCAAAATTGTAAAGTCCCAATCCCAAATAAGCATCGTACAAATCCGGTTTAATTTTAACAGCTTCTTCAAGATTTAATTTCATCTGATTGCTTGTCCAAAGCGCCTGCAAATAATTTCCGCTGCGTGCTTCAGCAATCGATTTATTATAGTAAATAGAGCCGATTAAATATTTAAGTTCTGCTGTAACTTTTTCAGTTAATTTTTGATTTGCAAATTCGAGTGCTTTATCAGAAAAGTAAGTAAATGAGTCTAAATTTGTTTCGTTAAGATTTCCGAGATAGTACCAAAGAAATATTATTGATTTATAATGATAACCTCTTGGATCATCAGGATGTCGTTTAATGATAGAATTAAATGCTTCAAATCCTGCATCCCAATTGAAGTTATAAATTTTATCCAAACCAATCTGGATTTGTTTATCAGTTAATTGCTGCGAGAATGAATTTGAAACAAGTAAAACAAAAAATGACAGGATAAAAAATATTTTTTTCATTTCAGGATTTTAATTTCTTTAAGCAATCTTTTTTGATAAAGATAATTTAAGCGATGCTTTAACAAATTCTCTAAACAAAGGATGCGCTTTTGTTGCGCGTGATTTTAGTTCCGGATGAAACTGACATGCAACGAACCAATTTTTATCAGGTAATTCAATTATCTCAACCAATTCACCATCCGGCGATAATCCTGATAAGACTAAACCTTTTTCAGTTAACACACCTCTAAACTTGTTATTAAATTCATATCTGTGCCTGTGGCGTTCAGAAATATAACTGTTTTGATAAGCTTTATATGCTAATGTTTTTTCTTTGATGCTGCACGGATAAGCGCCAAGCCGCATAGTTGCGCCCATATTTTTAATATGTTTTTGATCGGGCATTAAATCGATAACACTAAATTTATTTTTTTTGAATTCAGAACTGTTTGCATTATTGATTCCACAAACATTTCGTGCAAATTCTATAACAGCACATTGCATTCCCAAACAAATTCCAAAAAAAGGAATATCATTTTCACGAGCATACTGAACGGCTTTAATCTTACCTTCAATTCCACGCTCACCAAAACCACCGGGAACAAGAATTCCGCTAACGCCATCTAATAATTTCTCAACAGATTCAGTCTCAAGTGCTTCTGCACTTATTGGTCTAACTACAACTTTGCATTTATTTTCAGCGCCAGCGTGCACAAAAGATTCCATAATACTTTTATAGGCATCCATGTGTTCAACATATTTTCCGCAAAGTGCTATCTCAACTTTTTCAACAGGATTTTTAATACTCGCAACAAATTGTTCCCAGTTATCCAAGTTACTTTTTTTATCAGGTAGATGTAATCTTTCCAAAACGATTTGATCAAATTTTTCTTTGTGAAGAACTATTGGAACTTCATAAATCGATGAGCAATCATAAGCAGATATAACAGCTTTGGAAGCTACATTACAAAAAAGTGCAATCTTATCGCGCAACTCTCTGCTTAATTTTTTTTCTGATCTGCAAATCAATACATCGGGTTGAATTCCAAGCTCAAGTAAATTTTTTACACTATGCTGTGTGGGTTTTGTTTTAACTTCACCGGCAGATGCAATGTACGGAACTAGTGTTACGTGAATGTTCATTGTATTTGCTCTTCCAAACTGAAGCATTAATTGTCGCATCGCTTCAATAAACGGCAGGCTCTCAATATCACCAACTGTTCCGCCAATTTCGCTTATAATAATATCATACTCACCCAGTTCACTAAGCTTTAACATCCGGCTTTTTATCTCATCAGTTATATGCGGAATAACCTGAACGGTTGCGCCTAAAAAATCACCGCGTCTTTCTTTTGTGATAACCTCATAATAAACCTGTCCGGTGGTTGTATTGTTAGCTCTGGTCATGTTTACATCTAAAAATCTTTCATAATGTCCAAGGTCAAGATCAGTTTCTGCACCATCATCGGTAACATAAACTTCTCCATGCTGAAACGGACTCATTGTTCCGGGATCAACATTTATGTATGGATCAAATTTTTGGATTGTAACACGAAAACCGCGATTTTTAAGAAGTAAACCGAGAGAAGAGGCTGTGATTCCTTTGCCGAGAGACGAAACCACTCCGCCTGTAACGAAGATAAACTTGACTTTTTTTCTTGGAGACATTTTATTTTTTTTGCTTTGAAATATAGAGTTAGCTGTTAAGATTTCCAATCTAATTAGTGCTTAAAACAAACTTTATTAATCTATTTTAAGAATAACCATCGTCATATCATCGTGATGCAGTGCTTTACCAATAAACTTACTTACTTCCTCAATCATTTTTTAAGCTTTTATTTCGGATGGAAAATCTGTAAATAATTATTGAAAGAATGACTATTTTTCACAAACAATAATAACAATTTTCCATCTTAAGTTGTGATAAAAATATTTTGAGAATACTTTGCAAATAAAAAATCTGTCAATTTCGGTTATAGTTCTATTAGTTTGTTCATCATTATTAACTCAGTTGAATGCACAAGACTCGACAAAGAGTTTAGCTTTTAAAAATAACAGACCTTACAGAAGTAATCCATACTTCTATCAACCGGATTTATCATACCAGATTCTTCAGCAATTTAAATTAGTTCAGATTGCAAACAGCGGAGATCCATTAGCACAGCATGAACTTGGTTTGCGCTTATTAACAGGCGAAGGCGTTGCCGCTGATACAATAACCGCAGTTTACTGGATTAAAAAAGCAGCTTCTCAAAATCTTGCATCCGCTCAATATAATTATGGAATAATGCTTATAAATGGCTGGGGAACTGAATGGAATCCGTTTACAGCTTATGAAAATTTTTTATCTGCTGCTGAGGCTGGTATGAGCCAGGCGCAATATGTTATCGGTGTTTTATTTACTGATAATCTTATCGTTCAAAGAGATTGGAATAAATCTTACTACTGGATAAAAAAATCTGCGGATAATGGATATGAACCTGCAAAAGAAGTCTTAGATGAACTTTCTCCAAAAGTATCTACTGAGTTCAAGGATTCTGTAAGCCAAAATAAATATGCTTTAACCAAAGATGTTTTTGCAAAAAATGATAAAGATGATTCTAAAATTCAACCTTCACTTGGTTTAGTGTTTATTGATTTTGATACTCAATCGGACACGATAAAAGAAATTAGTGATAAAATTTTGATTTCGGATTTAAATAATTTGAATCTGCAAATCATTAATGATTCTTTATCAATTAAAAATGATTCACTGCTTAGCACTTTTTACAATGATGAAAAGATAAAAATGCTAAACACACTTTCTGATGCAGGCTGCCACGAAGCTCAAACAATTTTGGGAAATCTATTTGAGACAGGAAATTATCTTGGTAAAGATAAAATACTTGCAGCCGAATATTATATTCGTGCAACGATATTAGATTCGCCACGCGCAGCTTATTTACTCTGGCAGTTAATTCGTGAAAAAGATTTTTACATTGTTTTAAATGAAGAAATACAACTTGGAAATCCAACTGCGCAGTTTGTTTGGTATGGATTACATAAGCTTGGATACGATAATCGTTTAACAGAAAAAGATGCTATTGATCTATTACAAAAATCTGTTTTACAAAATCATATTCCGGCAATCATTGAACTTGGTTTTAATTATTATACGGGTAAATATGTAAAAAATGATATTCAAAAAGGTATGTATTATTGGGAACAGGCGGAAAAGTTAAAAAGTCCTGAAGCTGAAGTACGTTTAGCCGCTGCAAAAGTTTTTGAATCCAATGCAGAAAATAATTTAAGTGATGAGATTACCCTGTTGAAAAAATATGAAAGCATCGGATCTGTGTTAGCGCAGTTTACTTTAGGATATTGTTATGAAAATGGAATAGGATTAACTAAAAATTTACCCAATGCAGTTGAGCATTATAGAAATTCTGCGCAGCGTGGAAATCAATATGCGTATCAACAATTAAAAAGATTGTATGATAATCTTAGACCAGCAGAAAATATTTTTAAGATTGATTCGAATTAAAAATGGAAATGCAAAATCAAGTAAAGTCTAAACTTCCAAATGTGGGCACAAGCATTTTTGCTGTTATGTCTAAAATGGCAAATGACTTCAATGCAATTAATCTGTCGCAAGGTTTTCCTGATTTTAATTGTTCGGATAGTTTGATAGAACTTGTTAACCATTTTATGAAAAAAGGTTTTAATCAATATGCACCAATGCCGGGTACGATTGAACTTAGAAAACAAATCGCTATAAAAGTTAAACGAGATTACGGTAGAGAATATAATTTTGAAAATGAGATAACTGTTACCGCAGGTGCAACGCAAGCGCTATATACAGCTTTTTCAGCAATTGTAAATTATGGAGATGAAGTAATAATTTTTGAACCCGCCTATGATTCATATATTCCTGCTATTATTGCAAATGGCGGAATTCCAATCTCAATAAAACTTAATCAAAATGATTTTAGTATTCCCTGGAATGAAGTTGAAAAATCCATTTCAAAAAGAACAAAATGTATTGTAATAAACTCACCTCATAATCCAACAGGATCAATTCTTAAATCAGAAGATATTGATCAACTTGAAAAAATTGTTAAGGATACAAATATTTTTCTAATCAGCGATGAAGTTTATGAGCATATTATTTTTGATAAACAAGAACATAATAGTTTTGCACGATATGATGAACTAGCAAATAGAAGTTTTATCATTTCATCTTTTGGTAAAACATTTCACACTACAGGCTGGAAGATTGGATATTGTTGTGCACCCGAAAATCTTACCAAAGAATTCCGAAAGTTTCATCAGTTTATAGTTTTTGCCGTAAACACTCCAGTACAATTAGCAGTTGCAGAATTTTTACAAGATGAAAATAATATTTCATCACTTCCGGATTTTTATCAAGCTAAACGAAATTTATTTTCTTTATTATTAAACGGATCAAAATTTAATTTTAGAAAATGTGATGGCACTTATTTTCAGCTTTTAGATTACTCTAACATTTCAAACAAAAATGATCTTGAATTTTCAGAATATCTTACCAAAGAAATTGGAGTTGCAGTAATTCCTCTTTCTCCATTTTATAAAAATGGAAGTACTGATAAACTCATTCGTGTCTGTTTTGCAAAAAATGATGAAGTGCTAAAACAAGCCGCTGAAAAATTAGTCCGGGTTTAATTACAATGGAAACAACTACACAAATATCTGACCAAATAGCTATAAGAAAACGTGCCGCAATTATATCTCTTGCTGTCGGATTCAGCATGTTCTTCTTCAAGATTGGCGCTTATTTAATTACCGGTTCAGCAGCAATTTTTTCTGATGCAGCAGAATCCGTTGTGCACGTTATGGCAACATCAATGGCGTTATATAGTATTATTTTAAGTTCAAGACCAGCAGATGATTCTCATCCTTACGGGCATGGTAATGTGGAATATTTTTCAGCCGGAATTGAGGGCTTGCTAATAGTTATTGCAGCAATCTTTATTATTTATGAAGGAGTTAAAGCAATTCTTGTTGGACCGGAATTAAAGCAATTGGGCATTGGTGCTGTTGTAATAACTTTTGCTGCCGTAATAAATTTATACCTTGGTAATTTTTTAATACGAACCGGGAAAAAAACTAATTCTTTAACTCTTATCGCGGATGGTAAACATGTTCTTACGGATTCAATTACAAGCTTTGGAGTAATTGCTGCAGTAATATTAGTTATCATAACCGATATTCAAATCCTTGATCCGATAATTGCGATATTAATTGCGCTTAATATTTTTTATACTGGATATAAATTAATTCGTGAGTCTATTGCTGGATTGATGAACGAGGTAAAACCTGAAACTCTGAATAAACTTTCCGATAAACTTATTTCAATTAAAAAAGATTATTGGATTGACATTCATGAATTAAGATTTTGGCAATCTGGTGATAAAGTTTTTATTGATTTTCATTTAATACTTCCTTACTACTTTAATATCAAACAGACTCATGAAGAAGAAAATATGATTGAGTCTGAATTGCAACTTGATTTTTCACAAGCCGATTTAAAAGTGCATCTTGATTACTGCATCCCGCAGCTTTGCAGCTATTGCAATTATGCAGAATGTACTGTCAGAAGTGCAGAAAAATCAAAATCATTTGAATGGAATGTTGATAAGCTGATTGGTGAACCGATTTATAAACGAGATTAAAATTTATTACAGAGCTATCGTAAGTGGGAAGCAAACCTTCAAGGTTTTTAAAATCTTACTTCAAAAATATTGATTACAGCAAAGTATTTTATTTAAAACCTTAGAGGTTTTAAATTTTGCTTGATGTAACTTATCATAATAAACTAATTAACTATATCAGGATCTTTAACCTGTGTTAAAATTAATAATCCAACAATAAAGAAAAATCCTACTGAAATAATTGCCAGACGTTGATCACCTGAAAGATAACTTACCAAACCGAACACCAATGGACCAATTACTGCCGAGCTTTTTCCAAAGAAAGAATAAAAACCAAAAAATTCGGTTTTCCTTTCCGGCGGCGTAAGTTTACTCATTAAACTTCTGCTTGTAGATTGGCTTGAACCCATTGCAGCTCCGGCTATTAATCCTACAACATAAAACCCACTTTTATCTTGAACTAAAAATGCAATCAGCACAGTAATTAACCACATAAATAAAGTTATAATAATTGTTTTTTTCTGCCCGATTGAATCAGAAATAATTCCAAGTAATACTGAACCGCCGATAGCAGTTGTTTGAACTGTTAGAAAAAATATAAGAAGTTCTGTCTCAGTAAAACCTAATGTTGTGCTAGCATAGTTACCGGAGAAAAATATAATTGTATTTACACCTTCGATGTAAAAAAAATAAGCCAACAAAAATGTTGCAAGGTTTTTATAATTTTTTAGATGAGATAAAGTGTTCCAAACCCTTGTTACACCAATTGTAAAATAGGATTCGTGTTTTACAACTTTTTTTCGATTATCTTTTAAATAAATAAAAAGCGGTAAAGAAAAAATCAGAAAAAAAAGTGCTGCGACCGGAAATGATTCTTTTATCATTTCTGCTTGAATGAACGGATAAATAATTGCAAGCGTAGCAAGTGAACCTAAGTAGCCCATTGCAAATCCGTATCCGCTAACTCTTCCGTAATTTTTAGGCTCGGTTATTTCAGGAAGAAAAGAATCATAAAAAACCAAACCTGCTTCAAATCCAACATTTGCAAGTATAAAAAGCAGTACGCCCATAAATATATTTCCGCTTCCAACAAAAAAAAGTGTTGAGGTTGCGACAATACAAAGCAAAGTAAAAAATAATAAAAATCTTTTTTTGCCTGCTGAATAATCCGCAATTGCACCAAGTACAGGAGAGATGATTGCTGTAATTACCATTGCAATGCTCGTTCCTAAAGACCAATACAAATCACCGATAGGCTGTCCCTGTGCAACAACTTTTTTAAAGTAAACCGCGTAAAGAAAAGTAACAACAACAATTGAAAACGATGTGTTTGCAAAATCAAACAGCGTCCAAATAAATATTTTTTTCTTTTCGCCCATCAAGGATTTTTAGATGGATTTTTAGAAATCGTTTCATCAACTAATCCTCTGCCTGTTTTAGCTATTGTGCCGGCAGTTTTTTCTTCCGCTAATATTTTATCAAGAATTCCATTAATAAATTTACCGCTGCCTGCAGTGCTGAATTCTTTTGCAATTTCTATCGCTTCATTTAGAGAAACTTTTGGTGGGATATCAGGAAAGTACAACAACTCACAAATTGCCATTCGAAGCAGTAACTTATCAATTAAAGCAATTCTTCCCATTTCCCAATTGCTTACTCGTTCCTCAATTTTTTCATCAAGTTCTTTTTTGTGAATCAACACTCGATTTACAAGTTCTTCACCATAAGTTCTGTCTTTTTCCAACTCCACGTCACCTAAAATGGTTTTTGTAAGTGCCATTAAGTTTTCGTTATTCATTTCATACGCATAAAGAATTTGTAAAACTTTTTCTCTAACAATTCTTCGTTTAAAAACTGAGGGCATTTTTTCTCCTGTAACTCATCTAAATTAAATCAAATTGCAAAAAGCCAAAACACAGTTAACGCTAAAGCTTCTCTCATTTTATTATACACTGCTTTTTCAAAACTCTGGTTAAGGGCTGATGCTGAAACAGATATTTTTGTATCGTGAAATTTTGCGATTTCTAAAACTCTAACTAAATGATAACCATCTGAAATTACAATTATTTTCTTGTTTAATGTTTTCGCAAAATTCTTTTTAATAAACTGGATTTGTTCGTTCGTATTTGTAGTTTCTTTTTCAAGAAAGATTTCTGATGAATGAATCCCTTTTGATTTGATGTATTGAAACTCCACTTCCGATTCAGCCAATTCGCCCGGAGCGTTACTGCCTGTAAGATAGATTTGGGAGATTTTTTTCTCTTCAAACAATTTTAATGCTTTATCTACTCTGCCTGCAAGTGATGGACTTGGTTTATTTCCAGACCAAACAGCCGCACCGAGTACAACACCAACATTATTTTTGTCTTCAGTTATTAGCGCATCGTTAAATCCTGTTTCTTTTGCAACGATAAAGATAAACACAATAATCACAAAAGCTAACAATGATGCAGTGGAATTAAATAATGATCTAATCAAAATAATATTTTTGACTTTAGAAATGTTCAACCAAACGAGATAGATAAATACAAAGTATGTAAAAAGATAAATCGTAAAAATTCCACCAACAAATAATTTATCGCCGGTCTGCCCAAAATAATAAATTTTGTTAAAAGGCAGAGGGATAAAACTTAGGACATAAATTGTAATCAAAAGTAATTGATTCAACAGAAAGAATGGCAGAAATTTTTTAGTGTCAAACACCAAATCTTTTTTAAAAGTTAGGATTAAAATCCCGGCAATAAGTATGAGGGCAAATAAAAAATTACATAAATTTCCAAAGCTAAGAAGACTAAAAGAACTGATCGGTAATTTTTGATTTTGATATTTGATAAAGTAAAGAAAGGCAAGATTTAAAAGAATAATTATTACAATCAGCCGCGGGCTGGATATTTTATTCTTTTTATTCTTCATCATAATTTCAATGAATTATTTGTTTGTACTAACGGTAAATTTAACTTATCAAAAAATACGAATTAAAAATTCGTAAAAAAATTGCAATTTGAATTAAAGAAATTGAAAATAAAGAGAGTAAATAAATAAAAAAGGCGTCTTAAAGACGCCTAAATTTTATTGAAGTTTAAACACTATGGGTATTGAAACCTGAACTCTTACAGGCTTGCCGCGCTGTTTACCCGGTTTAAATTTGGTTTTTCTTACTGCATCCAAAGCTGCTTCATCACAGCCAGCGCCAATGCCTTTAATAATTTTTGCATCTGTAACGATTCCTAATTCATTAACAAAAGCAAGAACATAAACTTTACCTTCAACGCCGGCTCTTTTAGCTATTTCAGGATAAATTATCTTTTTCTGAATTTCGGCAATTCCACCGATTGGTTCTGGCATTTCTTCTACTGCCACAAAATATTGAGGCTCTTCTTCAACAATTTTCTTATCCTCTTTTGGCGGAGGAGGAGGAGCTTCTACTTGCTCATGAATGTCAATTTCTGTATCACCAATTTCAATATCTTCTAATACATCCGAAGAGGGTGCTTCGATTGGAATAGGAGGTTTTGGAGGCGGAGGTGGTCGATTTTCTTGTTTTGTTTGGTCTATTTGTTCCACCTGGAATAATTCCTGAGGACCTTCAGATACCGCAGCCTTGCTTTTTAATTCCGGGAAAAATTTAAAAGCCACTATCATTACGGCTAAAGCCGTAATTAAACTGATTTCAAATACTCTTTTGTATTTAGCCATCAGGTCTGCTTTTTTTGTTTTTACAATTGCCATTCTTTTTTTACTCCTAACTTGCAATTAGTGATGCTAACTTAATAATGAGAGACTGTATTGTCAAATTATTTTTCAAGTGTTTTACAAAATAAATCCTATAAAGTTCCAATTTTTAATTTGCTTTTTTCATAATCATAATTTTGTAATTTCTTTAGTAAATACCTTGTTATCAAAACCCCAACAACTGCACCTGAAAAATCTGCAACCCAATCAAAAATTTCCGCACTTCTGCCAGGTACAAATAATTGATGTAATTCATCAAGTAATCCATAGAATGATGCAATTAAAACCGTGAAGGTTGCGGGATATTTTTTTAATACTTTAAATTTATTCTGAAAAAACAAATTCAAATAAAGGATTCCACTTAATAATCCGTAAGCACCAAAATGTTCGATTTTATCACTAACTCCAATGGTTATTGCAGAAGAGGAAGGCAAAGAAGTTAGTAAAAATAAGATTAGCCAGTATATAATTAACGGAATGTTAAAGAGATATTTATGATGTTTTTCTAAATATTTATACAATACTTTCCTCTAAAAATTTAACGGCATAAGGATAATTATCCATTATCTCCGAAGCAAGGTAATTTGAGATTGGCTTTAAATCGAGCAATAAATCAGCGGCAAGGCTGTGTAAATAAACTCCGGCTATCGCAGCATCTTCCGGATTTTTATTTTGGGCTAAAATTCCTGCGATTATTCCGGTAAGTACATCACCAGAGCCAAACTTTGCCATTCCACTGTTGCCGGTTGTATTGATAAAAGCTTCTCCTTCCGGATTAAAAACAATTGTTGGCGCTCCTTTTAAAACTAAAATACATTTATACTTCGTGGCAAAACTTCTTCCATAACTTAAAATGTCCTTTTCGATAATACCTGTTTCAACTCCAATTATTTTGGAAAATTCTGCAAGATGAGGAGTTAGAATACAATTTTTTAGATTAACTTTTTTTAGGAAATCTTCATCCAAAGCAACGAGTGCATCAGCATCAATAACAGCAAATTTAAATTTTTGATTCAGTAAAAATTCACGAACTACATTTAAAGTTTCCGCTTCCCTTCCCAAACCGGGACCAATCGCAACAACATCTGCCCATTTAATTATTTGTTGTAAATCAATTAAGCCAGCTTTATCAAAATACTTTTCGAATTTTGTTTGATATGATTCGACAACAACTTCAAGTAAATCTTTTTGAATTAGTTTTTTTACACACTCCGGAATTGCAAGAATTGATGCACCAGCGCCTGAAATCAAAGCTGATTTGGATGTTAAAACTGCAGCTCCGGGATATTTATAAGATCCTGCGATTGTTAAAACTTTTCCTGCAGAATATTTATGAACTGATTTTTTTCTTTTCGGAAGATTTAAATAAACATCTTCCGGCTCGATTAAATAATTATCACAACCAATATCATCAAAATAATCCCTGCCAATTCCAATATCTTTTAAAACAACTTCACCACAAAATTCATATCCATTTTTTATGAATAATCCTTTTTTAAATTCACCGAGTGTGATTGTCAAATCAGATTGAAAAACTAAATCGCCAAACCCTGAATCAGCATTT
>JAGOXU010000153.1 GCA_018059515.1 Ignavibacterium sp.
GCGGCGAGTTGTTTGGAATACTTGGAATGTTATTAGCGGTACCCACAGCAACCATAATTAAAACCGCTGCTACAGAAATATATTTTGCATTTAAGAATTATTCGATTGCAAAACTGTAGGGAGATTAAACTAAGCCTCAGACTCAACTCTTTTTATCACATCAACTGAAGCTATTCCTTCAGCTTCTGCACTAAAATTTGTAATTATTCTGTGTCGTAAAACAGGAAGCATCGAGGCTTTTACATCATCAATATTAGGAGTAAATCTGCCCTGAATAATTGCACGAGTTTTAGCAGCCATAACTAAATACTGCGAAGCTCTTGGTCCAGCACCCCAGGTTACCCAATCTTTAACATATTTTGGTGCGTTCCCATTTGATGGTCGTGTCATATTTGAAACTTTTACAGCAAACTCAATTACGTTCAGCGCAACCGGAACTTTTCTGACCAAATCCTGAAAAGCGATTAATTCATTAGCGGAAACAACTTTTTTTAAAGTCGCTTTATATTCGCTTGTAGTTGTTTGAACAACTTTTATTTCTTCATCAACGGAAGGATAATCCAGCCAAAGATTAAACATAAACCTATCCAACTGTGCTTCCGGTAATGGATATGTTCCTTCTTGCTCAATTGGGTTTTGAGTTGCAAGTACAAAAAATGGTTCCGGCAGTTGATAAGTTTGACCTGCTGCTGTTACTTTATGCTCCTGCATTGCTTCCAATAATGCGGCTTGTGTTTTGGGGGGAGTTCTATTAATCTCATCAGCAAGAATAATATTTGCGAAGATTGGACCTGATATAAATCTAAAATTTCTTTTCTTTGTTACAAGATCTTCTTCAAGAATTTCTGTTCCCGTAATATCGCTTGGCATAAGATCAGGCGTAAACTGAATACGGCTAAACTTTAAATCCATTACTTCTGCAAGTGTTTTGATGAGAAGAGTTTTTGCTAATCCGGGTACACCAACCAATAAACAATGCCCGCGTGATAAAAGCGAAATAATAAGTTGGTTTATAATCTCATCCTGCCCAACAATAACTTTGGCAATTTCAGATTTTATTTCCGTTACTTTTTTATTTAACTGTTCTACTAATTGAACATCATTATTGTTTGTGCTTGTTTCGCTCACTTAAAATCCTGTTTGATTTAGATTCTTACTTCCCAAAATATTTTGCTTTTTATAGTCTCAATCCATTTAGAATATTCTTTTTGTTTTTTATTTTCATCGGCAAGTTTTTTTACTTCAGCATAATCATTGGTTAAACTTGCTTTGTGCTGTGGAATTCTGGATTTTAACCATACTATATGATAACCATAAGTACCTGGTGCATATTCCAATCGCCTCGGAAAACCAATCTCGCCTTCTTTTAATTTGCCAACTGCATCTAACAAGGCTTTATCTAATTGATTTATATAAAAATCACCAAGCTCGCCGCCAAATGGTGCGCTGTCTTTATCTTCGCTGTATTTTTTAGCAAACTCTTGAAAGGTACCATAACCTTTTAAAATGCTGTCTCTAACTTCTGAAAGAAAATCAATTGTCTGAAGATCAGCATTCTCATCAGCTTTTATCTTTATTAAAATGTGCCTTGTGTGAATTGATTCGCCGCGTTTTTCTAATAGTTGTATGATGTGAAATCCAACCGGAGATTCAACAATACCGGATAACTCATTAACTTTTAAATTAAAAGCTGCTTCCTCAAACTCAGGGTAGAAAACACCTTTTTTTACAAATCCAAGATCACCGCCTTGTGCAGCACTTCCCGGGTCATCAGAATATTTTTTTGCAAGTTCAGAAAAGTCTAAGCCGGCTTTTATGGAATCTAATAACGCTGCAGCTTTATCATAAAATCTTTGTTTTAACTTTGCACTTGCTTTTGGATTTTGGAAGATATGAAAGATTGTTACTCTTTCCGGAATTGTACCGATGCTGTCTTTGTAAGTTTCAAAAAACTCTTCAACTTCTCTTCTGCTTGCCTGTACTCTACCAAAGTTTTTTTCCTGCAGTCTTTGCGACATCAAACTTTTTCTAACTTCATCCCGCAATTCTCTTTTTATTCTATCGATGCTCATCCCATAAATTTTTTCTATGTTGGCAATTGAGCCGTACTGCTGAACAAAGGAATTTATCTGATAATCAATACGTTGATTAACTTCATCTTCAGTTACGGTTATTGAATCAAGATCAGCCTGTGCATAGATAAGTTTTTCTTCAATCATTGTATTAAGTAATTGCTCTTTTAATCCCGGAGTATTAGGATCAAGCTGTCTTTGTGAAGCAAAAACACCAGTTTGAAAATCAAGCTCACTTTGCAGGATAATTTCATTATCTACAACAGCAACAATTTTATCAAGTGTTTGCTGTGCAAATAATCCAAAAGAAAAGAACAACACACTAAGCGCAATTTTTAATTTCATTTTTTTATCTCAATTTCATTTTCGGAATAAAGAGTTTTAAGATATTCTTCAACAAGAAGTTTCTTTTTCTCTGCTGTAAATCTTTTTTCTACTTTTGATTTTATAATCTCAAATGGCGGAACAGATTGTTTGTTGTATTTATTTAACAATTGAACGATGGAATAATATCCAGGTTTTTCTGCAATTACAATACTAATTTCATCAGGGTAAAAATCTTTGATAATACGCGAAAGCTGCACAGGATAGATATTATTTTCCTCTACAAAAACTGACTCTAAATTTTTAATTAGTGAAGAATCACTTACAAAAACATTTACAGCTTTTTTCCAATCACTGTCTAATGCAAGTCTTCTAAACTTTATCGCTTTATCTTCGCTGCTAAATAAAACTTTATTTAATTGATATGAATCAGAATTTAAACGAAAATAGTTTTTATCGGATTCATAATAATAAATCAAATCATCATCAGAATAATTAATTTCTTCGGAAGATTCATACTTTTCAATCAGCATTGCTGCGGCTAATTCATAAGAAGATTTTTTTATGATGTTTAAATAATCTTTGTCTTTTGTAATTCCTTCTTTTGCTGCTTCTTGAAATAAAACTTCCTGATAAATCCATTTTTTAATCAGTTGTTCTTTTTGTGCAGAATTAAGATTTGAAGTATCTGCCAGGGAAGCAAATTCTTCCCTGGTCAGATATGAATCATTAACGCGAGCTATAAAATCATCTTTCTTTTGTTCTTTAGAGCAGGCTGCAATTGCAAGCACTCCAGCAAGAAAAAATATTTTAGTTAACGTTTTGTTTAAATGCTTTTCGCAATTCATCATAATTAATAACAGGAAAATACTTTTTCTTTAACGAATCGACATATTCGGTTTCAAGTCGTTTACTTTCATATTCTTGATAACCACCGGAAACCTCTGGTTTAGCTTCTTCAAAAGTTTTTAATCTTGCAGGATCTTTAACATCTAATCTTATAATTGAGAAGCCGCCCGGATTGGCTATAGGCTCAGTATAATCTCCAACACTGCTTAGGTTGTTTGCAATTTTAGAAAACTCAGTTGAACCAACAGCCTGTAAATCGTACTTTCCGTTTTTATCTTTAACCTGTGTTCGTTCAGTTTTTGCTGCAAGAGAATCAAAGTTTTCTCCTGCTTTTAATAAATCATAATAATGCTTGGCTACAGAATCTTTTTTTACATAAATTTCTGTATATCCAACTCTATCAGGCCAGGTATATTTTTGCATATTTTTCTGATAGAAATCATATAACTTCACACTATCAACATTAACTTTATTCCAAACTTCGTCTTCCTGCAGTTTGAAAATAAAAATTCCATTCTGATAATCTTTCATAAGATCAGCAAACTGGGAATCAGTTTTATCAAGCATTAAAGCTTTTTGTTCCAACAATGCTTCTTCTGAAAATTTATTAATACCTTTTTTAATTATCTCTTCACTAAACTTTTTACCGCTAAACTCTGTATCGGATTTAAATTTTGAATAGAAATCATTTACAGTTTCTGTGTAATTAGTAAAACTAAAAATCGGTTTGTTGCCAATCTCCTCAAGTCCCTTCATCTCACTGCCGATAACTGTTGAATCGTTATATCCAATCATTTGCTGAATCACAGTTTCGTTTATTGTGTAGTTTAACTCTTTTTTATATTGGTTGATAAGATCAGCATACAATTCCGGATAACGTGAACGTTTTAATAAATTTTTAAGATTCTCTTTATCAGCTTCAAATGTTGGATATTCTTCTTTTTCTGTTACTTTAATAACGTGCAATCCAAAGTTAGTTTTTACAACCTTAGAAACTTCTCCAACAGCTAAATTGAATGCAGCTTCGTCAAATTCCTGAACCATCATTCTTCTTTCAAAAAATCCTAAATCACCGCCTTTATCTTTTGTGCCGGAATCATCGGAATATTTTGTTGCAACTTCCGCAAAATCTTTACCTGAATTTAATTCGGTAAGTACACTATCCATTGTTAATAAAGCGGCAGCAGTATCAACTACACCTTCTGGATTCATGTAGCTTATTAAAATATGGCTGGCTCTAATTTTTGGAACTCTTGGTTTTCTATCTGTTACTTTGATGATGTGATAACCAAATTTGGTTTTTACAACTTCGGGATAAACTTTTCCTTTTTCAGTTTTGTAAGCAGCATCTTCAAATTCAAACGGAAGCTGACCTGCTGTAAAATAAAATATATCACCCAACTTAGGTTTTGAGAATTGATCCTGTGAATTTTGCAAAACCATTTCCTCAAAACTTGCACCTTTTTTAATGCTGTCTAATATAGATTGAGCTAACTTGTTTGCTGCTGCTTCTCCGGTGGAATCAACTCGAATCATAAGATGACTTGCACGGATTTCAATTTTTCTTTTTTCGTACCAGTCTTTAATGTTTGGTTCTACAAGATATTTTTCAACTATGTAGGATGATCCGACTTTCTTTTTATAGTCTATCAATTCCTGATTTAGTGCAGAATCATTTTGATAGCCGCGTGACTTTGCGTCTTCCAACTTCATTTTAAAGTTTGTGTATAGATCAGCAAAATTTTTATAGTTTTCAAAACTGTCTTTTTGTGCAGCTTCTAATCCGCCAACATTTTTTATGTAAGCT
The DNA here is from genome assembly GCA_018059515.1 of Ignavibacterium sp. Lineage (GTDB taxonomy): Bacteria > Bacteroidota > Ignavibacteria > Ignavibacteriales > Ignavibacteriaceae > IGN3. The sequence goes on from JAGOXU010000153.1 coordinate 5,053, forward strand.
TTTTCAAATTCATCCATCGTTATTTTTGCATCATCATATTGTGCAATTACGATTTTAGAGTGTTCTGGTGAACACGAAGCAATGAAAATTGCTACTACGGCAAGTATTAAAATGGATAACCGACGGTACATTAGCATCTCCTATAATATTTATACAAAATTAACTGTGAATTTTATCAATAGAGGGATTGAAAATCAAGGTAAATTTAAGCTGATTCTTCATCTTTTCTAAAGAATCAGCTTAAAAAAAATCATTTAATTAAACTAATTTTAATCGTCTGTTGATTGTTTTGAGAAATCATTTTAACAAAATAAGTTCCACTGGCTAAGTTAGTGCCATCAACTGTCATTTCATACAATCCGGCTTGAACTTCTTTATTAACTAAGGTAGTAAGCTCATTTCCTAAAACATCATACAATCCAATTTTTAACTTTCCTGCATCCGGAACGTAATACTTAATATTTGTAGTTGGATTAAACGGATTCGGGTAATTTTGAAATAGTTTAAAATCCTTTAACATTTCTATATCCACAGCAATTTCTGAGGAATAATCAAATGTTCCATCTAAATCTAACTGTTTTAATCTATAATAATATTTTTTTGCTGATAAGTTTTGATCGATAAAATTATAAGTAATTCTGTTTGTACTTGTACCATTACCGCTTACAAAACCAATTTTTTCGTAAGATGAAAAATCATCTCTTCTTTCGATTTCAAATCCAAAATTATTTAACTCCGTTGCCGTTATCCATTTAAGATTAACTCGTTCGTTTTCATAATCTCCGCTAAATAAAGTCATTTCAACCGGAACAATTAAAGAATTTATTGCGCTAAGTGCATTAATAATTCCCCATCCGTATTGATTATCCGGATTATTGCTTCTTGATGCGGTTGATCTAAGAACTTGTAAAACCTGCATTGGAGTTAATGATGGATTTTTTTGTAAGATTAGTGCGCAAACACCCGCTGCTAACGGACAACTGAAAGAAGTTCCACCGCCTGTATAATATTGATTTCCAAAAGAACCGGCGTGATAAACATTAGAACCCATTGCCATTAAATCTGGTTTCGTTCTTCCATCAACTGTAGGACCAACTGAGCTAAATGATGAACGGTTTCCGCTCGAAGTAACTGCACCGATTGTAAAAACACTATCGCCATCAGCAGGCGCACCCAAGGTGTTATGTGAAGAGTTTGAACCTTCATTACCGGCTGAATTTACAACTACAATTCCTTTACCTGCTGCAAGATCTGCTCCGATTGTAATTAATGCCGTATTGCCGTCCATTGTTTGCCAGGTATAACTTGTATAAGGTGGATCAAAATCTATATAACCCAGCGAAGTTGAAGTTACATCAACACCAATACTATCAGCCCATTCAAGTCCTGCAATCCAATTATCTTCTTCAACCGGAGTTTCAGTATCGGTATTTTCTGTTTTTGCAAGAATAAAATTTGAACCATACGCAGGTCCAATTAATTGCCCTTGTTTAAACCCGCCGATAATAGAAAGTGTTGCAGTACCGTGTGAACCTTCGCCCATATCACCCTGATTGCCAACATTTGGATCGTGATTAACAAAATCATAAGCCGCAATTATGTTCATTGAAGAAAATACTTCGTGAGGAAGATTATCAAATCCTGCATCAAGCACACAAATAGTAACTCCAGCCCCATTAAAACCGGAATCGTGAACTGCCGGGACATTCATTTGATTTAACTGAGTAAATGAACTTCCGTAATTAAGCGAATGTGTTCCTTCGGGCTGCAATGGATTATCATTATTGTTTTGCGTTCCATTAAATTCAATATCATCAACACGTTTTGAATAAGTTTCAACAACATCAATTTTATTTACAAATGGATTTTGTGCTATTAAATCTATTTCATTTTTTGTTGCGTATCCACTTACAGAATTAAACCATTTAGATTTTTGTTTTAATTCAAATCCGTTTTGGATTACTTGATCTATATAATTTTGATTTACAGGAAGGTCAGAAAAATCAATCAACTCCGATTGCTGTTTAATCTTTGATCTTCTATCCAAAGATTTTTGACTTACCACACTTTGTGGATTTGCAAAATAGCTATCCAAATTATTTCCTTTATCTGCAAAGTAAATCCAAACCAAATAATTCACAGAAGAATTATCGGATTGCATTTTTAATTGTAATCTTGGTGTAACTTTCTCAAGCGGAGTTTGTGCAAAAACATTTATAAGACCAAAACACACGAGGGTAAAAACAAACTTCTTCATTTATTTTCCTATTATTATTTAACTCTAGTACCATTACTTACTGATTCGGGAACTTTCAAAACTTCTAATGATCCAGTACTCGTTTCCACAGCCAAAATCATACCTTTAGATTCCAATCCCATTAGTTTAGCAGGCTGCAAATTAGCAACAATTACAACTTTTTTACCTATCAAATTTTCCGGTTCGTAATTTTTTGCGATACCGGCAATAACCTGCCGTTCTTCATTTTCAAGTTTTACTTTTAACTTAAGAAGTTTATCACTCTTTGGAACTTTTTCTGCTTCGATAACCTCTGCTGTGCGAAGCTGGACTTTCATAAAGTCATTGTAAGTGATTAGATCAATTTTTTCTTTTTCAGATTCATCTTTTGGAAGTTTATTTATCTGCGCCTCTATCATTTCATCTTCAATTTTTGGGAAAAGAATTTCCGGCTGATTTAATTGATGACCATCTTTTAATTGTGGTTTTCCGCTTTCATTCCAATTTACAGATTTTGAATTTAACATTTTAAATACTTTTTCTGTTGAAAATGGAAGTACCGGAGAAAACAATTCGGCTAAAGTGTAAATTGCTTGCAGACACACATTTAAAGTTGTACTGCATTTTTCTTTATTTGATTTAATGGTTTTCCACGGTTCTGAATCATTAAAATATTTGTTCCCTTCGCGCGCAAGATTCATAATTTCATTTACGCCATCACGAATTTTGTATTTTTCAAAAAGATCAGAAACTCTTTTGGGATATTCTGAAATCTCTTTCAACATATCTTCATCAATTTTTTCAAGTTTTCCTAAA
>JAGOXU010000154.1 GCA_018059515.1 Ignavibacterium sp.
TAATAATATTTTTTTTGAAAAGGCATCATTAAATCTTTAACTCGATTTATTCTTTCCTCAATTTCTGTTTTGTATTTGGGAAAAGCTTCCGCTACTTCTTTTAAGCGTAATACTTCAAATGATTTGTTGTAGGTAAGAATATCACCCTCACTTTTTGTATCACGCAAAAGATTTTCTATAAACTTAATTCTCGGATCAATGCCGGTATCAGCTAAAAATTCATAATGTTCAACCTTACTTTTCTTATTCTTTTTAAAATGCAAAGAATATTGAAATGGAATTTGCTGATATGGTCTTGAGTTATCAAACATAGGTACAGCGGGTTGAAAAGATTCGAAATCCATAAAGTAAATTGGATAATTTAAGTCAGATAAAAACTCCTTAATTGCTTTTTTATCAATCAAATCTTTTTTGCTTTTATAAACCTCAACTTGAAGTTTTGCGTTCTTTGGGAGATTGACATCATTCGGTATATCTTTCAATTTAATAATCCCGCTTCTGTAAAGATCATATTTTTTTGTAAGATGAACACCTGAGAGATCTAAAATAGAATTTTCAGGAATATGTTTTCTGCAGTATTCATAAAACCCGCAAGTATAGGGATCGTAACAATGTTCGCCTATATCAATTTTAGGAATTGTTTTTTGACTTAGCACTGTTTTAAATCGTTTTACATTTTCTTCAACCCATTTTTGTAATGGTAAGATTAATTTTAAAACTGATTCGGTTAAAAAAAGTTTATCTAATTCTATTTCCCCGTTTCTTACATATTGATTATTGATGTAAATGATTGAAAAATCTTTAATCTTATATCCACAGTTTGAAATTACCCAATACTGTAAAGCAGCATCACGAATGTATGTTTCTGATATAGATGTTGAGCTTTTTACTTCAAAAACTTTTAATCCATTTTTTTCATTTACGACAATATCTGCAATTGCAAGTACATCACTAAAATTAAAAGATGCTTCATAAATAACTTTTTGATTTTCATTAATTAGATTTTTTGTAACAACAACTGCCTTATCATATTCAAATTGTGATTTGGGTGATGCATCCATTCCATCTGGAAAAAGTTTCTGCGCAAGTATTCCAATATTAGTTCCGCGTTTAAATATTGCTTTCTGCATTTCAGAAAGCTTATCCATTTTGTTGTAGTGATACTTATAAAGATAGAGTTGCTTTTCGCATTGAACACCGCGTATGAATGAAGATTTGCTAAGAAGATGTGAAGCCATTGATTTTCCAATCTGCAGTAAATTCTAATTACAATTTAATCTTTTATAGTTGAGTTTAGAAAGGATTTTTTGCAAATTATGATTGACAAATTTGAGACTCCTGTGAAAAACTTTTTTCAAATAATACTTCTCTGCATTCTATGTGCTTATTCCACAATTAATTTGGTTGCGCAAGATAAGTTTTATTCTAAGGGTTTAGCAAATGGATATGCTTGGACAGATAGATATTCCACTAATACTTTAGCATATTCCAAACGTGAATCCTTAGGAAAGATGTTACCGTACAAAATGATTAGACCCGATAAAAATATTCCCATTGACCAAAATAGTATTCAAAGAAAAATCTCATTCCCTCTTGAATGTGAAGACGATGTGAGAGAACTTGCCAAAATTAATGAGGAGGAAATGATTGATATTGGTGTGATGGTAAAAATGATTGATGAATTTTATGCGAATGAAGATAATCGAATCATTCCGGTATTAGGCGCATATTGCTATAGTGTTAAAAAGTTAGTTGGCTTAAATTCAGAAGAGCTTGAAAATTATCGTCTTAAATTGCTTAAATATTCAACAAATTAATAGAAAAGGGATTGATAAATTTGTTTTTCAGAATAGAAAATAAATCAATTGCCATTGAAATACTGTTGCTTATTACTTTAATATCTACGAATTCTTTTACACAGATAAATGATAATTATTATACAAAAGGTTTAGTAAATGGTTATGCCTGGTCCGCATCTCCTTCGGCCAGCATGCTTGCATACACAAAAGGTGAATCACTTTCCAGAATGCTTAATATCAGGAAGTATCAAACTCAAGTCCAAAGAGATGTTTCATTTCCATTAGGGTGTGATAATGAAGTTGAAGAACTTTTGAGATCTAACACTGCTACTAATATTGATTTACAAACGATAGAAAAACTGATAGATAAATTTTATGAAAAAAAAGAAAATTTGATAATTCCCGTATTAGGAGCCTATTGTTGTTGTATTAAAGAAATTTCAGGAGTTAGTCCCAAGGAGCTTGAAAAGTTTAGGCAGGAATTGCTTGATTTCTCTGATGCGAAATTAAAACAGTAGCGGCTCGTTAGGTTTTTGTTTTGATTTTTTTCCTTTTTTCTTGTCTTTTAAAAAATCAGCAAAATCTTCTTTAGTGATAACATAAATTTTGCCAACCTGTGTTGATTTTAATGTTCCGTTTTTAATGTGATACAAAATTCCGGAATGGCTCATATCCAAAAGTTTAGCAACTTCCTGAACACTAAATAAATCTTTCATAAGCTTTTCTGAAATAGTGAAACTAATTTCATTACGAATTTAAGCTATTAAAAGGATAGTTTCAACGAGTGCAACGCAAAGCTATTTGAGGTAAAATTTTAATATAGAATTATCAAATTGTTAAGCAATCAATTCTATTTCATCAACATCATACTCTTTGAATAGGAAACTCCATTTACTTTTAATGTGTAGATATAAACACCGCTTGATAATCCGCCTGCGGCGGAGCTTGCATTAAAATCAACTTCATAAGTACCTGCAGGTTTTTCTTCGTTAACCAAAGTTGCAATTTCATTTCCAAGAATATCAAAAACTTTAAGCTGCACTCGAGACCCTTCTTCTCCGTTCGGGGTGAAATTTGGGATTGTATATTTAATTTTTGTGCTTGGGTTAAATGGGTTGGGGTAATTCTGGAATAGATTAAACTCATTTACTAAATTTGATTCATCATCAACCGAAACAATTCCGGGTTCAAAATAATTCATTGATTTTGTGATAACAGAATTAAATACATTATCATCCGCTACTGTTTCAATTGGGAAGGACAAATAAATTATTTTTCCCGAATCACTCGATGTTCCAAATGTACCTGAGTATTCTACACCAGCCCCTTTGTTGTTAGAAAATTTCATACAAAGATTACTTCCACTTGAAGGACTAATTTCATCCGGATAATCTTCGTAATAAACCTGACCAAAATTCAAACTTACACCATCGAAACAAGAACCTGTTACACCGTTTGCTATGTTTGAAGCGGCGTTATCAGCGATATAAATTGCTTTTAAATAATTAGTAAAGAAATCTTTATCAGCAGTGCTGCCATTAGCGTACAAATCCCAGCCAATCTCACTACCGGAAACAAAAAGTTTACCGCCGTTTTCTAAAAAGTTTTTAACAAGGTTTTGCTCTACTGCACTGAATGTTTCATCAACTGTTGATTCATCGCCCAGTATCCAGAATATTTCATCGTAGTTATTAATATTAATTAATGAATCTTTAACTACATTATTCTTTACAGATTCAAAATCTATTGAAAGAGTTTGAAGCGCTTTGCCATACCGAGAAATAAAATTATTCCCGGGTCCCCGCCAGCTTCCTGTATTTCTTTCAAAACCATCCACCAATAAAACTTTTTTATTCGAAGAATAAACGCCTACACCTAAAACATTTGACCAGTTGCTTTCAGAAAAAGCCGGACTGTTGTTTAATACACTTGAGACACGATAAAATTCTGAATTACTACTTCTGTTTATTGTTACAGAATTTGTAGTTAAAAAATTTTCATCTTTAACTAAAGACCAGTTTACACCGTTTGAAGATGCATATAATCTATAACCCTTAACGTTTGTTGTGTCGCAATTCCAATTTAAAACAGTTCCACCTGTCTGATTTGCAATAGCACTATTTAAAGTTGGCTGTTGAGTAGAATAATCACCAACCATATTATTATAATAACGTGGAGTGTAAGTAGTTAAATCTGATAATGTAAATGTCCAGTAAGATACATCCCAGTTCCTGGCGGCGGATTCAACAACTCTTAAAGAACCATTTTGCGCTTTTTCAATAAACAATCTAACGTGTCCAACTTTATGAATTGCATCACCGGGTTTTAAATCATTCCAGCTTGCGTATTGTGTGGTAATGTTTGGCATATTACTCGTTGAAGAATGGTAAGTCATCTGCCAGCAGCGGCTTACAAAACCTGAGCAATCAACTCCTACACTGTAAGAAGATACGCCTGCAGTATTTATATCTCCGGCATATCTTCCAATTGTCAATCCATTATCAAACTGTGCTAAGCTGCTAAAGCCTCCCCACTTGTATGGAATTCTTGAATTAACTCCCTGTACCAACCAGGCAGGCGTTTTCACTACATCGCCATCAGGTGCAGTTACGCCATTTGGCGCAAGGTTTGAACCAGTGCAGGAATATTGATGAAGCACATATTGCTCACCGATTCTTAACGCTTCAATCCTACTTGCATTTGCTTCGGGTTTGTTTGGAACAATAGTTTCAACTTCATCAGTAGTTACAAAATTGTTGAAGTGTAGAGAGTAATTAAATTCCGAAGGATATTTAATTTTATTTTTTGATTGTATTGTTAATCCGGAACATTTTAATACACTGATTTTATTTTTATCGCAAATCAGATGATAGAGATTTCCTTCTTCGTCTATCTGAAAATCTTTAATTGTGTATAAATATTTGATTGAAGGAATCTCAAGAATCGATAATACGTTACCTTCGTTTGATAATGTATATACTTCTCTTTGAATGTTTAATGGAATTTCAGAAATGAAGGTTTGTACTTCAATAAATATATTTCCATTTCCATCTATTCCAATTATATCAGCACAAGCAAGGTTATCAGGAAAGTTTAACTCAATATTATTTTTTAGATTTTGAAGATTTGATGTAATCTTCAAATTGCTTTTTGTTTCTACTGTTAAGGAAATATTTTCACCATTGCTGCCGTTTAGATTTCCATCAACATCTAAAAACAGAGTTGGAGAATTTTTTAGATATGATTTCCTGAACTTTAAATTTGATCTTTGAGTCAGGCTTGATCTATTGGCAGTTAAGGTTTGCAAGTCGGTTTTAAAATCAAGTGTAAAATCTTTTATTTCATTATCGGCGCGTAAAACTTTTTCAGAGTTTCCGTTATTAAAAATGTAACTGGAGTTATCATCGAATGAATTAAGACAAACCACCCCATCTTTAACATCAAAAGAAGAAACAGCATAAATACCCGAGTTATCAATTCTAACTTCGATCGGAATCTGATTGTAGTCTTTTTCAAAAATTTTTGTGAATTGGACTTGTGAGTAGATCAGATTTGCAAACAGTAAAAAAGCCAAGAGTAATAATTTGTTAAACATTAAAAATCCGTGTTAAAATTATTTAAAAAATACTGAGCACCTATGGAATATAAATCTCTTTGATTGAAATAGTAATACCGTTTTTAATTTCAAACTTAAATGGAATGTTTCTAAATCGATCCATATCTTTTGAAGAAATCAGTTTGATAAAAGTCGGGTAATCTAAATTTTGGTTAAAATTAAAATTACCCGTGCTATCAAATGAGAAGGTTTGAAATACAACTTTTGTGTTATTATCTATTTTAATTTTTATGCTGTCTTTAACAGGATTTATAATATCAATACTGTTAACTATTTGGATTGTATCCACAATTAAAAATTCATCATTGCCATTTTTTAGATACTCAGCAATCAAGCCGATTTTATTTTGCATCGTATCAGATACGGCTTTTGGGGTTGTGTCATTTTTTTTCACTTCATCCATCTGTTTATTACAAGCAGAAAAAGAATAGATAAAAATTACACTCAAAATAAAAACAGGTAAAAATGATTTGTAATTCATAATATTTATTTAATCACTACATAAATAATTAATCGTGATATTCTAATAAGCTAAATTATGCATTGCTACTTTAGCAGCATCATGCTTTTTGAATAAGTAACTCCGTTTACATTTAGTGTATAGAAATATACTCCGCTTGAAAGTCCTTTAGCATCAAACCGTACTTGGTAGCTGCCTGCAGGTTTATATTCATTTACTAAAGTTACAATTTCATTTCCAAGAATATCAAAAACTTTAAGCTGCACTCGAGACCCTTCGTCTCCGCTCAGGGTAACACTCGGGATTGTGAAACTGATTGTTGTACTTGGATTAAATGGATTGGGATAATTCTGATAAAGAACAAATTCATCCGGAATGTTTTTACTATTGTTATCTTCAACATCTGTAACCGGAGAAAATAAATTTTTATAGTACGTAAAATTTCCATTGTATTCTGCAAGTATCATATCTTTTCTTCCATCACCATCAAGATCAGCAAAGCTGGCATGTGCACTTTGATCAACTTCAATTCCGGTAAACATTGAATCTGCCCTAACCCAGGTTGGTGCTGCTGCGGTTCCATCGTTTCTATAATAAGTAACATTACCCCACAAGCTGCCGTTTATTAAATCATAGTCGCCGTCATTATCAATATCTGCAAGAGTTGGCGTAGTATAACTTGGAAATACAATTGATGAAAAAACTGTTGTGTTAAGAGTAAAAACATTGTTTCCATCATTTATATAGAATACTGTTGTGCCTGAAGTTTCACCGCCAACAAGTAAATCAAGATCACCATCATTATCTATATCGGCAAAGGTTGGTCGGCTTCTATATCCAACATCAATAGAACTAAACATTGTTGTGTTTGGTGCAAATGTTCCGTTGTCATTAACGTAAAGAAAAACCTGTCCGTTATCTGCGCCTGAAACTATATCATAATCACCGTCGTTATCAATATCTACAAAAACAGGTGCGCTGTAAGAATTAACTGTAAAATTAGAAAAAGGTGTTGTGCTAATCAGATTAAAGTTTGGTTTTTCAGATGTTCCATCATTTCTAAAGTAATAAAATTTTCCGTTCCACATTCCGCTTAATAAATCATTATCTCCATCGCCGTCAAAATCGGCAAGCGAAACACTTCCACCGCTTCCGCTTAGTTTTATGATTTTAAAGTAATCAGGATAGTATTGAAAAGAAGGTGATGAAGCAGTACCAATATTTCTATAAAGATACATGATTCCATTAGACGTTCCGTAAACAAGATCAAAATCACCATCGGAATCTATATCAACTAAATCAGGATTTTTCCAGTAAGTTGTTGTTTCAACTCCGTTAAAAGTTGTTGAGTTTTGTGTCCAGATTGGATTTTGGTTAGTCCCTGTGTTTTTATAATAAACAAATGTTTGAAGGTCTCTTCCGAAAAGTAAATCATAATCTCCATCATTATCTAAATCTGCAAAAGTTGGAAATGAGTTTAAACCTATATCGGGAATTCCGGTAACTAAGGAATTATCCAATGTAAATTGTGGATTTGCTGCCGTGCCGGTATTTCTAAATCCCATTGTTATTCCTGCATCCGGTCCGCCCAGCAACGACTCACCAATTCCAACAAATAAATCCAAATCACCGTCACCATCAATATCAATAAAAGCCGGCTGTGGATCGTTTCCGATTAGAGTATTAACAACTGTAAAAACTGTATCCACAGAAACAAAATCCGGTGAAGAAACTGTTCCGATATTTTTATAATGCCGCAGACCATTGTAACCGCCAATAACTAAATCCAAAACGCCGTCACCATCTAAATCGATAAGAGTTGGATAATCAGCATTTGTGTGTGTTTGCCCGGGTGCATAAATATTTTCAAGTACGGTTGCATCCTTGGTATATGTTGAAGGAAATAGATTAGAATTGCTCCAGAAAAATTCCGACTTGTCATCCAGATTGCCAATAATTAAATCTAAGTTACCGTCATTATTTAAATCTGCAAATTCAGGTGCAGAAAAACTTTTAACCGTTACACCCGTAACCGCAAAAACAGAATCAACTCTTAACCAGTTTTGAGCAAAAAGATTTGTTGATATAAGAACAATAAAAAGTATAAACATTTTTTTCACAGCGAACTCCTAAATTGAAAATAATTATAATTGTAAAAATACGGAATGTTTTTGTCAGGAGGGTGAGCAGCAGCAAAATTAATGTGATATTTTAATC
>JAGOXU010000155.1 GCA_018059515.1 Ignavibacterium sp.
CTTTCTTTTTATCCAAGGGGTTTTGAAAATCTCTTTGATAACTTTTTGAAAGAACATCAATAACTTCTCGTGAAATATTTGGCATGATTGCATGGTATTCTTCGTCGGGCTCAAACATTAAAAGTTGTGTTAATTTTTGTTTTTTCTTTCCTGATGATTTTAAATAAATGTAGAGAGGGAAAAGGTACCCACTGCCATATTTCCCAGCAGTTCCAGTTAGATTAAAATCGATTATGTTTTGAGTTATGAAAATATGCTTGTATTCTGACCCTGTTTGCCTAGAAGTAGCCAACCCAATATTCTCTTCAAGTAAATGAGACATTACATCTCTTCTCGATCTTTCAATCATTTCATCGTGATACAATATCCATCTTACATCAAAAGGACGGTAATGGATTTGGGTTATAGAATCTTTCCAATCCAAATCTTTTTTTAGTTTTTCTCTTTGCTCTTTAATTTTCCAGCTTTGATTTTCGTTTATATCATAAGTTTGTTTTATTATTTCATTGTCCATTTTTGAATTACGAAAATCTTCAATCCGTCTTTCAAGTTTCTTTCTATCAAAATCAATTACAAAATTATCTCTTGCAGTTACAATACCAACGCTATTAACCGGAAATATTTCGGTAATCTTAAAAAAAGAATAATACTGATTTGTCAATTTATTATCGGTTGGAATAAACAGATAAAACTCCGGATGCGGCACAATCTTTTTCCACTTAACATTTTTAATGTTGTGCTTGTTAAGCCAATCGTATTTAGTTTCTCTTAAACCAAAAATCTCGGAGTGATATACTTTAGTCATGTTATTTTCTATTAATTGTTTTTTTAGTTTCTGCTGGGGGCAAAAAATTATCTCCTGTAATTACGCTTTTACCGGTTTTCTGTTCAAGAGCTTTTCTTGCATCTTTGGCAATCTTACCCCCTTTTTTTGCCGGGATTTTATTCTCTTCAAATCCTTCGGTTTTATCAGTTTCAGCAATTTGTCTTGTGGAAAGTTCTGCCAATGCGGTAAAAATTAATTCAGCTTCGCTCATATGGTCGCGCAGGTTTTGTGTTTTTAATCCTTTCAAAGTTTTATGCTCTTTAACTGTTAATTCACTCCACTCTTTGTGAATGATATTTGTAAGAATAGCAAATTCATCTTTCTTTTCAACTCCGTGTTCGCCCCAATAATCAGTAAGTTTATTACGTGTTTCCTGGCTAAGCATTCTTTGCTGAATCCATTTCTCGCTTCTGCCATGCTTTTTCCAATATTCCCGGGAACGGTTTAAAGCTCTTTCGGGATTATTTATTTCCTCCAATCTTTCGTAGCCTACTTTTGCAAGCCATAGTTTTATAGGTTCAGCTTTTTTGCTGGGAACAGATTGAACCAGTCGAAGGATTGTTTCAACATCAGCAACATCGGTTTCCCTCATTTTCCCATCTTGGGCAACCATTTTCAATCGGTGACAATTTGTCACCACTTCACTTCCTTCATTTTTAAGCCGTTCACTAAGCTTATTCCAGTATTTTCTAGCAATTTGATAATTTGGTTGATCAGTTAACGCGCCAACAATATCAATAACAGAAAAGTACCAGGTTTCTTTTTCTTCATCATAGTGGCGTCGGATTTTAAAGGTTTCAAAAATTGCCAATGATTTATATTTATCTTCTTTCATAAGACTTCTCCTAAAAATTATTTTTTATACTTAATCATAAAGCAAATAGCAACGCCTTGTTGTATATCAAAAACATTTTCGTCTTTACTTCCATCTGGTGCTTTTTCTTTCTTTAAGCTGTTGCCGTGTAAATCGAGTATATAAATTTCATCAAAGCTGTTCATTAAAGATTGACGCATTCCTCTAAAGGTAGGATTATCGAGATAGCTATGATTAGTTATAAATCCCAAAACACCTTCACCGGCTTGATCAATTTTCCATTGTGAAAAGCGGATAAATTTAACATAATCATCTTGAAGCCATTTCGGATTTTTCTCTCCAAGCGGTTTTCCATCAACCTGATAATATTCTTTAATGACTTCTGAAATCCATTCACCGGTATTAGAGGAATGACCCGAGTAAGGTGGATTACCAAGTATAACAAGAATTGGAACTTGTTTTTTTACTTTTCCTGCTTCGTGACTTTCTGCGGAAAGCGATGACATTCCCGGAAATTTAGATTCATCAAGTTCTTTCATTTCGAGTGTGTTGGTCAAATAATATTTTACACGTTCATCATCTTCCATTCTGTAACCAAGTTCTTCCAAAAGAAAAGACATCTTCATATGCCCGATTGCATAAGGTGCCATCATCAATTCAAAAGCATAAAAGTTTTGTAGTATCTGATCTTTAAGAAATGTTTTAACTGCACCTTTACCATATTTGCTCACAAATTCTTCTACCGCAACTTCAATGGCTTTAGCCATAAAACTAAGTGTACCACCAGCTGGATCTAACAGTGTTACATCTTTAGAAGCAAGTCCGTCCGGCATATTAAATTTTTCTTTCAAGATTTGATGAATTGAACGAACAATAAAAGAAACGCCGGGTTCGGGCGTAAAATATACACCACGCTTTTCTCTTGTTGCGGGATCATATTCGGTAAGGAACGTTTCGTAAAAATGTAAAACCGGATCGCTTCCTTTACCTTCGTGATAGTAATGATCAAGTATTTTTTTAGCGTCAGCAACATTAAGAACTTCAGCAATATCATCAATAATTATTTCCATTTGAAGCGGCAAATCTTCCAAAGAAATAAATTTAAATACATCTCGAAGAATTCCGATTGATTTTGGAATGAGCGAATACGCAAGTTTTCTGTTAAAATCTTTTTCAGCACGAAGACGAGCAGCAAACAAACCATAAGTAATAGTTTGTGAATAAAGATCGGCAAATTCATTTTCACTTATTCCGGCAATTAAAAACTCTTTGAATGCTTCATAAAAACTATGAATTGATTTTGTCCCGATTTTTAATTCTTCAGTTACGATTTCATCTTTTAAGAATTTTGTTCTTTTTGCAAGTTCAACTGCGAGAGTTTTTGCTGTATATGTTTTAGGAATCGAAAAGTCTAAAAACTTATCGAGCAGTTCAAATAATTTGTCCTCCTTTTCAAGTGGTGGAGCTGTGGCAAGCTTCTTAATAACAAAGGGTCGGGTAATTGAAACCTGATCAATCTTTTCGCCATCTCTGAATAAGCGGAACTCAGTGAAGTTTGTTAGAATTACATTTGGAAAAGTTGATAAATACCTTTCGAGTTGTTCGCTGTCTTCAACATCATCAAGGTTAACACCCAAATCTTTTGCTTCAATGTATCCAACTATTTTTTGTTTACCATCCCAAACTCTAAAATCAGGATTTCCGGCTTCTGTTTTTTTAGGGAGGATAGTTACATCAATTTTCTTTTTTCTTTTGGATTCTGAAAAATCAGAAATAAAATCTGCAAGATGTTTATAATAGGATTCTTCCCTTGCATCCCCTTTTTGATAGGATTTAAATAAATTTGATAGATAATTTTTTATCATAATTTACAATATAGTAAACAATATCTATTTTTAGCGTAAGAAACTTAGCCGATAGAATCCAAACATGATTTATGAATCATTTGTCTAACCTTTTCTAATCAGTTCAAACATTTCTTGAACAGCTTGTTTAATTCCTACAAAAACTGCACGTGCAATAATTGAATGACCGATACTTACTTCATCAATATCCGTAAGTTCTCTGAATATTTTTATGTTTTGATAATTCAAACCGTGACCTGCATTTACTCCCAAGCCTAATTTTTTTGCATGCTTAACAGCAGTTCTTATTATTTCTAGTTCATCAAATTGTTCCTCTTCAGATTTTACATTTGCAAATACACCTGTATGAATTTCTATAAAATCACTTTCAATTTCTGCGGCAGCATCAATTTGTTTTAAATCCGGATCAATAAACAACGAAACTTCAATGTCATATTTGTGTAATTCATTTATTGACTCTTTAATTAAAGAAATATTATCAATTACGTTTATTCCACCTTCAGTTGTTAGCTCCTGCCTTTTTTCAGGGACAAGAGTTACAAGCTCTGGTAGAACATCACAGGCTATTTTAATTATTTCTTCGTTAGCAGCCATTTCCAGATTAAGTCTTGTTGTGATAAGCTCACGAAGCAAACGTACATCTCGCTCATTTATGTGTCTTCTATCTTCTCTTAAGTGAACAACAATTCCGTCTATACCAGCTTGTTCTGCGATTAAAGCTGCGGTTACAGGATCAGGCTGAATTTCTGCTCGTGCATTTCTAAGTGTTGCAATGTGATCAACATTTAATGATAGTTTCATTTTGTAATCCTAAAAAAATTGTTTGATAATATTAATAAGTGATGTAATTCCAATACCGTAATCATCGGCTCTAAACCGCAATGATGAAATTACATCTATAGAGTACATAACACCAATGTGAATGATTACACAATAATAAAACGATCGTGTTCTTAAAGCAAGAATGCCAAGTGCTATCCCGCCAAATATTGCCCCGAATGTTTCTAAAAATGGTTTGCCATTATGCAAAATTACAAAAGGAATCATTTGGATAAGCACAGAGTAATAACCAAACTTTTTTTCTAAACCAAACAGCATAAAGCCGCGCCAAATAAATTCCCACGCAAACATATATAGCAGCATTCCTGCTTCGTAAATCAACAACAAATTCCAATCGGATCTCGCTCCAGTTAGATGCGGATACTTTTCAGCAAACGCCGGAGTTGCAGAGACAAACCAAACGAGAATTATCATAACAGAAAGAAAGATAGCGGAGAAAGATAAACCAATTTTTACATCACCAAATTGTAATCCATAATTTTTTAACTTTTCTTTAAATCCAAACTTGATGATGATAATACCGAGAATAAAAAAAGTAAAAAAATCTCCGATGAACCAATACAGGTATTCAATCAAATATGGATCGGAATTGTTCTGGAAACTTTCAAATAAATTGGCTCTAAAAAATCTGCGCGAAGTATAATAGAATGATATGGTTTGCAGGATTGCAACGGATAGAAAAATTGCTATAACTTTTTTATCAAGCTGTTTAACTGTGGATATAAGGTTTTTTATTTCGGTTTTTAGGTTATTCGTCTTCAAATCATTAATTATTTTTTAATTAAGTCTAAAATTAAGCATTTTACATCACATCAAAACTGTAGTTTCTTGACAAAATTTTCTAACCTAACTATATTAGCACTCGTCTTTTGAGAGTGCTAATTAAATCAAATTTATCAAATAAAAGGAGCGAAAAATGAGCGAAATCAAATTAAAACCACTTGGTGACAGAGTCGTAGTTCAACCTGCTGCTGCTGAAGAGAAGACAGCCGGCGGAATTATTTTACCCGATACAGTAAAAGAAAAACCAGTTGAAGGAACTGTTGTTGCAGTTGGTCCAGGCAAAATTGCTGATGACGGCAAAGCAATTAAAATGGAAGTAAAAGTTGGCGATAAAGTTCTTTATGGAAAATACAGCGGAACTGAAGTTACCATTAAAGGAACAGAATATTTGATTATGCGCGAAAGCGACATCTTCGGAATTTTAAGTAAGTAATTAAAAATAAAAATTAGAGGAAATATTTTATGGCAAAATTAATTGTATATGATGCAGATGCACGCGCCGGATTAAAAGCTGGTGTGGATAAATTAACAAATGCAGTTAAAGTTACATTGGGTCCAAAAGGACGTAACGTAATTTTAGAAAAGAAATTTGGTGCACCAACAGTTACTAAAGATGGTGTTTCAGTTGCAAAAGAAATTGAACTTGATGACCCGATTGAAAATATGGGCGCACAAATGGTTCGCGAAGTTGCATCTAAAACAAGTGATGTTGCTGGTGATGGAACTACTACTGCAACTGTTCTTGCTCAAGCAATCTACCACGAAGGTTTAAAAAACGTTACTGCCGGCGCAAACCCAATGGATCTAAAACGCGGAATTGATTTAGCGGTAACAAAAGTTATTGAATATTTAAAATCAATAAGCAAAGAAGTTGAAGGAAGAAACGAAATAGCACAGGTTGGATCAATCTCTGCTAACAACGATAAATCGATTGGTGAGCTTATTGCAGATGCAATGGAAAAAGTTGGTAAAGATGGCGTTATCACAGTTGAAGAAAGCAAATCCGCTGATACAGTTTTAGATGTTGTTGAAGGTATGCAATTCGATCGTGGTTACATTTCTCCATACTTTGTAACTGATACAGAATCAATGGAAACAGTTTTAGAAGATCCATACATTCTTATCCACGATAAAAAAATCTCAGCTATGAAAGATTTGCTTCCAGTGCTTGAAAAAGTTGCACAACAAGGTAAAGCGATGGTTATAATTGCAGAAGACCTTGAAGGCGAAGCGTTGGCAACATTGGTTGTTAATAAAATCCGCGGCACTCTAAAAGTTGCAGCAGTTAAAGCTCCTGGATTTGGCGATAGAAGAAAAGCTATGCTTGAAGATATTGCTGTTCTTACAAGCGGAACAGTAATTTCTGAAGAACAAGGTTACAAACTTGAAAATGCTACCTTAGAATATTTGGGAAGAGCTAAAAAAGTTGTAATCGATAAAGACAATACAACAATTGTTGAAGGCTCTGGAAAAACTGAAAACATTAAAAAAAGAATTAATGAAATTAAAGCTCAGATTGATAAATCAACATCTGATTACGATAAAGAAAAATTACAGGAACGTTTAGCTAAACTCTCTGGCGGAGTTGCAGTTCTAAAAATCGGTGCTTCTACAGAAATCGAAATGAAAGAAAAGAAAGCAAGAGTTGAAGATGCTTTACACGCAACTCGTGCAGCAGTTGAAGAAGGTATTGTTGCCGGCGGTGGTGTTGCTTTAGTTAGAGCTGCCACTGTACTTGATAAATTGAAGGGCGAAAATGCTGATCAAAATACCGGAATTCAAATCGTACAGAAAGCGCTTGAAGAACCATTAAAACAAATTGTTAATAATGGGGGTAATGAAGGTTCAGTTGTTCTATGGAAAGTTAAAGAAGGAAAAGATGATTTTGGATTTAACGCCGCTACTGAAAAGTATGAAAACCTTATCAAAGCTGGTGTTATCGATCCAACTAAAGTTGCAAGAACAGCACTTGAGAATGCAGCATCCGTTGCTTCATTATTAATAACGACTGAAGCAGTTGTGTTTGAGAAAAAAGAAAGAGAACCAGCTATGCCAGCAATGCCTCCAGGAGGAATGGGTGGTATGGACGGAATGTATTAATATCATTCCTTCTGTTATTTTTACAAGGCGAGGTTTCCCCTCGCCTTTTTTGTTTTAAATCAAACTTATTTTGGTGGCAAGGTATTTGAATAATTCCTATTAAATGGTTTTTATCATTCATTTTAGTAGTAATTAAATGAAATCAAATATTCCGAATGATTTGAAATCTAAAGAAATACTCACAAGGGGAGTAAAATCTTCAGAAATCTTAAAAGGTAAATCAAATCAAATGAATCCGGGAAGTGGAAATTACTTCCTAAACGCAAGTAAATTTGAAATACTTTCAGTAAAGATGTTTGATCTTGAAGAAAGTCTTCAATCACAAAAGCGTAATTTTTTTTTACAGTTTGATCACTCCAGAACAAGCTACATCGCGGCTGAGATAACACTTAAAAATCCTATCGCAAGTTCAAATGAAACAATCTTAAGAGGTTTAACAATTTGGTATTTGGAAGATGAAGAAGTTGGCAGAAATGATTTTAATCTTGAAGTAAAAAAAGATTGGGAACTTGTTGAGTTTGTTCAAAGCTGGGGAACACCTGTCCCAGGTTTTTGGAAACCTGGTGAAGGCAGAATTGAAGTTTTAATAGAAAATAATTTAATATTAAAACAAGTTTTTTACATTGATGAGTCCGAGATATTTGATTTTTGTGTTGAAGAAAATTATAAAAATGAAAATCCAAATAAACTTGTTACACAACAGCCTAAAAAAATTGAACATCTTAACAAAACATTATTAGAAAACTCCTCTCTACCCTCTTTGTTTGAAGAGTTTGATAATTTTGTTGGATTAAAAAATATCAAACAATCTTTAAAAGATTTTATTACATATTTAGA
>JAGOXU010000019.1 GCA_018059515.1 Ignavibacterium sp.
AATGAATACTTTAGCAATAAAAATTGAACCTCGCATAATTGATTTATCATTTTTAGAAAACGCGATTCTTGTAATTTTAGCGGATGGTAGAGAAATATCTACTCCGCTCGAATGGTTTCCAAAGTTGCGAGATGCAAATGATAAACAACGAAAAAATTGGCGATTGATTGGAAATGGAATCGGAATACATTGGGAAGAAATTGATGAAGATATTTCAGTTAAAAGTTTGCTTTCATTTAGGTAACGCTATATCAGATTGTCTATTATAATTTAGTACCCCGTCATGACATTTCTTTACATCTCTTTACTTTGAGATGACACCATTGACATTTCCTTAAACTACGTTTGTACCAGAAACTTAAATGTATTTATAATTTATTTACAAGAGGTACAAAATGAAAACGACATTATTACATAACTCAGAAAAGATATATTTTGTATTAGTTGCAATACTTTTCGTTCTTCTGGTTACAGATACTTTTGGGCAAAACCAGAAAATTTCTGATTTATCAAAACACAAATTCACATTACAAAATCTTGAGATGGGAATTCAATCCGAAAACGACGGCGTTAGAGAGAGTTCAATATATTTTGCAGGAAAATATAGACTGATTGATACTGAAGATGCTTTAATCAAGCAGCTTAAAGTTGAAAATGAATCTGACATAAAAGTTTTAATTGGCTTAGCACTTTTTAGAATGAACAGCGAAAAGGGAATGAATGAATTGCAAATGCTTACAAAGAATGATTCAAATCCAAAAGTAAGAAGAATGAGCCAGGCTATTTATAATGAATATCTTGTTAAAAATTCAGAGAGAACTGTAGATATTCAGAAATGAGTCCTTGCATAAATAAGATTGTCATCACGCGTCCCGATAATTTATTCTTATGAAAGAATAATCGGGACGAAGTGAGATGGAATTCAGTTAAATGTATAGATTGCTTCGTCGTAAACTCCTCGCAATGACTTAGTAACTAGTTAAGTTTTCAGCTACTTCCTCAACCTGTTTCCAAACTCTTAAAATATTTCCACCAAGAATTTTTTCAATATCTTTATCGGAATATCCGCGTTGTAAAAGTTCATAAACAAGATTTGGATATTTGGAAGCATCCTCTAATCCAACAGGAAGCAGTCCGCCAGTTCCGTCAAAATCAGAACCAATCCCAACATAATCAATCCCAACTAAGTTTTTTATGTGATCAATATGATTTGCAACATCTTTTACAGTTGCAGATGCGAGCGGATTTTCTTTCCAATAATTTTCTTCATACTTCCACGCTGCTTCTGTTCCGGATTTAATGTTGTTTTCTTTTAAGTAAGATTTAATTTTATCCTCACCATTTATGTACTGCTCATAAATATCATTGCGTAAGAAAAAACTTGCAAAAGCTATTTGAATAACTCCGCCATTTTTAGCTAACACTTTTATCATTTCATCGTTCATATTTCTTTCATAAGCAGGAGTAAAATATCTGCAGCAAGAATGTGAAGCAATCACAGGAGCTTTACTAAGTTTTATAACATCATAAAAAGTGCTATCGCTAACGTGTGAAATATCAACCATCATTCCTAAGCGATTCATTTCTTTTACAACATCTTCACCAAATGGACTTAAGCCGTTCCATTTTCTTATCGTATCATTTGCGGAATCAGAAATGTGATTCCATTTATAATGTGCAAGTGTTATGTATCGAACTCCTTTATCATAAAACTCTTTTAAGTTATTTAAATTATTTTCGATTGGTGAACCATTTTCCATTCCCATCGTTAATAAAATTTTTCCTTTATCTTTTTGCTGTTCAACATCGGAAACTGATCTTAAAAAATAAAACTTATCCGGCCATTCGCTTACCATTCTATGAACAAGACTCATCATCGAATCAGCTTTTACTTTTGATTTACCAGTGCCTTCCAAACTTGGAGAAGTGTAAATTGACATGAATGCAACATCAAGTCCGCCTTTGCGTGCTCGCGGATAATCGATTTCACCTTTATTTGATTCTTGTGTTACGTCAAACCAACCATCATAAAGCCAATCGGGTAGATCGATATGAGTATCAACCATAACAAATCTTTTGCTTAACTCTACAGCTTTATTGTAAAGTGTCGAATCAGTTATTTGAAAATTATTCTGCGAGAAAGCAATTGAAGTAAAAGAAAGAATAAAAAGTGTTGAAAATAATTTTTTCATGGTTGTTCTTTAAATAGTTTTGGAATAATACTGAATTGAAAATAACTAAATTGAAATATCCTTCAAATAAAAAACCATGACAATTTTTTACAAATGTTTACTTTGTAGTGATACTCAAATGGATTAAATATTGTAGGTTTAGGCAAGAGAAAATAGAACTATGAAAAACCTAAACAGTTATAAAATAATTTTGCTTTTGCTTCTTACACTAACTCTTAACGGTTGTTTTGAAGATAGAAGTGTGCAGCCCCAAAAAAGCAGCTCTGAAAAGTTATTGATTGATCTATCCGGTCGCTGGAGATTTAGTTTGGGTGATAAAATGAAATGGAAAGAAAAATCATTTAATGATAATAGCTGGGAAAAAATAATGGTACCATCATCGTGGGAAAATCAAGGCTTTCATGGATACGATGGATATGCGTGGTATCGAACATCTTTTAAATTATCCAAAGCAAATGAGACTAAAGATTTATATTTGATTTTAGGATATGTTGATGATGTAGATCAAAC
Source organism: Ignavibacterium sp. (assembly GCA_018059515.1). Classification (GTDB taxonomy): domain Bacteria; phylum Bacteroidota; class Ignavibacteria; order Ignavibacteriales; family Ignavibacteriaceae; genus IGN3. Next base: position 2,703 of record JAGOXU010000019.1, read on the forward strand.
TTTTATTAATGGAAATTTAATCGGGGTATCAGGTGGATTTCCGAACAACTACAGAACAGCTTACAATGCCTTTAGAAAATATTATATCCCAAAAGAATATTTAAGCAAAGATGGTGAAAATGTTATTGCAGTGCGAGTTTATGATGATGAACTTGATGGCGGAATAATAAGCGGTAATATCGGAATCTATTTTGTTGAACCAGGGTTTGAGCCTGATATAAATTTAAGCGGCATTTGGGATTTTAAAACTGATGATGATTCTTCATTTATTAAAAATGATAAAGTGGATTCAAATACTGTCAAACTTATGGTTCCGGCTCATTGGGATATCCAAGGTTATGAGTACTATGATGGATTTGCGTGGTACAAAAAATCATTCTTTCTTCCAAAAGAACTTGCAGGTGAAAGTATGATTTTACTACTTGGTAAAATTGATGATATCGATCAAACATTTGTTAATGGAATACTTGTTGGTTCTACAGGTTTGTGGAATTTTAAAAATGTTCCAACAGATTTCAATAGTAATTTTGAATGGACACAGGAACGTATTTATTCTGTTCCAGCTAAGTTGTTAAAATTTGGCGAAACAAACACAATTGCTGTTCGTGTTTATGATGGATATAAAGACGGCGGAATTTATGAAGGACCGATTGGACTTATTACACAATCTAATTACAAAAAATATTTTGGTAAAAAATAATTCTAATCTGTTTCTGATTTTATAGTCTTGTTAGCGTTATTCATCAAAAACAAATAGGAAATAATCATTGCAAAAGCTCCAAACAAAACATCGGAAGTAAAGTGTGCACCAATAACAATGCGGCTTATACAAACTGCTAACGCCCAACTAATTATAATTCCCTTTAAAATAACTCTTTGGTAAAATGCTCTATCTGCAAAAAATACAAACAACGCTAATAACATAAATCCCATCGCAGCGTGTCCGGAGGGAAAAGATTGATTTCCATTTATTCCCTGCGGAAAATACCAGGGAGTAAAATTGGAATAGTTTGCAGCAAGATCTCTAAATCTTATTCGTCCCCATAATATTTTTACCGGCTCAATAAAAAGTATATACCCATAAAAAAACATTTTAAATGATATGCGTGAAAACAAAATAGTTTTTTTAGAAAAATTGTGCTGCTTTCTGAATAACAATGACAAAAGTATGTTGATGAGTATAGCAGAGAAAAAGAAAATATTTTGATATGAACTAAAAAATTCCCAGCCTTTAGTGATTGCTACAGACACTAACCAAAAAATATAAATTGTAATAAGTGAATTGGTTGTTAATAAAAAACCTGTAAACAAAATCGTTTTTGTGTTTGAGGAAGTTTTAAGTGTTACAATGTAAATGTGCGCACCTATTATAATGGCAATCAAACCAGGAATCTCACCAAAGTTTCCTAGAAAATTTGCCCAGCCGGAATTTGGATTATATAGATTTATCGAAATCCATAAATCGCTTGACTCTAAAAGGAATGCCGCAACTATCCAGATAAGTATAAAATAATATGCTACGGTTTTGTTTGATCTTTTCTTCAAAAAATTTCTCTTAATCGTTGCGATAATTTAAGGAATGAGATATAGAACAACTAATCATTTTTAATTAACAAAATCAACCTGATTATATTTATATTAATTGATATAAAAATATTAAAGGAAACGAAATGGCAATTAAATATTCAATCGGTAAATATTCTAATTTATTTGATGCAGTGATTAAAAAACTTAAAGATGAAAAAGTTATTGATAGAATCTGGAAAAAAGACTTTACGGTTTGGAATAATGATCCAACAGAAATATCAAACAGACTTGGATGGTTGGATAGTGTTGAAGTTACAAGCAGATCATTAAATGAAATAAATCATTTTGTTGATGAAGTTAAAGTAGCAGGCTACACAAATGTTCTGTTAATGGGAATGGGTGGTTCATCACTTGCGCCGGAGGTTTTTAGATTAACATTCGGTGTTAAAGAAGGATATTTGGATTTAGCTGTACTTGATTCAACTCACCCTGAAGTTGTGATGGATTACGCAAAGAAATTAAATCCAGCAAAAACTTTATATATTGTTTCAACAAAATCAGGAGGAACAGTTGAAACGATTTCTTTTATGAAATTCTTTTATAACTATGCTTTGCACATTTTAGGAAAAGAAGAAGTTGGAAAACACTTTGCAGCAATCACTGATCCGGGAAGTGGATTGCAAAAAATTGCAGAGGGATTAAACTTTAGAAAAATATTTCTTAATGATCCAAATATTGGCGGAAGATTTTCTGCACTATCATTGTTCGGTATTGTTCCCGCAGCTTTAATAGGTGTTGATGTTGAAAAGATTTTATCTATTGCAAAAGATGAAACAATCAATTGTAAAAAAACCGGAAAAGATATTTCTGAAAATACTGCGGCTATTATAGGGGCCATAATCGGAACTTTGGGACAAAAGGGGATTGATAAACTAACGTACATCATCTCACCAAATATTTCATTCTTCGGGGCATGGGTTGAACAGCTAATTGCAGAAAGTACCGGCAAAATTGGAAAAGGAATTTTACCTGTTGATTTAGAATCGATTGAAGCGCCGGAGTTTTATTCTGATGATAGATTGTTTGTTTATCTAAAACTGAAAAATGATAACACTTACAGTGATAAAGTTGAAAAACTAAAATCTGCAGGATTTCCAATTCTTGAATTTGAAATAGAAAATATTTATGAACTCGGAAAAGAATTTTTTAGTTGGGAATTTGCAACTGTCATTGCCGGATGGTTGATGAAAATCCAACCATTTGATCAGCCAAATGTTGAGCAGGCAAAAGTTGTTGCAAAACAAATGATGAATGATTATCAGCAGAAAGGAAAATTGCCGGAACTAAATGCGATTGTTGAAGAGAAGGGAATAAAGGTATATGGTGATTTTAAAGTAAGAACTGTTGATGAGGTTTTGCATACCTTCCTTGCTGATTGCAAAGATGGTAAAAATTATGTTACTATTCAGGCTTATTTAGTTCCAGATAAAAACACAACTGAAGCTTTACAAAAACTTAGAACTTCGATTCAGAAAAAATATAAAGCGGCAACAACGCTTGGTTTTGGTCCCAGATTTCTTCACTCGACGGGGCAACTTCACAAAGGTGATGCAGGAAATGGTTATTTCATTCAGTTTGTTTCTGATATAAAAGAGGATATCCCAATTCCGGAAAACCCGGGTACAGAAAGTACATCAATTACGTTTGGAATATTAATTAAAGCTCAGGCGTTAGGCGATAGACAAGCGTTGTTAGCTAACAAAAGAAAAGTTATTACAATTGATTTAGGGAGTGATGTAATTGCATCCATTACAAAATTTATTTTTTGATTAAATAACGTCTTGACGTTACAACGTTATAGCGTTATATTTGCAGAAAAAAAGGAAATATAATGGGAACATTGAGCAAAAGAGCAACTGTCTATCTCGACCCGCAGTTGCATAAAGTGTTAAAACTAAAAGCTGCAGAAACTTCAGTATCTATTTCACAGATTATTGATGATGCATTGAGAAGAGAATTGGCTGAAGATGAAGAAGATTTAAAAGTCTTTCAAGATCGAGCAAAAGAGCCCACAATATCTTATGAAAAGGTTTTAGCCCAATTGAAGCGTGATGGTAAAATATAAAATCGAGTTTAAGAAGTCAGCTTCAAAAGAATTGAATTCCTTACCCAATAAAGAAATAAAAAGAATTCTCAATTCAATTGATCAATTAAGTGAAGAACCACGTGGTGTTAATTCAAAAAAACTTTCCGCTAGTAAATACTATCGGATAAGAGTTGGAGATTATAGAATACTATATGAAGTTAAAGATCAGATATTGATTATCTATATAATTAAAATTGCGCATAGAAAAGATATTTATAGAGCTTAATTAAACTACTTCCTATTATAAAATCCCAAAATAATTCCAAGCGCAAGAGACCAAAGGGCAGCTAAACCGATTTGGAATTCCTTTGGCAAAATAAAAGTTATTGTGTGTGCCGGAATCCAAAACCAGATTAATGAATAAAAACCTTTGTCAAGATTTTTCCAGTTGTTTTGTTTTGCAATAAGGTTATCAAGTACTCTGTGCATTATCACTAGGAACGGTCCAAATTGCAAATTGATAGAAACGGAAATCGCGAATGATTTACCAATTCCATTTAGGTTTGGTAAAAAATTTTGTGCTATTAATCTTTCAACAAATCCGTTAAATCCAACAAAAGCGTATTTAATAAATATTGCCAGTAAAGCCCACTCTAGCATTTTTAATAAAGTTGTTTTTAGATCATAAGGATTGAAAATCTTTTTTTTTACTATCCAGTGCGAAACAATATCTCCAAGTGTTCCTAATATCGCGAATTGGATCATTGCGGAAACGATAGGATAAGATTTTACAAAAACAATATACCAGTTCATTAATATTCTATAAAAGTTTTAGAAAATAGCTTTCGAAAATTAGATCGAATTCATCTCTAAGCCAAATAAAGTAAAAAACTTTATTCGCCCAAATATTCTGATCTTCATTACCTGAAAAAAATTATCTTAAAAATATCTTGACTTTTAAAAATACTCTATCGTATATTTACGATGAACGATAAAGGAATTATTTAAATGGCAGTTTCTAAAAAAGAAGGATTCAAAACCGAAGATGTGTGGCTTGCGGATATTGCAAAGTCACTTTCTCATCCCGCACGAATAAGGATACTTAAAATCTTAACTGAAATGAATGTTTGCATGTGCGGAGATATTGTAGAACTTCTTCCACTTTCTCAATCAACAGTTTCTCAGCATTTAAAAGAATTAAGACGCGTTGGATTAATTCAGGGTGATATTGAGGGACCAAAAGTTTGTTATTGTATTAATAATAAAACACTGCAAAAAGCAAAAAGAGAATTAGATAAATTATTTAACCAGGTTTGTGCCTGCTAAACAAAAGGAGAATTATTATGAGTGATCAAATTGATGTTAAAAAAATAGTAAAAGAAAAATACGCAGAGATTGCTGTTTCTTCATCAAGAAAATGCTGCTGCGGTTCATCAGATAATAAAATTGTTGACTATACAATTATGAGAGATAAGTATGACCATTTAGATGGATATGTGGCAGAAGCTGATTTAGGACTTGGCTGCGGACTTCCAACCGAACATGCTGGAATAAAAGAAGGTTATACTGTTGTTGATTTAGGATCCGGCGCAGGTAATGATGTTTTTGTTGCAAGAGCAATTGTTGGGGATGAAGGAATGGTAATCGGAGTTGATTTTACAAACGAAATGCTAATCAAAGCCAATATTAATCTTGATAAACTTGGCTATAAAAATGTTGAGTTTAAATTAGGCGAAATCGAAGCCCTTCCGCTTGAAGAAAACTCAGCAGATGTTGTTGTTAGCAATTGCGTTCTCAATCTTGTTCCAGATAAACAAAAAGCATTTGATGAGATTAATAGGGTATTAAAACCTGGCGCACATTTTTGTGTTTCGGATATTGTAATCAAAGGTGAGCTTCATCCTGAATTAAAAAAATCTGCTGAAATGTATGCTGGCTGTGTAGCTGGTGCAGTTCAACAAGGAGAATATCTTGGCATAATTGAAAACGCTGGATTTGAAAATGTAGAAATTAAAAAAACAAAAACGATAGAATTACCCGATGAAGTTTTGACTAAATATCTTAATTCAACTCAGCTTGATGAATTTAAAGAAAAACAAGTTGGAATTTTTAGTATTACGGTTGTTGGTTATAAAAAATGAGTAAGAGAATTTTAATTCTTTGTACCGGAAATTCCTGTCGAAGCCAGATGGCAGAAGGATTCCTCAAATCGTTTGATGAAAATCTGGAAGTTTATTCAGCTGGAACAAATCCAGCAGAAAAAGTAAATCCATTTGCCATCAAAGCAATGCAGGAGATTGGAATTGATATTAGTAATGGTATAGCCGAAAATGTTGATAAATATCTTTCACAATCTTTTGATTTTGTAATTACAGTCTGTGATAGTGCAAAAGAAACCTGTCCTGTTTTTACGGGAAATGTTAAACAGCAATTGCATTTCGGATTTGATGATCCTGCAGATGCTGTGGGTACAGAGGAAGAAGTTATGTCAGTTTATCGCAGAGTGAGAGGTGAAATCAAAGAAGATTTCTATGAGTTGTATCAAAAAGAGTTAAAAGGGTAATGTCATTCCTGCGAGAGCAGGAATCAATAAAACAGAAGATCAAAAATTGTTATGAGTACAATTACAAAAAAACTTTCATTCTTAGATCGCTACTTAACGTTGTGGATTTTTCTTGCCATGTTTATTGGGGTGTTTTCCGGATATCTTTTTCCATCAGTAGTTAATTTTTGGAATTCATTTCAATCAGGTACAACAAATATCCCGATTGCAATTGGATTAATTCTGATGATGTATCCGCCACTTGCAAAAGTTAAGTATGAAGAATTACCCGATGTTTTTAGAAATGTTAAAGTGCTTACTCTTTCTCTTGTACAAAACTGGATAATTGGTCCGATACTAATGTTTATTCTTGCAATAATCTTTTTGCAGGATTACCCGGAATATATGGCAGGATTAATTCTGATCGGGCTTGCACGATGTATTGCAATGGTAATCGTTTGGAATGAACTTGCTAAAGGTGATACCGAATACGCAGCAGGGCTCGTTGCATTTAATTCCATATTCCAGGTTTTGTTCTTTTCGCTTTATGCTTATGTGTTTTTAACAGTTCTACCATCGTGGCTTGGATTAAAAACTTTTGCTGTTGATATAACTATCGGACAAATTGCTGAAAGTGTTTTTATCTATCTTGGTATTCCGTTCTTGGCTGGAATGATTACACGATTTGTTGCCTTAAAATTGAAATCAAAAGAATGGTATGAACAAAAATTCATTCCTAAGATTTCACCAATAACTCTTATTGCTTTACTCTTTACCATTGTGGTTATGTTCTCATTAAAAGGCGAATATATTGTTCACCTTCCATTGGATGTTGTAAGAATTGCAATTCCGTTGCTCTTTTATTTTGTGATAATGTTTTTTGTTTCGTTTTATATGGGTAAAAAAATTGGTGCCGATTACAGTAAAACTGCAACATTATCATTTACTGCTGCAAGTAACAACTTTGAATTAGCTATTGCTGTTGCAATTGCTGTATTCGGAATAAACAGTGGAGAAGCATTTGCTGCAGTCATCGGTCCTTTGGTTGAAGTACCGGTTTTAATTGCACTTGTTAATGTGTCTTTGTGGTTACAAAAAAAATATTTCGGAAAAGTTGAAGAGGGAACTGTGAAGGCTCCTGATCTTTGTCCATAAAGGATTTTAATTTAATATAAAAATTCAAATAATTTATTAGAGGAGAGAGTATGAAATGGTTAACGGATATTGAGCTTGCAAAAGAAGAATCAGCTAAAACAAAAAAACTTATTCTTCTTCAGTTTGAAATGGAGAACTGCGGCGGCTGTAAAAAACTTGAAGCAACAACTTATAAGGATCAAAAACTTATTGATGAAATGAATGAATGGTTTGTCCCTCTCAAACTTGATTTGATTAAAGACAGAGAAGTCAGAAAATCACTTGGCGCATACTGGACACCAGCAATTTATTTTCTCGATCAAAATGGAAATTCGTTTTATCATTTTAATGGTTATCTGCCTGCGGATGAATTCAGAGCAATGATGCGACTTGGAATTGCAGAAACAATTATGCCCCGCGGAAGATATGATGATATCATTAAAATCATTGAAAAAGATCTTGATGAATTAGCTGATACATCTTTCTATCCGAAACTTTTAGTTGCCAGAGAAACAGCACGCTACATCAAGATAAAAGATAACTCTCAACTGAAAATAACATTAAAAGATATCCAACAAAAGTTCCCGCATTCAGTTGAAGCTAAAATGTATTTCTGGGATGAGTGACAATTATTTTACACAATAATGCTTGCGCTTTAGCATAGTTTCTATTCACTTAGGGAACGAATATTATCTTGTAGGGCTATTCAATAGAATTGGTTTATTCTTATATTTGTACATCATGTTTAAGAATAAAAACTATTAGCTGGTATTTCAAATCTCTTTAGGCTTTTCTAAGCAAGCCTATCTTTACATTTTTTCCAACTAAAATAAAATTAAAAGAAAATTATAATGAGTCTCATTAAAGAAATAAAGAATCGAAAAACATTTGCAATTATTAGTCACCCTGATGCCGGCAAAACGACACTAACAGAAAAACTTCTGTTATTCAGTGGCGCTATTCAAATTGCCGGTGCAGTCAAATCAAACAAGATTAGAAAAACTGCAACATCGGATTTTCAGGAAATTGAAAAGCAGCGTGGTATTTCTGTTTCAACATCGGTATTAAGTTTTCACTACAATGGCTATAGTATTAATCTGCTTGATACTCCCGGTCATAAAGACTTTGCGGAAGATACTTATCGTACTTTAACTGCGGTAGATAGTGTTATTCTTGTTATCGATTGCGTTAAAGGTGTTGAGGAGCAGACTGAAAAACTTATGAATGTTTGCAGAATGCGTAACACTCCTGTTATCGTTTTTATCAACAAACTTGATCGTGAAGGCAGAAACCCAATTGAGCTTCTTGATGAGATTGAAGCCAAACTTAATATTAAAGTAAGACCACTAACTTATCCAATGGGAATCGGCGTTAGTTTTAGAGGCGTATATAATCTGTATGAAAATACATTTTCATTCTTCAAAGCAAATAAGCAAAGGATTGAAGATGAGATTGAAAAGTTTAATGGAGTTGATGATCCAAAACTTAAAGAATATTTCGGAGATGATGCATTAAAACTTAAAGATGAAATTGAACTTATTCATGGTGCGTATGAGGATTTTAAAATTGATGATTATTTAAATGGAACAACCGCACCTGTTTTTTTTGGTAGTGCGGTAAATAATTTCGGTGTAAAGGAGTTACTTGATACTTTTGTTAAAATTGCACCTCAGCCTCAATCACGAGAAACAACAATGGGAATTATCAAACCGGAATCAGAAAAATTTTCAGGATTTGTTTTTAAAATACACGCAAACTTAGATCCAAAACATCGAAACAGAATTGCATTTTTACGAATCTGTTCAGGAAAATTTGAGAGAAATAAATTTTATCATCACGTTAGATTAAATCGTGATATCAAATTTCCAAATCCCGCATCATTTATGGCGCAGGATAAAACAACTATTGATGAAGCTTTTCCCGGTGATGTAATTGGTCTTTACGATGTTGGAAATTTTAAGATCGGTGATACAATTACTGAAGGAGAGAACTTTATGTATAAGGGCATTCCAACTTTTTCACCTGAGATATTTAAAGAGCTTCATCTTGAAGATCCGTTTAAATCCAAACAGCTTAACAAAGGTATTTTACAGCTTACTGATGAAGGATTAGCGCAGGTATTTATTCAGAATAACGGCAGCAGAAAAGTAGTTGGTACCGTTGGTGATCTTCAGTTTGATGTGCTTGAATATAGATTGCTAAATGAGTACGGCGCACAGTGCAAATTTCGTCCTTTAAATTTTTATAAAGCTTGCTGGGTTATTTATGATAATGAAGAAGATATAAGTGAATTAACAAGAATTAGATCACATAATTTATTTTTGGATAAACATAATAAGTTGGTTTATCTTGCCGAGTCATCTTATTCAATAATAAGTGCGCAGGAAAAAAATCCCAAAGCAAAATTTTTGTTCAGTATTGAACATAATACACAGACGCATGAACTTGAGGTGAAATAATTATCGCACATAAGTTGTCATATTAATTAACAAACAATAAGTTTTTAAGAAAACAGAACTTTTTGCGATCTTTTTTCTTTGCGGATTGATATATCAGGTTTTTCGGTAATCTGGAATAATTTAATGTTCTTCTTTGTTTCAGGATCAAGTTCATCCAAAAGCGCTTTTGCATATTTTAGATTTAGTAATGATACTCCCACAAATAACTGCACTTTTTTATTTGTTCCGCGTGTTTGTCTTTGTGCAAGATAAGACAATTTATTTTTGATGAATGAAGTGTCATTAAAATCCTGATCATTAAAAGTAATTCCGATAGCAAAATTATCTTTCTGTTTTGCAATAACATCAACTTCAAATCCGCCAATGTTTGAAGGCTCCGGAAGATAGGTGCCAAATCTCCTGTATAAGGTTAAATACCCTTTTTTCCAGAATTCTTCTATCAATAAATCTACATCTCTTCTTCTATCTGTATTCATAATATCACCTCTTTACGATGCAAGTGGAATGATTGGTATAATCGGAGAAAATTTTTTTTTCTCAAGTACTTTAATGTTTGCAATTTTACTGAAATTAAATTTTTTAATTTCACTAGATTGATAAACTTTGCCATAAATCACTTTTGAACCGCTTCTTTCGATTGTAATGTAATATGGTTCTATCAATACTTCGTTTAAGCCGTATAAAAATCTTAAACGATTTCTGTTCTTAATTGCTGTTTCAAATATTTCGCTTTTCATATCATACTCCTTCTAATTTAACCATCTTAAAACGCCAGTTACTTTACCCACAATTGAAAACTCATTTTTATTTTTAATAACAATTGGTTCATAAGATTTATTTTGTGGAATCAATCTTATCTGTTGTTTTTTATTTTCATAAATCTTTACAGTAACCTCATCCTCAATCCGCGCAACAATTATGTCTCCGTTTGCAGTAATTGCTTTTGGAGATATGATCACCAAATCGCCTTCAAAAATTCCTGCATCAATCATACTATCGCCTTTAACTTTAAGGGCGAATGAATCAGCATCTTTTTTCAAAAAACCTGGGTCAATTACAATCGATCCTTCAATATTTTCTTCTGCAGTAATTGGTGAACCAGCTGCAACTCTTCCAACTATTGGAATTTTATTGATATTATTTCTTTCATCAATGTTTATTGTAGTTGGCGATTCAAATTCATCACGAGTAATTGTTATTCCCCTACTTGCGTTACTTAAAATATTTAAATAACCTTTTTTAGTAAGTGCATCCAAATGTCTTTTAACACCAAATGTGGATGAAATGTCAAATCGTTTTCCAATTTCTCTAAGAGTTGGCGGATATCCATTTTCTTGTAAAAACTGTTGAATAAAATTCAAAATTTCTTCCTGACGATCGGTTAATTGTTTTTTATCCATTTTGATGAATTTCCTTAATTAAAAAATAGTGCTCATTTGTTCACCTCAAATATAGTGCACAAGTGTTCACGTGTCAAGAGTTTCAGGAATTTTTTTTTTAGAAAAGATTAGGAATTAAAACTTATACGAGGAATCGAGAAGATAAAAGAGTTTTTGTCCAATTTGATTAATATTCATTATTCCGCGGAATTGTTCTTCTCCAGGTCCAAAGGCAAAAATGCCAACTGGCGATGGTGTGTGATGAGTTGTTGTATAAGCCATTTCTAAATTTTTTGTTTCTTTATCGGCTGCGATGATTGACATTCCGCCTGTTTCGTGATCTGAAGTTATAACTATAAGTGTGTTGCCATCGGTTTTTGCAAAATTTAAAGCCTCAGATACAGCAGTTGAAAAGTCACTCATTTCGTGAAGTAATTCTTTTGATTTATGATCGTGTCCAGCCCAATCTATTTGAGAGCCTTCAATCATTAATACAAATCCATTTTCATTTTGCTTTAAACGATTAATTGCGGTTTTGGTTAAATCACCCAGTGTATATTTTCTATTCCCAGCTTCAGGTAAACCATCAAGCTCAAAAAGAGCATAGATTTGATTTAGGGAATCCGATAACACTGAAAGTTCTGAATAATTTTTAGAAAAGTTATAACCGTTACTTATAAGTTTTTCAACAAGATTTAAACTATCATCTCTTTCACCACCCATGCTTTTTGGAAGAAAATATTTTAATCCGCCTCCAATAACTACATCAAAACTTTGATCAGCCATTTGAGATGCGATTAATGTTTGATCATATCTGCTGATCGAATGCCCAACAAAAGCGCCGGGAGTTGCGTGTGTTACAGTTCCGGTTACAACTATTCCGGTTGATAGACCTAATTTTTCCGCATGCTCAAAAATTGTATAAAGAGAATTTCCAAGTGTATCTACAGATATGTATTTATTATTTGTTAGATATCCGGTTGCAATAGCAGTTGCACCAGCAGCAGAATCTGTAATTAAATTATCTGCTGAACAAGTAACTGATAAACCAATTGTTTTAAATTCTTTAAACGGCGAGTTTGCATCTTGCAATAAATTGGCACCAACATAGTTGATGCCCATTCCATCTCCGATTAAAAGAATAATATTTTTAGGTTTTAAATTTTGAGCATTTAAAAAATTAAATGCAGCAATCAACAGAAAAACAACAAAACGCAATTTCATCATTCTACTTCAACAGCCCGTTTTTCCACTTTAGTTAACCAATTATGTGTGTCTTCTTTTTCTTTACGATGTATTGCATTCATCTCATTAAATAATTTAAGATCCAGTTCACCAGGTTCACCATTATTGAATGTCATATTTTTATCTTTATAGGTTAGCCATCCAATCGGAGAAATTATTGCCGCTGTTCCGGTTCCAAACAATCCAACCAAGTTGCCTTTATCATAAGCTGATATAACCTCCTGAATAGAAACTTCTCTTTCGGTAATATTCATTCCCCATTCCTTTAAAAGCTGAATTACGGATCTTCTTGTAACTCCCGGGAGAATTGAACCGCTTAATTTTGGAGTTGCAATTTCATCTTTAAACTGAATGAAAACATTCATCGTTCCAACTTCTTCTAAATACTTTTGCTCAACACCATCAAGCCAAAGGACCTGTGTAAATCCTTTTTTGCTTGCTTCTTGCGCTGCTAACAAACTTGCGGCGTAATTTGCAGATGTTTTACATTCGCCTAATCCTTTTCTAACTGCGCGCACATAATCATCTTGAACTAAAATTTTAACAGGTTTAAAACCTTCTGCATAATAAGCACCAACCGGGGACAGCAAGAAAATTAATTTATAATCAAATGAAGGTCTAACACCAAGTGCAGGATCAACACCGAACATAAATGGTCTTATGTATAATGCTTCACCTCTGTTAGTTGGTATCCAATCACTATCGATTGCAACTAATTCTTTTAATGCTTCCAATGCAAAATCAACATCCACTTCCGGCATACAAATTCTTTTTGCGGAATTATTTAATCTTTGGATATGTACATCCGGTCTAAATATTACAACTTCATCAGTAACAGTTTTAAAAGCTTTAAGTCCTTCAAAAATAGATTGACCATAATGGATAACTGAAACCGCAGGATGCATATTAAGATTTTCAATTGGTTTGATTGTTGGATTATGCCAGCCTTTATTTTTTTCATAATCCATTTCAAAAATGTGGTCGGTGAATATTTGTCCGAATCCTAAATTTTTTGGAAGAACAACTTTATCAGTTCTTTCCTTAATGATGTATTTAATTTGTTCCATTTTTTCTTTCCTTCCTTTTAGGTTGAAGGTAGTTCTGTTTTTAAATTGTTTGATCTTTAAGTCAGCTTACTTTAGTAACAGGAAAACCTCCAAGGTTTTAAGATTCTTACTTGTAAAATAGTAATTTTAGAAAAACATTATTTTTGAAACCATAGAGGTTTCAAGTTTTTAGTACTCTTAATATATATTTTATAAAGCAAGAAGCAATTTTAAATATTTGTTAAGAACATTTTTTCCATTTAAAATATCAGCATCCACAACACATAATCCAATATTAAAATTAATGCTGCAGAAGTTACAAATGATCTGATAGTTGCTAATCCAACACCTTCTGCTCCGCCTTCGGTTCTAAATCCAATATGGCATCCTAAAAGTGATGTTACGCCGCCGAAGAAAATTGTTTTAACTAATCCCGACATCAAATCAGACATCTCAAAAAATCTGTTTACTGAATTAAAAAAAACAGCAAACGAAACACCAAGAAAATAATTGGAAACTAAATATGCGCCAATAACTGCAATTGTATTTGCAAAAATTACAAGAATAGGCATCATTATAATTGCTGCTAAAAATCTTGGCATTGCTAAATATCTAATCGGACTAATTGCCATTGTTTCGAGCGCATCAATTTGTTCTGTTACCTTCATCGTACCAAGCTCTGCAGCTATCGAAGCGCCTACTCTTCCCGCAATTACAATTCCTGTTAAAACCGGACCAAGCTCCGTAATAATTGCACGGGTTGTTGCGCCGCCCAAAAAAGATAAAGGAGCAATTCCTTTAAGTTGATAAGCAGCCTGCCACGCTGAAACTGCACCTGTAAATACAGCAATTATCAAAACAAGAGGTAATGAGTTTACACCAATGTGTTCCATTTGAAACAGAATTAGTTTTTTGCTTTTAGGTATTTGGGTAAAACTTTTGATGATTCCGAAAAATAGATTGGAGATTTGCCCAAACTCCTGCAAAAAAGCTAACGTTCCACTACCAACTTTTTGAAATGCTGCTGCTACCAAAACAAGTTTCTATTTTTCTAATAAACGATATACAAACTTAACGAAAAAAGAAGGAATATTTGATTTAGATTATGGTAAAACAACAAAGATTTTTTTGTTTGATTTACAATTTATTCTTTATAACAATACATTTATTCAAAACGAGACATCAATCATTTTTTTTGATATATTTTTACAATTGGATTGTTGATATTTTTGGCTTAAATAAACATTATGATGGCATTATAGTTATTATTATAAACAACGCTTTTAATAGGGATTATTGTGTACTGTTAGCAATAATTTAGTTGTTGGATGTTTTTAATTTTATAAAGAAGTAAAAAGAAATTTAGAAAACTTGGAACCAAATATTTTAAATCTTATAGACAGCGCACCGATTGCAATCCTTACATTTAATAAGGATGGCGAAATTGATTACACTAATAAATGTTTTACCGATTTGGAATTGCTGTATGGATTTGAATATCCCGCAAACTTATTGGGTTCAAGTATTTTTGGAAAGGAGTTGTTTCCAAAATTTACTATTGCAAAAGAACTTAATGATGTTCTCTCCGGTCTTCCATTTGAAAAAGAATTAAACTTTGTTGAAACTAAATCTAAAGGTTTAATTCATCTGATAATAAAAGGCGCACCAATTTTTGATGCTGATGAAATTATTGGCGGAATAATAATTATTGAAGACTTAAAAATTCTTACAAAGACTAAGAAAGAATCTGCTATAAGAAATGATTTTGTTGAAAACGCAATTCATAATGTTTCAGATTTTTTTCTTGTTGTTGATAGGATGGAACGCATACAATTCTTTTCAAAAAATATTCTGCACTACTTAAATGTTCCGGCTAATTTAATACAAAATGTTTCACTCGGAAGTTTGTTTGATTCAGATACTTCTCGAGTTGTAAAAGAATATTTTGAGTACGCAAGAAAAAACAGAGCAGTTATTACAGAAAAATTATCTTATGAAGTAAGAGGCAATAAAAAAGTTTTTGAATGCAGATTTGTTCCGCAGGAAAATTTTAGAAAAGAAATAAGTTTTGTTTATTTGTTCTTTAAAGATATTACAGCGCAGGAACGAGAGATTGATAATCTCTACAAAGATTTTAGCAAACTTGAGTTTTATCAAACCATATCAAAAAAGACTAATGAAGCTATATTTGTAATTAACGATGATAACATAGTTGAATACTGGGATGATTGCTCTGAAAATCTTTACGAGGTTTCAAAAGAAGAAGCTGTTGGAAATACTGCCCGCAACGTTGTAAGTATTTTCTCGGATACTTTTTTGGATTCGCTTAGATTAAAACTTAATGATAAAGAGGTTCATAAAATTATTTTATCATACTTTGATAAGAACCGCGAGAAAAAAACTTACGAAACTTATTTTACTTTTATCGATGAAAAACGAAAACTTGTTGTTGTAAAAAGCATTGATATAACAGATAAAATTCATTTTGAGGAGGGATTAAAATTATCATTAAAAGGTTTGCGGGATACAATTTCAAAATCACCTTTAATGATTTGCAACATCGATAAAGATGGACAGATATTGTTTGCCAATCCTACTTTTCAAAAGACTTTGGGATTTGCTGAGGAAGAATTACTTTCAAAAAGTTTTTATGATTTGATTGAACCATTGTACTTAGAAAACAATATTTTTGATTTGCAAAGTTTTGATAGCAGTGACGTTAAAAATATTGACCTGCCGCTGCGCGCAAAAGATAAAACATTTGCGTTATTCCAGATTACGTTTCACACTTCAAGAGATAACGAAAACAGAGTACAGTTATTTAATTGCTTTCTTACAAAGCTTGAGGAACGAACTCAAAGTACGGAAGAATCATATTTGTATTTATCACTTGTAGATTCTGCGCACGATGGAATTGCATTAGGCTGTGAAGGAAGAATTATTATCGCAAATAGATCTTTTGCAAAAATATTTGGATACAGCAGCAGTTCAGAATTAATCAATAAAGAAATTATTGAATTAGCATCAAACGAAGATATTATAAAAGTAGCAGAATATTTCAGATTGCTGGAACGAAAAAAAGAAGTTCCTGCACGTTTTGATTTTCTTGGCAAAAAAAAGGATGGAAGCAGCATACATTCAGAATTATCAATCGGTTCATTTGAATCTGAGAATAAAAATTATGTTGTAATGATTGCTCGTGATGTAACTGAAAGAATTCGTACACAGCGGGCTATTAAGGAATCTGAAGAAAAGTATAGAAACATAACCGAAAACATTGATGATTTTTTGTTTACGTTTGAAAGGATTGGTTTAGCATTACGTCCAATTTTCTGTACTTCATCAATACAAAAAGTAACAGGTTATACACAAACAGAGTTTTTATCTGATTCCAAATTATTTTTAAAAGCAATTCATCCAAATGATTTTGCATCAATAAAACCAAGGCTAATTAATTTAATGAAAAGCCGCATTCAGCTTTCCGGCGAGTTTGAATTTAGGATTATTAATAAACAGGGAAATATTGTTTGGACAAGAGCAAAGATAAATCTTGTAAGATCTGCAACAGGAAGAATACAAAAAATATTTGGGCTAGTAAGTGATGTTACTTTTAGAAAACGTGCGGAAGAAGAATTAAAGAAATCAACAGAAAATCTTATAAAGCTAAACGAAACAAAAGATCGTTTTATTTCAATCATTTCTCACGATTTAAGAACACCGTTTAGTTCTATTTTAGGTTTTACAGATTTGCTTGCTAACGATGAAGAGCTTACAGAAGATGAGCGCAAACAATATGTAAAATACATTCAGGAATCTTCGCGCTCGATGCTTGCACTTGTTAATTCACTTTTGGATTGGACAAGAATACAAACCGGTAGAATAAGATTTGAACCGCAAAAGATTGATGTTTCAAAAGTTGTTTTGGATTCTGTTAATGCACTTTCTGGTTCAGCAATTCAAAAGGAAATAGAAATTTTATCACTTATAAATCAACCACAATATCTATTTGTTGATAAGAGTTTGATAACACAAGTATTTAACAATTTAATTTCTAATGCAATAAAATTTACTAATATTGGCGGGTTTATTAGAATTTCCAACCAAGCATTAGCAAACTCTCGCTTTGTAAAATTTAGTGTAAAAGACACTGGCGTTGGAATTAAAGAAGATGATCTTTCAAAACTCTTTAGTGTTGATTCAAAGTTTACTTCAGAGGGAACAGCGGGTGAAAAAGGAAGCGGCTTGGGATTATCACTTGTAAAAGAAATTATTGAAAAACACGGCGGCACAATTGAGGTTGAAAGTGAATACGGAAAAGGAACTGATTTTACTTTTACTCTGCCAATTGCTTCTTCAAATATATTAATTGTGGATGATAATAAAACCGATCGCTTGCTCTATTCTAAAATCTTAAAAAACATTACACCGGAATATGAAGTTGAAGTTGCATCGGACGGCAAAGAAGCGATAGAGAAAATATTATCATCGCCGCCGGCACTTGTAATTACAGATCACGCAATGCCTGTTATGAATGGTTATGATTTTGTAATCGAGTTGAAAAAAATGGATATAAAAGGTAAGCCGCCAGTAATTATTTTAAGCAGTGATATTGATCGCGCTACAATAAATGATTACACAGAATTGGGAATTGAATTTGTTTTTCAAAAACCTGTAAACATCGGAAGTTTTAAACTCGCAATAGAAAAATCACTCCAAAAAGGATTGAGCGGGGATTAGTATTTATAGTATTCATCCAACTCCCATTTTAATGGGTTAAGTTTGATATAAGTTCTAATGTTAAAAAGATCCACTTCATTTCTGATTATATGCTCATAATAATTTTTTTGCCACACTGATTTTAGAATTTTATTATCAATCCTCATAATCCTTTTAGTAACAATAGATTTAAATTGCCCAATAATTGCTCCCAATGAATTAGAAATTAACGTAGGGGCGATTCGGTGAATCGCCCTGTCTTTTATTGTTTGATCAATTTTGTTTGGAGTATCGGTTGGTGCATCATCTTTTGGGGCGACCCAGCGGGTCGCCCCTACGTTTTCATTATAATTGATGATTAATGTTCCATGAAAATGATTCGGCATTACAATGTAACTATCTAAATCTACATTTTTTCTTATTTCCTTTGTTTTTAACCATTCTTCATCAACAATTTTACCAAAATCATTTAGAATCATTTTACCTTTAATTATCTCTCCAAATAAATTCTTCCTATCCTTTGTGCAGATAGTAACAAAGTACCAAGCTGCATTTGTGTAATCATATTCTTTTAATCTTATAGATTTTCGATGATGAATTTTTGGATTGAACATTTTTTCTGTTATACATTATTTTCTAATACACAAATAAAATTCACTGTTTAAGTGCATTTACCTTTTCTTCAACACAAATCCGGTTGATGATTTGATTGTTATTGTTCTGCTAACAGCGGAAAGTGGTTTTGTTCCTGCTTTATCCGAATTAACTAAAACATCCCACCTGCCTTTTGGCAGTTCAAAAACAACTTCATTTATTGGATGCGCATTTAATAGTACAATAAAATTTTCATTATTATGTTTTACTTCATATCCAAGAGCAAAATCATTATCCTTTACATCCATAAAATTTACTTCATCATATTCTGCTCTTCGGAATGATTGAAATTCTTTTCGCAGTTCGATCAATCCTTTGTAATAATCCCACAAATCCTGATTCATCATTGCGTGATTATAATTAATATAATTTACCTCGTTGTCTTTATCGTAAGAATTATGATCAATCATTCCCCGATGCGGATCATTTTGATTTGTTAAAGGAATAACTTTACTTCGAGCAAATTCCTGTCCGCTGTGTATCATCGTCATTCCGCGCAAAGTAAATAAAAACAATGCACCAAGTTTGTTAAGTTTTAATTGTGTTGAAGTAAGCTTTGCATTTTTATCTACATCTGTAATTACTTCATTCTCTTTTACATCGCCAAGACCAAGTCTTATAAAATCTCCAAAAGTCAGTCCATCGTGACACTCTAAATAATTTACTGAGTGCGCGGCTTTTTGAAATAATCCAAGCGTATCTTTTGCAAGAGTTCCATTAACATAACTTTTAATTCTTTGCGGTGAATTATTTCCGTACCACGTTCCAAAAATCCAGCCATGCCCGTTGTTTGGATTTTCACCTTTAATTCCATTTCTTATTTGATCATTCCATGCACCCCAACCGCGCAAAGAAAATCCCTGCGGATCATAGCCGCCGCCCCAAGGCTCGCAAACAAAAACTACATCGGGATTTATTTTTTTTGCTTCATAAATAATTGTTTCGATTGTTTGCCAGTCAATTAATTTTCCAAGATCAAATCGAAAACCATCAATGTGATATTCTTTCATCCAGTATAAAATACTTTCAACGATTAATCTGCGCAGCATTGGTCGTTCGGTTTTCAAATCATTTCCGCAGCCGCTAACTTCACAATAACTGGCATCAGGATTTAATCTAAAATAATATTCTCTATCTATTTCTTTTAAGTTTCCAAATTCATATTCAGAAAGATGATTGTAAACAACATCCATCATAACAGCAATATTTTCTTTGTGGAATGCTTTTACCATATCTTTAAAATCAGTTACAGATTTTGCATCTGCTCCGCTCCATTTATTAAATTTTAGTTCGCGAGTGTTTTCAGAGTAGTATGATTCAGGTGCAAAAAAAGCCGCAGTCATATATCCCCAATGATTTCTTTCATAAGGATTCCATGTATTAAATTTTCCGCGTAAAGAATCTTTAAATGAGATTTCTATATTTGCAAATTCTTGTGAAGGTAAAAGTTCAATTGTATTTACGCCAAGCTTTTTGATGTAATCGATTCCGCCTGTTTTTCCTTTTTCAATCAAGCCTTGATAAGTTCCGCGTTCTTTAGTACCGGAAGATTGATGTTCAGTCATATCGCGTACATGCATTTCATAAACGATTATATCGCGCCAATCGCGTTGTATCCAATTATCATTTTGCCAATCGTAGTTACCTTCCTTAACAACAATACTTTTACGCGGAGTAAAATAAGTGTTGTAACTTGCAACGGCTTTTGCGTATGGATCAATACACAAAACTGTTTCTTTATCTTTGTGCTTTACATTAAATCCATAAAATTTTCCGTAAAGTTCTTTATCAATTGAAGTTTCCCAAACTGCATTTTCATCACGAATCATTTCAAATTCTTTTCCACTTTGGTCATCAACTTTATCAAAAATTATGAGTGAAACTTTTTCTGCGTTAGGTGTAAAAAGTCTGAAATATGTTTTACCACTTTCTACAAATGCACCGAGCTTTTTATCGGAATAGATTTTATCAAGTTCATCCTGTCGCAGTTCAAATTCAGTTTTGCTTTTTAACTGAGATTTTGTTTTGTCTGATATATACAAGGCACTTCCTGTAAATGTTATTGTTAATACTATTATTATCGAGTTTATCATGAAACTTTTCATAGTTAATCCTGTTTTCTTATAATCTTTATTCCGAATATATTTCGCCATCAACAACCGGCGTTACGCAAATTAATGGATTTTCACCAACACCCAATCGTTGGAATATTTCTTCAAACAATTGAAAATGCATTCCGCGTTTTTCTAATTTGTGAAACTTTAAGTAGCTCATAGGTTTTTCATTTTTGTCAACCGGAGCATCAAATACAATTGATTTTGGGTAATCTTCTTTCGCATGTGATTTCAGAAAATCAATTTTCCTATCATCGCCGCCTTCCATTTCATAGGAAATGACTCTGAATTCCTGAACTAATCCGTTATTTATTACTAAATAAATATTTAAAATAATTTCGTTCATCGTTAAAAGGTGAATTGTATAAACAAATAAAACTTAAACATACAGCATATATAAATGCAAACTTGCACATTATACTTTCAATGGAAGAAATGATTGAATAATTGCTTGCTGTAAGTA
>JAGOXU010000156.1 GCA_018059515.1 Ignavibacterium sp.
AGATGGTGTGTTGTTGTTGAAACCAGGATTTTGGATTGCATCGATTACTCCTTTGCTTGCGGCGCTTGTTTTAATTGGTTGGAAGCGCAAACAGGATAAACTTTCAGGCAATCAGCAATTGCTGCGTTATTCTAAAGCTGAAAAAGTTGCACGTAAACGATTTAAGACTGCAAAAAAACTTCTTGATCAGAATAATGTTGAATTATTTTATTCAGAAATATCTCAAGCGTTGTTTGGATATCTTGAAGATAAATTTCATATCCCAAAATCTGAGTTTACACTTGATAAAGCTGCGGATGAGTTAACAAGAAGAAATATCTCTGCTGATCTTGTTGATAAGATGAAGACTAATGCACAAAAATGTGAGTTTATAAGATTTGCACCTTCTACAAATCCAGCACAGGCTATGAATGAAATGTACAACGCATTTTCAGCAGTAGTAATAGATATTGAAAGATCGATTACAAAATGAAAAAAGACATCTTTAAAATAATTTTGCTAATGATTTTCATTTCGTTATCAATTGCAAAAGCAGATGTAAAATCTGAAATGCAAAAAGGAAATGTATATTATAAAAACAATCAATATCAACTTGCTATTGATGAGTACGATAAACTTATCAAACAAGGTTATCAAGGTACATCGCTGTATTATAACCTTGGAAATGCACATTACCGTTTGGGTAATGTTGGATATGCAATTTTATATTATGAAAAAGCATTAAAGCTTTCACCAAATGATGAGGATGTAAAGCATAATCTTGAACTTGCAAGAATTAATATAAAAGATAAAGTAGAAACACTGCCGCCTTTTTTTATTTTTAATATTTGGGAAAGCGTACTTGCTTCACTTTCTGTTTCCGGCTGGACCGTGTTTGTTTATATAGTTTTTATTTTACTTCTGCTTTGTGTGATTGCATATTTTTTTTCAAGAACATCAACACAACAGCGAATTTCATTCTTTAGCGGGGTTGGAGTTTTTGCTGTTCTAATTCTTGCTATAATTTTATTAGCTGTAAAAATGAACAAAGAGTTTAATATTAAAGATGGAATTATTGTTTCAAATGTTGTAACTGTAAAATCTTCGCCGGATAATTCATCCAAAGATGAATTTATTGTGCATGAAGGATTAAAAATTAGATTAGAAGATAAAGTTGATAATTGGGTAAAAATCAGGCTTGCCGATGGAAAGTTGGGCTGGATTCCTGAAGAAAATCTTAAACAAATTTAAAAAAATCTAACTATTGGTATTTGTAAATTATTGCGTTTTCTTTACCTTTGTTCAGCAACAAACAAATAATTAGAAAGGCTAATGATGAAAAATCTTCTCGTAATTCTTGCACTTGCAACAGTTATTGCATTCTCTGCAAACGCACAATCAAAAGATTGCTGCTCTAAAGAAAAAGGCGAAACAACCAAATTAGAAAAATGTGATCAAGAAAAGGTTACAATGAAATCCGGTGGTGATAAAGTTGAAACACCAACTACAACTGCAACTACAACTGCATTGTCAAATGGAAAAGAAACAGTTGAAAAAGAAATTGTTGTTTCAAAAATCCAAATGGATAAAAAAGATAAATGCAGCGATGATACTGCTTGCTGCGATACAAAGAAAGAAAAGAAAGTTGAAAAAGAAGTAGAGAAAAAAACAGATAGTAAATAATCTCACTTACTTATATTTAGTTATTTTGCCCTTCTTTTTGAAGGGCTTTTTTTGTGATTTTTCACATTGCAATTTCATTTTCATTTCATCCATTTCTAACTTTGCCTCACAAAATTTTATAGCAGGAAAAAAATAAATGGAATGGATTACCGATCCACAAGCACTAATTGCATTACTTACTTTAACGGTTTTAGAAATTGTACTTGGAATAGACAACATAATTTTTATTTCAATTCTTTCCGGCAAACTTCCCAAAGATCAACAGAAGAAGGGGCGGTTAATTGGTTTATCATTAGCGATGATAACAAGGATACTTCTGCTTTTTTCAATTTCACTAATCGTAAAATTAACAGAACCATTCTTTACTGTTTTTGGATTAGGGTTCTCAGGCAGAGATTTAATTCTTATCGGCGGCGGATTGTTTTTACTTGCTAAGAGTACGTTGGAAATTCATTCAAAGTTAGAAGGCGATGACGAACATCTTGAAGTAAAAGCAAAGGTTTCTTTCCGGGGAGTAATTGTTCAAATACTTTTGCTCGATATTGTTTTCTCACTTGATTCAGTAATCACAGCAATTGGAATGGCAAATGATCTGGCAGTAATGATAATCGCAGTAATAATCGCAGTTATTTTTATGATGTTTTTTTCCGGGTCTATCAGCGAGTTTGTAGATAATCATCCAACTATAAAAATACTTGCGTTAAGTTTCTTGTTACTGATTGGTTTCTCTTTGATTGTTGAAGGTTTACATCAACACATACCAAAAGGATATATTTACTTTGCAATGGCGTTTAGTGTTTTTGTAGAAGTGCTTAACTTAAAGACGCGTAAAAAGAAAACAGAACCAATTAAATTGAGATAAGAAACTCCGGGGAAGTGATCTATTTTGTAAAGACGCATCTAGATGCGTCTTTACTTTATCGAAAACAAAAACTACAAACCAAACAACACAGTTAACTTAAATTCTATCGCACTTATTCCACGCGAATTAGAAATAAAGTGATCAGTCGTTGTTCCAGCTAAAGCATCTTTATTATCATTTAGATTAGTAAAATTATCTAAAAGAGTATGAGAAGTTACATTATCAATCTTATACTCTTTACCTGCAAAGTTTAAAAGATGATACTGAATGTTTGCATCTAATTTTAATCCACCCAAGCTAAACATAACTCCAACTCCCGCGCCAAGTCCAAACCTTATGGCACTTGCTAAATCTTTTTTACCACTTGGAACCCCAGCCACGCCTTTAAATTCAACATCGCCTGAAAAAGTATTTAAGGCAACAAATCCCTGCACATAAGGAGTAATTGGAGAGAGTGGAATGTTTATTGGAAATTCCGGTCCAATTTTCATCGAAATAATTTTTTGTGAATTTTTAATTGTTCCTCCGCCTGATTGAACATCACCATCACCGCTAAACATTGTGTAACCAACTTCACCAAAAGCATTCAGAAATAAAATCCCAACTCGTGCTTTGCCGTGGAAATTTATTCCTGATTTCATCCCATATTTTGTCCCATTATAAAAATCAGCTACTGATCCGCCATAATCACTAGTTGGAACAGAATAACCCAAACCGCCGCCAATCTGCAGAGTTATTTGTGCTGAAGTTTGTATGTTCAAAACGAGAACAAATAATGCAGACAGTAATAAAGAAAAATATAATTTTTTCATTCGATCCTCTTTGAATTATGTTTACGCTATAAACTTAGGAAAAATATTCATCATATTTAACACAAAATATAAAATTGATTGCAAGGATTTCAGTTGCTATTTTTAACAATATGAATTCAAAAAAATACAATAATACCAAGCTTGCAATTGGAATCGGTAAAACAATAGTAAGTTTTATTTTGCTTTATCTTTTTATTGCTTTAGGATATAGTGTATTGCTTCAAAACTACATCCAAAATTTCACAGAAAATTCCTACTTGGCTTTTTTAATTTTTGTTTTTACGATTGGAATATTTAGCTCAATTCTTTTTATGCCGATTAATATTTACACGGGATTTTATCTTGAGCACAAATACAAATTATCAAATCAAAATTTTTACAAATACTTTATTGAAAATGTAAAATCAATGTTAGTTGGATTAGCCATCGGTATTCCAATTTTGTTACTGTTCTTTTTTGTGTTAAATCAATTTGGTGATTTGTGGTGGGTTGTTTTTGCATCTGCAATGTTTCTAATTTCGGTTGTGCTTTCGCAAATCTTTCCGATACTTATTCTTCCAATCTTTTATAAAATCCTTCCATTAGATGATGACGAATTAAAAACAAGAATAAGCAATCTTGCAAAAGGTGCAGGTATAAAAGTAGAAAATGTTTTTACTTTTGATATGAGCAAAAATACCAAAAAGGCAAATGCAGCATTTACAGGATTGGGAAAAACAAAACGTATAATTCTTGGTGATACTTTGTTAAACAATTATTCGAAAGATGAAATTGAAACTGTAATCGCTCACGAGCTTGGTCATTACAAACACAAGCATATTATAAAAAATATTTTGTTTGGAACCGTATCAAGTTTCCTAACTTTTTTTATTATATCAATTCTTTACAAAAATTCTTTAAGTTGGTTTGATTTTAAAAGCATAACACAAATAGCTGCACTTCCGCTGTTAAGTTTGTGGGCAATGATAATCGGATTAATTCAATCGCCGATTGGAAATATACTTTCTCGTAAATACGAGTATGAAGCGGACAGATATGCTATTGAATCAACGCTTAAACCGGAAAGTTTTATAAGTACGTTAAATAAATTAACAGATCAAAATTTAGGTGATAGAGAACCGCATCCATTTGTAGAATGGTTTTTCTATTCGCATCCATCAATAAAAAATAGAATTAATGCAATCAAAATTTTTGCAAATGAAAAATCTATAACTGAAATAGAGCTTAGCCCTGAAAGGGCGAGCTAACAAACATAGGACGAAGTCCTATGAAGAAGAACTGATTCCTAAAAAAGTCCTGAAAGGACGTAATAATATTGGGACAATCATTAGTAAAAAATTATATTCACATAATATTCAGCACCAAATATCGTTTACCTATAATCTTGGAATCAATTGAAAATGAATTGTACTCATACATTGGTGGTATTTGTAAAAGTTTAGAATGCTATCCTGTAAAAATTGGCGGCTACTTAGATCACATTCATATATTATGCATGTTATCAAAAAAGATTCCGCTTATGAAATTATTAGAAGAGATAAAAGCGCATTCATCAAAATGGATTAAGACAAAAGATGATTCACTTAAAAAGTTTTATTGGCAAAATGGTTACGGTGCTTTTTCTGTAAATCCTTATGAAATTGATAAAGTGATTTCATATATTGAAAATCAAAAAGAACATCATAGAAAGAAAAATTATCAGGATGAGTACAGGGTTTTTCTCAAAAAATATAAAGTTGAATATGATGAGGAGTATGTTTGGGATTAGC
Organism: Ignavibacterium sp.; assembly: GCA_018059515.1. Classification (GTDB taxonomy): domain Bacteria; phylum Bacteroidota; class Ignavibacteria; order Ignavibacteriales; family Ignavibacteriaceae; genus IGN3. The sequence goes on from JAGOXU010000156.1 coordinate 5,106, forward strand.
TGCTTAGACCGCCCTTACAGGGCTAAGGAAATATTTGATTTGACAGAAATTTTATGGATAAATATTGATCACATACATTAAAATATTTTTTATTGTTATCCACACATTTATTTGTTCAATCTTTGGATTGATTTTTATTTTTCTGGATAGAAGTTTTACTGTGTATCATTATCTTGCAAAAGTTTTTCCGGGTGGAATTTTATTGATCTCCGGCATTCGTGTTAAAATAACGGGACTTGAAAACATAGATAGAAAAGCTGTGTATGTTTTTGCTTCCAATCATTCAAGTCATCTTGATATTACAGCTTTGCAATGGGGTGTTCCAAATCGTTTAAGTATGATATTTAAAAAAGAACTTGCGCGCATTCCGTTTTTTGGATGGCAGCTTTATTTAGGACCTTATGTTGTTGTTGATAGAAAAGATCCCAAAGCTGCAATGAACAGTTTGACAGAAGCAAAAAAAGTTATGGATGAAAAGAAAATATCGGTGCTTGTTTTTCCTGAAGGTACAAGAAGTGAAACCGGTGAAGTAAAATCTTTTAAACGCGGTGCATTTTATCTCGCCTCGCATAGCGGTTATCCTATTGTACCAATTACAATAAACGGAACTAAAAATGTTTTACCAAAAGGAACTTTCAAACTTAAAAGTGGAACTATTTATTTACATTTTGATAAACCAATTCCAACCGATAATATCAAAACAAAACAAGATGAACTTGAGTTGATGGAAAAAGTGAGAAATATTATTATCAGCAATCAAAAGGAATACAATTAATGGCTGTAACAAAAAATGATATTGAAAAAATTGCTGAGCTTGCACAGCTAAAATTTTCTGAAGCAGAATTAGAAAACTTTACTCCGCAGATGAATGAAATATTAAATTACATGGAAAAATTAAACGAGCTTGATACAGAAAATGTTGAGCCGCTTTCTCATCCTATTGAGCAAACAAATGTTTTTCGGGAAGATGAATTAAAAAATTCAATCACAACAGAAGAAGCATTAAAAAATGCACCTGCAAAAGATGAGCATCATTTTAAAGTTCCCAAAGTAATTGGTGATAAATAATGGCAAAGAAGGGGAAACCAAAAAAAAATAATCCTTACATTCTCGGCGTAATTCCTGCGCGCTTTGCATCAACAAGATTGATGGGCAAACCGCTCGCTGATATTGGCGGCAAATCACTTTTGCAGCACACTTACGAAGGCGCTTGTAAATCCAAGTTGATGAATCAAGTTGTAATTGCTGTTGATGATGAGCAGGTTGCTAAAGCTGCAAAAATATTTGGTGCTGCTGTTATGATGACCCCAAAATATTGTGCGACAGGCTCCGATAGAATTGCTATAGTTGCAAAGGAATTTCCACGTGCTAATATAATTGTAAACATTCAAGGTGATGAACCGTTTATAAGTGGAATGATGATTGACCAGGCGATTGAACCATTACTATTTGATCCTGATGTTAATGTTTCAACGCTTGCAAAGTTGATTGACAGTATTGAAGAGTTCAATTCCCCTTCGGTGGTAAAAGTTGTTTTTGATTATAAAAATTTTGCAATGTATTTCTCACGCTCTCCAATTCCATTTGTACGTGATGAGATTGATGAAACTGAAATGCTTGGAAAAGCAAACTTTTATAAACACATTGGATTGTATGTTTATCGAAAAGAATATTTAATAAAATTTACAAAACTTGAACCTACCGATTTAGAGCAATGGGAAAAACTTGAGCAGTTACGTATGCTGGAAAATGGTTTTAAAATAAAAATAGTTGAAACCGAGTATGATAGTTTTTCGGTTGACACACCGGAAGATTTAGAAAAAGCAAGAATGATTTATTCAAAACTTAAAAAGATTGAGTTACAAAAATGATTACACCAAAAAAACTTTCACTTGCACAAATTCCAACTCCATTACAGGAAATTAAATTCGAAGGAAAAAGTTTTTTAATCAAGCGTGATGATTTAACAGGCTGTGAACTTTCGGGAAACAAAGTTAGAAAACTTGAATACCTATTAGCAGAAGCAAAACACCAAAGAGCTGATATAATATTTACATCGGGCGGGGACCAATCAAATCACGCACGTGCTACAGTTATTGCTTCAAAAAAAATAGGATTGAATACTAAATTATTTTTGTGGGGAAAAGATGTCCCTGTTCCAAATGGAAATCTATTTCTTGATAAAATGGCTGGTGCCAATATTCAATTCTTTACCAAAAAAGAATATGAAAAAGTAAATGATATAATGTTTGAACAAAGATTAGCATTACTTAAAAAGAAAAAAAATGCTTATGTTTTTCCAGGCGGCGGTTCAACTACTCTTGGTATTTGGGGCTATATTAATTTTATTAATGAACTTAAAAAACAGGTTGATTTAAAGAAGATTGATTCAATTATCGCTGGTTGTGGTTCAGGTGGAACTGCTGCGGGAATGTTAGTCGGTGCAGCTTTAAATAAGCTCGATATAAAAATTGTAGCTGTACATGTTTTGATGAGCAAAAGTGAAATGGAAAAACACATCTTACAGCTTGCAGAGGGCTGTGTACTTGATTACAAATTGAAATGCAAAATCAACCCTGAAAACCTTATTGTGCTTGATGGATATTCTAAAGAAGGTTATAAAAAAATATCAAAACCTAAGGTTAAGCTCATTAAAAAGTTTGCGAATGAAACAGGAATTTTATTTGATCCAGCATACACAGGCAAAGCGTTTAAAGCATATTATGATAATTATTTGATAAAGGGAAAAGGGAAGCGAAGTATTTTTGTTCATACCGGCGGGTTGTTTGGAATTTTTTCCAGGACAAAAGAGTTTCTGGATTAATACAGCTTGTATTCTCAGAACAATTACAAAAAATCCTTCGGTTGGCAGGTTTAACGAATTATTACTAATTTAATTTGAGATTTCTCAAAAAGATTTAAAGTGCAAATATTCTAAATCAAAATAAAATTT
>JAGOXU010000020.1 GCA_018059515.1 Ignavibacterium sp.
GAGTCGCCTTTTTTATTTTTTATTGGGAACTAATATTGAAAAACTCTTTGTGTACTTGGTGAAAACCTTTGAGTTCTTTGTGGTAAAAAGAAAAACCACTCCAAAAGGGATGGCTTTGCCAGAAGTTGTATTTCACCTGAAATTACGAAGTAAGGTTTTCCATTTTTTAAAAAATATCCATTTGATGCGCTGAAACTCATTTTATTTTATCCGGTTTTACTATCGATTTTTACTTATAGAGATTTTTGTTCGAGATTATCAATCCTAATAATCATATTATCCTCCTTCGACAGGCTCAGGATGACATAGAATAGTCAATTAATACTTTATCTTTTATTTACTGCTCATAATATATTTCAAGGATTACAGGAAATTCATTCACACTAATTTCATTTTTAGTAAATGAGTTAATTTTTTTTCCATTTACACTTACACTAACAGGTGATTTTGATTCATTAAAGTTTTTAATTTTCATTCCGTTCCTTGGAAGATTAACATCACCATAAATTGAAAATATATAATTATTATTTTCTTTTTTAATAGAATAAGAAACCTCACCATAATAAGTAGGAAGATGTTCTATCGACATTCCATTTGGTGAATCTATCCACTCTTGATAAAGTGCTGATGCCAATACCAAAGATTCATCATACTCTCCGCCTGGGGCGGATTCATAAACAAACATTGATCGGATTGCATTTATAAAATCTGACCCAACCCATGTGTGAGGCATATCGCCAATAAATTTTGGGGTTCTATAATCTTTCCACACCACTTCAGCCCAATGATTCCAACCATTTGGTCGTTGATCATTTAAAAAGAAATTAATTAATTCGTGTGCGCGCTCCGGTTGATCCAATTGAATGAATGAACCAATCAAGCGATTTTCATACGGAGTGTAATTTACCCAACTTGTTCTGGCTCCGCTTTGCGGAGACGAATCAATTTTTCCATCACGTCTATTTTTGAAAAACTCATAATACTTATTAAATGTATTGTAAACTTGCGGCTTTGGTAGATTCACAAACTCATTACAAGGTGTTAGTGCAATTGTGGTTGATGTTGCATCAAAATCGCCAAGCTCAACACAGCCGGGAATGTAATTTATATTTCTTACCCTCATCGCAAGATTGAGTGAATTGTAAAGATTTTCTTTAAAGGTATCTCTAAGCTTTTTTATTTTTTCATATAATTTTTTTTCACCAAGAATTTGTTGAATGTCAGTTGCGTCTTTCAATCCTTTCAACGTAAAAAAATTATCCCAAAAGGAATGCATTGGTTTTGCAGAATATCCTTCGTGGCTAATTGATTCCGGAACTAATCCATAATAAGCTCTCACACTGTCATTCCCATTTTTAAAATGATCTGTTGATCTTTGAGCAATCAAAGATTCAATATACTCAACAGCTTTTTTTACATTTTCATTTTTTGATCTTAGAAAAGTTGTATCCTTCGTAAAGTTGAAATACTCTTTTATCAGGTAGATCATTTCTCCATTACTATCATTTTCGGGTACAGGATCTGGTCCCCTGGAATCAACCACACAAGGTACTTTTCCATTTTCATATTGGTTGGCTGCATACCAATTTATAAATTCTTTTACTTCATCTACTATTCCGGATTTTAAAAGAGCAGAAGAAGTCAACGATCCATCTCTTATCCAGCTTCGTTCGTAAGATCTGGAACCGGGTTGAATACCTGCATTGTCTCTATTAATTAAAATGTACGCAAGATTGGATTTCCAGGTGTTGATTATTTTATCGGCAGATTTGGGTAGGTTGAACTTAATGTGGTTTACTTTTGATTTCCAGAATTCCATTGTTTCAATAAACTTCTTTTCTATTATTTCTCCATTAAGATTTTTATCAACTAAATATTCATTGTAAAATGGAACTGCGAGATAAATGTTCTTTTCTTCACCGGGTTTTAATTCAAAATCATATTGTAAAATACCGCTTGCAAGATTCGTTTGATCAACAACTAATTTATTATTAGGAATTTTATTCAGTTCGATTAAATCAACAATATTGCCTTCATCAAAAGCAAGAGCATTAAAGTTAGAATAACTTGTAATCGGTAAAATTACTTTATCAGCATCAATAATTATTTTATGATTCACTTCTTTTATAGAATTAATCTTTCCAGCCCCGCCTGTAAGATTTAAGAATTGATAATACGGGTTAACCTGAAACGGTCGTACTAATAAAAACAAACTTCCCTTTTTTGCTTCAGTGATATGATTTGTAATTGTGTACTTTAAATAGAGCGTGGAATTTTTATTTAATTCACCATTTGCAAATGTTTTTATTTCAAGATTAACGCCATCGCAATTCCAATTAACTTTTGGTATTGGTAAATAGTTTTCTTCCAGTGACTGTGTTGCATTAACATTAGACCAATTAAACAGACTATCATTTAAAACTAACATCGGCTCTATCGATAACCTACCTTTTTCAATTTCAACCATTCCATCTTCATTTATCAAGGCTTCCTTCACATCGTTATTAACTCCAACTACCGTCCAGTAAGAAGCTTCATTTAAAAAATATCTCGGGTAATTTCCTTTTGGCGAATTCTTGGCGATATAAATAAAAAAATCATTTGGAGTCAAAGAATTCTTAATATCCAGAAATTTTATTTCACTGATTCCAAAGCTTTCTTCAGAACTACTTTCACGAAGATTTATTTTTAAAAACCTGGCTTCAGCTTCTGTAAGTTTGATAAAACTAACATCGCTTCGGTTTGATGCAACCGAATATACTTTTTCCCAATTACTTCCATCATCAGAAAGCAAAACATCAAATGATTTAGCATGATAATTTTTCAACCAATCAATCTGCAGCCCTCCAAATTCTCTGTGCGTCCTGAAATCAATTGTTACTGATTGATCCTTCAATCCAACACTTTCCCAATATGTTTGATTAGAATTATCAATTATCATATCAGGAGTATGTTCAAAGGATAAGGAAGTAGCTGTTATAAGCGGCAGTGGATAAACATTTGTTTCCGGTGGAAGTGGTTCAAATTTCAGATCATCAATCCACACAGTTCCTTTGCCGCCAACGAAAGAAGCGATTGTAAATTCTATCCTGTCGATACGTTTTAAAGATTGATCATTTGTTGGTCCCCAGGCAAAGTCAATATGTCTTTTCTTAATCCTGATTTTCTTCCACTCGATTGGAAAATCATAATTACGATTGTTAACCCACCAAACATTTTGTCCTGTACTGTCAATAAATTTTATTTCGAAGTTGTTAGCAGGTGATTCGGCTTTTATATAAAACGTAAACTCAAAATTTTCAGGCAAATCAATTGGGAATAATTTTTGAATGCCTCCGTAGCCTGTTCCTTTAGTAAAATCATAATCAAATTTTATTGCACTGCTATGCAATCCTTTATCAACAGAGGTGGATAAATTTACTCCATCGGCTTTAATTAAGCTCCAGCCTTCTATAGTTTCAAAATCATCAAGTAATTTTATTTGTCCGAAAATTATTTTACTAAAAGAAAAAAGAAAAAAAAGAATTGTAAAAAATTTTATTTGTTGATGCATTTAACTACAAAGTTATTTCACAAATTATTTAAGATATTCAAAACCTAAGCGGTTTAAACCCTTTTGTATGATTTGATCTTTCATTACATAATTCCAAACTAAACCAGTTCTAAAATTTTCAATCATTAAAAGTAAGGGACCTTGATCGATTCCGATATATTCCTTGTTAAACCAATTTAAAGTTGGATTGAATGAGTCAACATAGCCGTACTCTTTCCATAAAGCTGCGCCGTATTTTTCATTAAGGTTTTTGATTGTAGGCAGAACAATTTCCGGTGCAAAAACTATTGATGAAATTGAGGCATAAGGGGCAATCGTTCCATCATCAAAATAATTAAGATCTGGTCCGCTTGTTCCTCTGCCTGCATAGCCTAAAAATATTCTATCATCAAAATTATATTTTTCTGTTGGACCATCGCTTGCAGAAATTCCCCAGCACAATGAATCATATCCAGTCCAATCATGTGGATTATCCATTGCATATAATCTTTGAACTAAAGTTGCTCTGCGAGAATTCTCAAAATAATCGATTCCCTTTTCTTTCATGTATTTATCAACTAAACCACGGAAATCTATAAATGCATGTCCAAACTGATGACCGAATAAAGGAGGAAAAGCTACGTGTGAAAGATTTGCGTATGGTGTCCGCCAATCATAAGAACTCAACCACGAGTTATAAGAAACTTCAACATTTTTCATCCCGCTGCCTGCAGCAAGAATGTAGAGAAACAAAGCTTCGTTGTAACCGCTCCAACCCATTGGGTGCAATCCTTCTTTCGGATCCCAACCCATCGAAATTGTATTAGCATATTTCCCTGACGGTGGCATTTCAAAAAAATTCCAATCAAGTCTGTTTAATAATTTTCCTGCAGCAGATCTTATCTCATTTTCAGTTTGATCATCCTTATCATAATAATTTCTGGCAAAGATAATTCCCATCATTAATAATCCTGTATCAACAGAAGAAAGTTCACAATCCCATTCACGAGTACCGGTATTCATTTTTAGAAAATGATAGTAAAATCCTTTATAACCAGTTGCATTTACATCTGTACTTTGCACCGAATTCAAAAAAAAGTTTAAAGTATTTAGAGTAATTTTTGCAGCTTCTTTTCTACTGATCCAATTTCTTTCCACTCCAACCGCGTAAGAAGGAAGTGCAAAACCAATTGCCGCTATACTTGCAGGTGCCCAGCTTGCGCTTCTATCTTTTACCAAACCTGTCTCAGGATCAAATTCATTAGTAAAATATAAAAAGGTACTGTGTTGAATTGAGTCTAAAAGATTTGTTTCACTTATTGAGAGAGGATAATTAATCTTCCCTTTTGATTTAAAGATAATATGATCTTGCTGGGCGTTACATCCAACAAACACAAAAACGATTAAAAGTAGTGTGTGAATAATCTTAGTTTCAAAGCGCTGCATGATTTACCGTTCCGTTTAAAATTATTTAAATCCAACACTTAAAGTGATTCTATGAGTATCAGCCAACCTGCCGTAATCAGCATATGCATAATCAAAACGTATATTGTTTGATTCATTAATATTTGTCTGAACACCGCCACCAAGGACTAAACCGCCTTCTGAATCTGGCATAAGTAAATTTCTATAACCGGCGCGAATGGAAATTATTTTTAATAAATTTAATTCCCCGCCAAGATTTAAGTATTGATCATTATCATTTGGGTGAACAGCATCTACAGCCAAAAGTAATTGATAATCATCTGCTAAATTAAAATTGTATGATAAACCAGCACGAAATAATGTTGGAAGATTAAAATAATCCGTTTTTAATTCCGCGGGAAGTTTATCATTATCACCATACTTATTTGGATCAAAGTCATAGTTAAGATAAAGGTCTCTTCCTTCATAAGCTGATCGTGTTCCAAAGTTAGAGACACTGGCGCCGATAGTTAGTCCATTGGGTTCAACTTGATATTGCACTCCAAAATTCAAACCAAATGTAGAAAGAGAGCTGTGCCATATCGTTTCATTTATGTAGTTTATTTGCAGACCAACGGAAACTCTATCCGTTAACATTAAACCATAACCAATGCCTAAAGCAAGATCATTAACTGTATATCTTTCACCTGTTCCGAGTGGTTTTTCAACAGTCCTTACATCAATTTCACCTGAATTGAGAAGAGTGCCGACTAAAGCAAATGAACCAACACCTTCGACAGTAAATCCAGCAGCCATATAATTATAAGTTATATCAGCAAGCCACTTATTAAAAGTAAACTGAACATCCGTTCCTTGTAATCTCCCAAGACTTGCTGGATTATAAAAAATATTTGATATTTCGCCAGATAAAGATGCACCGGCGTTTCCTAATCCAGCAACTCTGGAACTTGGTTCTATTTTCAAAAACTGTCCGATAGTTGTACCTGTTTTACTTTGTGCTGAAGCAAAACCTGCAAAAATTATTAGAAATAAAAAGCAGGCTGAAATATTTTTTAGATTGTAATATTTAAAGATTTTCATACACCTACCTTCATCATTTTATTATTGCAAATTTGCCTATAAAGGTTCCAACATCCGGTCCATCAACATGATAAATATAAAGTCCTGGGGCAACTTCCAAATTATCTGAATTTCTTAAATCCCAGGCAACAACTCCTTCATTCATATTTCCATCGTGTTTTAAAGTTTCTACAAGCTCACCTGTAATTGTATATATTCGGATTGTGGAATTAGCAGCAAGATTTCTAAATTCAATTTTTCTTTCACCTCTACCGGACACACCAAATCGTTGGGGTTCAAAACTTGCTGCTCCCACATAAGGATTAGGAACAACATACGGATCAACTTCAAATTGCTGCTTAGCTAAATTTGGATCAATGTATTGCCCTTTTGTAATAAATGTAAATTTATCTTGATTTGAATACGGGAAAAATAATCTTAGTTCATATTTATCACCGATTGTTGGAGCAACAATCGGGTTTCCATCAGTTCCAATCGAATCTGAAACTGTTAAGCGCCAAGTAGATTTTCTTTGAGTTGGTGTCTCAGACATAGCTGTTAGTATCTCAATATAATCTTCCTTTGAATCAATAGTCCCCGAATCAAAGCTGTTGCTATCATAGAATCTAAATTTTAGTTTTTGATCGCCGGAATCTGTTTTAGCTACTACAGTAAACTTAACAAATCTAGCAGGGACTCCTGCGGCGGCTAATGAAGTATCAACGATCACATCACTAAATATAATATCAATATTTTCAGGAAATCCGATTCGCTTTAATCCTATTGGAAATGTTGGGGCATACCTGATGCTCAAAGGAATATTTGTTCCACTTGAAGAAATTAATTTTGTATTCTGACTATCAATTTCAGTCTCTTTTAAAGTATTGATAATCGGCATTATTCCCGCACCTGAAGGACCGGACGATTCACCCAACAGATCTTTTCCTAATTCAAATAAAGTATCAGCCTCCGTTTCATCGACCATATAGTATGTTTGGGCACGTACGCTATCCTCAGAATTATCAAATCTTATTGATAAGGTATGATTTTCAGGAACAAGTTCGGAGTTAAGTATAAGCAAATTTAGATTACCGGTTCCTCTTCCTTCGCTATGAACAAGATTGAATACTTCAGCATTTTTATATCCTAACACTGGTGGGTTTGGTGTAACTTCCACAGTATTTTGAGGAAGTATTGTTCCCCCGCGTAAGGTTTGACTTATTGCTATCGCATTTTCTGAAGGATAAATTTGTGATGAATCGACACCTCTGTCATAAGATACAACTGCGTAGTAATATCGCTGCCCGTTCACTACGGTTGTATCTTTAAATGTGTGTCTAATACCTGTATCGTCACCAAGATAATAAGCTATACCATCAACCGTAGTTGTAGAATAACCTTCAATATTATTTACTAAATCAAATTGGGCAAGTGGTTTAAGCCCGAATGGTCTGCTTCCTGTTCCTGTGTAAATGATCCGAGGATCAAGAAAAGACGGATCAGTACTTCTATAAACTCTGTACCCTTCAAAATCATTATCATGCGTAATTGGATCATAGGCGCTTTCACCAGCATTATCCCAATTTATAGTAACAAAACCGTCTCCAGAAAATGCGTTTACCGTTGGCATTGGCGGGGGTACAGCAAATTGATAATTTGCTTTATAAATTAGCTGAACAATTTTGGTTGTAACTTTTAACTCTGTAAGATTTGCACCAAATCCTAAAGCCAGACTAAATCTTTCACGGTTTCCAGAGCCTAAATAAAACGGACCCGAGGCAAATAGAAAGCCGATATTGAAATCTAAAACTAAAGGATCATCCTCAAATGCTGTTTGTGGGTCAGAAAATAAATTATATAATCTGCTCGGCCAGGAATTTGGATCATCATAAAAAAGTATCCCATCAACAGGTGCGTTTGGGTTGCTTGCCCCTGCTCTTATCCTATTAAATTTAAATCCTGTTAACCCAATCTGATCGGATTCGTCGATATCTACTTTATCAAAATTTTCTTCACCCTCAGTGGGTATGCCATCACCTTCACCAAAATCATTTGTACCCCAAACTCCATCTGCTCCGGTATCATAATATTCAGCAACCCAATCCATATCTTCATCACCAGTGAACCAAACACCGGCAACATATGCAGGCAAGTTTTCAATTGTGCCATAAAAAGATTGAAATTTATTCAGATTATAATTTAGGGTAACATAATTTAAGATTGCTTCTTGTCCAATGATTTTCTGTCCAGGTCCGCTATTTCTCTTTTCATCAGTTATTCCATCTTCATCGTTATCAATACCATCAATCGAATTACCAGGTGTTTCCAAATACGAGTAACCTAAGTAACCGGTTTTGCCAACAAATCCATTTCCATTTTTATCCCAAGTATAAACTAAGTTTAACGCCGTACTATCAAAATATGCGTTATCGTCATCGGATTCATAAACTCCATCAACTCCTATTCCTGAGCCACCAACACCGGAATCCATATATAAACCAAACAATATATTATTATCATAGGAGGTAGTACTTTCATTAGTAATATCATAATGGAAGAAGATAACTAAACCTGCCTGCGGATTTGCCCACTGAAATCCCCTCTGTTCAACACGCATTCCAAGACCACGTCGGGTGAGGTCTCTGTTATCAGGGTAATAATTCCACGCATCATAAAAATTATCATCATAGACAATAAAGCTTTCTTGATCCGCCTTGGGTGCTTTACCAAAAAATCCGTTCCAGGAATTGCTCCATCCCGGATCATCAGGATCAACTAATTTATCATACCATTCATCTGGCCAGGTTCTTCGATCATTACTTAAAGCGACAGATCTTCCTTTATTTATTGATGGGTCTGTTCGAAAGTAACCAAAGCGTGGTTCAAAACGCATAATTTTATTTGTTATTGGGCTTTGTGCTTGCCTTTCACGATATCCTGTTTCCATTATATAGGCAGGGGTGCCATCTCCCTGAACAATTTTTGCAAGAATAAATGGAGTAGTTCCATCACTGTAATTTTCACCTGAGCCTTTAGGTATTTCAACCGAGTGATCGACAGTGTTATCTCGTTCAGGACCAAAATAATCTCCAACCATTCCAAAATTATAAAAAATAGTTCTTATAAGATTTGCATCGTGTTGACCTGATCTTTCTGCATCAATTGATCCTCTCCATTCTGGCGGTACCGGGGGCGGAAGAATCTGAGCTTTTATTTGTGGTAAAGATAAAATGGTAATAAAAAATATTAAAAATACTTTTATAATCGTTTTATGTAATTTTTCTAAAATTGTGTAAACAAAATTATCTGAACTTTTTTTCATGTTTAATTGCTCCTCAAAGAAATACCGAATTCTATCCTTCTTGGATTATAAAACCTTGATGGGTCTGATAAAGCAGAACGGTTTGTTGATGGATTAAGAGCATAGTCGGGGCTGCCTGTCGAGTTAAATACATAACCATTAACAAAGGAAGTATTTAACACATTAAATGCTCTTACAAAAACACTTAGATATACTGGACCAAGATTGAAATACTTTTCGGCTCTTAAATCAAGCAAAAGATAACTGTCTTTTCTACCCGAATTAGTTTCTAAGTTAGCACCAAACCCGGCTCCGATTTCCGGAGTGTAAGGTTGTCCGCTGCCAAATCTTATTATGCTGCTTAACGCATAATCATCAGGAACAGAATAAACTGCTGAAAGATTTAAAGTGTGTCGTTGATCCCAATTAAAAGGGATATCTCGTGGACGAGGATCGGCACCAGCTTTTGCTCGGTTGGCTGTTTCATTCGGATCACTTGAATTACCTTGTGCGTATTGAAGTGTATAATCGACAGACGTATTAAAGTATCCTAGATTTTTTTGGAATAATGATAACGTAAAGCCTGTTACGCTGCCATAATCAATATTTGTAAATCTTGAATAACTTGCTGCTGTATAAGTATCAACAAATTCAACACCCAGTAAATCTCTTATGTCTTTATAAAAAAATGAAAGTTGAACACCAAGAAAATCTGACACAGATTGTTTTAGTCCGAATTCATATTGAATTGTAAATTCCGGTTTTAGATCGGGGTTTCCAAGAACGCCATAATCAATACCGCCGGCTTGCAAGTCTTTAAGGACAGAATAATCGGAGTTGCTGTATAAAAGGTTAAGACCCGGCAACTGATAAAAATGTCCGTAAGAAAAATAAACTGATGCCGCCTCGGAAATTGGGAAACTTAATCCAAGCCTGGGTGCCAATGCATTTTTTATTGTAGTTGGAATGTAGGTGGATGAGGGTGAATCCATAATAGAATTTGCTGGGTTTTGCAAATCACTTGGTACTACACTTGAAGCATCATAGTACTCATAACGAAAACCGGCTCTTACTATTAAATCACCTATTTCAATTCTATCTTGCAAATAAACTGCAAATTGTTTGGGATAATAAGATCTTATCTTCTGAATACCGCCATTACCGCTTGTATCTTCCAATACTCTTATCAAAACGCCATTGAATTCACGGACAGTACCAGGAGGACCAAATAATACATCAGAATATTGCCCCTCAATACCGGCTTCTACAAAGTTATATTTGTTTGCTTGTAAAGTGTAGTCCCCTTTTACAATCAAAGAATTCGTTTCCTGTTTATACCTGCCAAGATCTACACCTTGTATAAATGCTCCATCTTCATAGTTTGAGTCACCCTTAGATCTACCTGCATTTATATATCTTGAATCATATAGATCTTCGTACTTGTAATCAGCATACTTAAATATATTCTGTCTTATATTTATTTTATAAAACATTTCCGGTGTTAGTGTATGTGTAAAAGCAAGACCATGGCTAATAGATGTTGTATAATTTGTTTTAATACCATCAGGATTAAAACGATAAGCTTGATTATAATCCTGGCGCTCTGAATAGTTGTAAATAAACTGGTAGCTGAATTGCATATCCTTTATCGAAGAATTTGTAATTTTAGCCTGTCCGCTCCATTCATCATCTGAATTCATATTAACAAGTTCATTATCACCGGTCGGATTCAAGACCCGGTTTTCAAAATCATTCTTATCGAATGGAGTAAATCTTCTTGTGCCAAATAAGTATCCGCCGTTATAGTATTTCCTTCCATTAGCAAAGAAAGTTGTTTGAGGTAATCCTGTTGGACCGCTAACTGAAAGTTGATAGTTTTGAATTGTTAGTGGTTTATAAGAATTTACATTTGGATAACGCTTGGTATCTGTTGTATAATAATCGCCCCAAAAAGCTTCTGTAGAAAATTCAAATTTATCAGACCCGGATTTTAACACTGTATTTACAACACCGGACATTGCCTGACCATATTTTGCATCAAATGTACCGCTGATAACCTGAACCTCTTCAATTACCGATCGATCTAATTGAGGCAATATTGATTTGTTATCAAAAGGATTATTAGCAGTAACACCATCAACCTGGTATTGTACTTCACCAATTCTGCCACCTCTAAAGTGTCCATCAACAACGCCGGCTTGAAGGTTTACAATTTCTTCCAAACTTTGAATAGGAAGATTTTTAATATCATCTTTATTTATTGAAGAAACGGAACTTGTTTGATTGAATTCTACCAAGGGTCTTTTGGCAACGACAACAACTTCCTCACCCACAATGGTCTCAAAGTTAAGAGTAGCATCAATTTTTGTTGTCTGATCTGGTGAGATACGTACATTAGAAATTGTTTTAGTTTGAAATCCAAGATATCTAAACTTAATAGTATAATTGCCGGCTCTAATGTTTATAATACTGTAATAACCGTCGAAGTCAGTAGCGGCGCCAAGGTTTGTTCCATCAATCAATACATTTGCTCCAACCAGAGGATCTCCTTTTTCATCTGTAACAATTCCGGATAGCTTACCTGATGTTTGGGCATTTAGCAAAGAGGATGATAAAACAAATAAAAGTATTAAAAATGCAAACAGCAATTTTGAAAGTTTAAATAAATGTGAGGTTGTATTTTTTTTATTCATAATTGATCCATCTTTTTCTCTTTTAAGATCATAAAAAAAAGCGGAGAATATTTTTTAATTCTCCGCTCAAATTAAATTACTTAAGAAGAATCATTTTACCGACTTTACTAACATAATTCCTGCCTGATGCAGAATTATTAAGTGCGATTTTATAAAAGTAAACACCGGAAGAAATTGAAGAAGCATTAAATGAATATTCCGACTCACCACCATTGTTACTTAATAGCTTAACACTTTCTATCTCTTCACCAAGCGTGTTGAAAATAATAATATTTACATCACCAGATTCGGGAACAGCAAACTTAATTGTTGTACTTGGATTAAAAGGATTTGGATAATTTCCATAAAGTTGAATTGAGCTTGGGATGGAAATAAGTTTATCATCTTTAACTCCAACTAAAGTGCCCGGATCTAATATAGCCCATGTTGAAGTAGGTCCACCCTCTAATTCCCTAAACCACCAAACACGCGAACCATAATTTGATAATGGATCTTCAAAAGTATCACCGTCTGCAAGCATAACTCCACAGAAAAGGGCTTTATCACCTAAATCTGCCGGATAACCTAAACCTGTAAGGTCTATTTTCATTTCAATTGTATAACCTTCATCAAAATCCGTATTATTATTAACGGTTGTTGCCCCTTTTAATGCTGCGCCAAATTGGGCTCTACCAGAATCAACTAATGTTTTTAGATATTCGTACGGAGCTCCTAAGCCGGTAAAACTAAAACTCACTCTACAATTTTTGAAAACCATATTATTTTCTACATCATTAAGTTCAGTGCGATGTCCAAGGACTAACCTAACTCCGTCAATTAGATCAAAGATTGTGGTACCACTAACAACTCCGTCTGTAACATCTGCCGAGAAGTAGAGATATTTGTCTTTGAAAAACATTTTAATCACTGCAAAAGATGGATCAATTATTGGTGGAAATGAGGGAGGAGTAGTGAATGAAGGTTGGTATCTACCACTCATAAATTTTCCAATACCCGGGTAGTCTTCCCTTAACGTTTGAATATCCCATCCTAAATTAAAAGTATATGCTCCAGACCAAACAGCTTCATCCGGTTTACCATCGATAACAGGATCAGGATAATTAACGCCGTTTGGAATGATAACATCCGGTGCAATTTCTGGAAGTGTAGATGTGAGCCCTACATCAGGTTTGCCATAAATACGGGCTACATTAATTTCATTAGCATTACCCCAGGGAGCTTGATAATGAGTTCTGGTACTGTACATTTTTAATGGATCGTTTTCAAATAGAAAATCATTATCCCAGATACTAAAATTTAGAGCAATAACATCGCCATCTGTCTGATTAACATCATAACCGAGCGAATCTAAATTTACACGTATTTCTGTAACCCATCTCTGATCCCTTCCTGCATCATTTGAAGTGCCGTTTACAACAGTTCTTGCATCAACTATAGCAATTTCTCTGTCGGTTCTTGGTGTTCCATCGTAACTTCCATAACTACCAACTATCCTTGGGAGAGACCCAACTACAGGTGTTGAATCAGGTAATCCATTTGTATAAAACGTATAGAAAATGTCAGAAGGACTTGCCATCAAAGAGGATCCATTTAATTGCAATTTGTTTTTAACAGACATAAGAATTGCATCAAATTTAGGCCAAATATATGTTCCGCCAATAGACGAATCAGGGATATCAAATGCTAACCATAGTTGGTTATCACTTGCAACCAAGAATTTTATTGTTGCATTGGTTGGATCTGTTACCACACCAGGTCCACCATCAGTTTCTTTTTTATAACCGCTTGTTGGTAAAAGTCCTGGTTGACCGTAAGTAATTGTTACTGACTCAGCTTGTGCCCATGCAGCTTCATTAAGAATACCATCCATAGTTATAGTGCCGGCAGGTACATATCTTGCCCAAATCGCATCTTGTCTTGGTATAAACTGAGCGAATATTAAACTATGCGATAACAACAAAATCGCAAAAGCTAACAATGCAAGTTTATTTGTTTTCATAATATCTCCTTTGATAAATGATTATTTAATTAGTTGTATCCAAAATCATAGAATATGTTAAATGTAAACTTCAACTTTTACTTCTTTGTTTTTTGATAGGGGTAAAATATTTCCTTCAATTTTCTTCCCATCAACTGCTGTATATTTTTTTTGTTTCTTGGATTTTGAAGTTTGAATTACCAGAATATTATATGTTGTACCTCTAAACAATCTTTTCACTGAAAATTCTTTCCAGTCATCTGGAATGCAAGGGTCAATAACTAATCCATCCTTGCTGGCTCTAATTCCAAGTATCCAATCAACAATTACTTTTTGATACCATGCTGCTGAACCAGTGTACCACGTCCATCCGCCCATTCCGTAATTAGGTGAATCCGATCCATCAATGTTTCCCGGTGTTACGTAAGGTTCTGCTACATATTCATCAGGATTCATCCCATTATAAATTGGGCAAAGATTTTTATATGCTGTAAAAGAAAAATCGTTTTTTTTGATTAAAGCGTAAGCCCAAACAGCCCAGGTTGCTGCGTGAGTGTAAACTCCACCATTTTCTCTTCTGCCTGGTGCATAACGTGAAAGATATCCAATCATCTTATCCGGTTTTGTGTAAGCCGGACTTAACAACAAACAGCCATTTTTCTTTAAAAGATATTTCGTAACAGCATCCATCGCTTTTTGCTGTTTGCTTTTTTCTGCAATGCCGCTAATTACAGACCATGTTTGAGGATTAAGATAAATCTTTCCTTCGGGTGATGTTTTGCTGCCGATTTTTTTTCCATCATCTTTTGTTGCACGATAAAACCATTCGCCATCCCATGCATTTTTATCAAAAGCTTTTTTTAGTTCGATTGCTTTTTTAGAATATTTTTTGTGAAGTTCAACTTTTCCAACTTCTTTACACAAATCGGAGAATCTTACCAATATCAGATAGAAAAATTCTGTTAACCAGATAGATTCGCCTTTCATTTCTAATCCAACTGCGCTCAGTCCGTCGTTCCAATCACCGGCTCCAATTAAGGTCAATCCGCGCTTGCTCATTCTTGTAAATACTTTTTCTATTGCCGCAATGGAATGATCAAACAGAGTATCTTTTTTATTCTTGTTATCGTAATAAGATTCTTTAGCAGATAGGATTTTATAATTCCCTGTTTCATCAATGTATTGTATTAAAATAAAAGGAAGCCATAATAAATCGTCAGTCATCATAGTTGGCAATCCTGTTTCAGAAATTGGATGCCACCAATGCAGCACTGTTCCATCTTCAAACTGATGTCGCGCATGTAGTCTAATTTGATCTTCAGTTTTCTTTGGATCGATTGGAAGAAAAACCAAGCTGTCTTGCAATTGATCTCTAAAACCAAATGCACCGCTTTGCTGATAATAAGCAGTTCTTCCCCAAAGTCGCCCGGCAATTGCTTGATACCGTAACCACTTGTTAACCATTAAATTCATTGCCTTATCCGGCGTTTCGATTACAAGTGTATCAAACATTTTATGCCAGAATAATTTTAATTCAAATAAAGCAGAGTCTATTACTTTTTGACTCGAGAATTTTTTTAAAGATGTACTTATTGCAGCTTTATTATTTTCAATTCCAATGAAGAAATTTATTATTTTGGTTTCTTTGGGATTAATCTCAATTGTTGTTTTTATCGTTCCAATTGAATCATTCCATTTACCCAATCTTCTGCTTAAACTTTTTGCCGATAAACCAACAGGATTTTGCAGCGATCCATACTGTCCGATAAAACTATCTTTGTCACCATCAAAATCTGATATTTTTTTTGAGCAGGATATAAAGCCAAGATAAGGATATTCGATATTCCAATGTCCTCTATCGCCAAGGGGAATTTCCCACAACCTCTTTGTTGCCGTCATACAATTCAACTTGGAATCGAAATGGGTTTCCAAAAAAGTTTTGTGAAATTCTCTGTGATGATCTGAAGATGAACCAAGACACCATTCGAAATATGAAAATATTGAAAGGGATTTCTTTTGATTATTTATATTTTCAATTGAAAAATTCCAAATTTCAAAATTCTCATTTAAAGGAATAAATACTGTAAGATTTATTTTAATCCCTTTAAATTCTGAAATAAATTTTGCGTACCCAAATCCATAAACAACTTGATAAAAATCTAAATCCGCTTTAACAGGCATCCATGTAGGCGACCAAACATCGCCGGTTAAATTATCTTTAACATAAAAATATTTTCCCCAATTATCTTGTACTAAATCCTGATGCCAGCGATTAAGTCTATTGAATTCGGAATGAGTATCCCAGCTAAACCCACCACCCATTTGTGAAACTACTAATCCATATTTACCATTAGAAATTACATTTACCCACGGCTTGGGAGTTTTAAAATCTGTTATAATGTATTCATTTCCATCCGAAGAAAAGTGACCATATTTTGTAGAAAATTGTTCCATCAAGTTTCCGTTTGCAAAAAGTTTAACAAGAATTTCTAATTATCAATTCAGTAGGAATTTTAATCGAAGAGTGTGATTTACCATTTGAATTGTTGAGTCGTTCAATTAAAAGTTTTGCTGCAACTTTTCCAACTTCTTCTATTTGAACGCGTACTGTTGTTAAGCTGGGATTGATATATTTTGACATAAAGATATCATCAAATCCAACTAAACCGATATCATCAGGTATCTTAACATTGAAATAATTTGCAGCATCATAACAACCAAGTGCCATCATATCATTAGCTGCAAAAATTGCTTCGGGTTTTTCTGGTAAACCATATAATTGAATAAATGCATGGTATCCAGAATCTATTGTATAATTTCCATCAATAATAAAAGATTTATTGATGCTTATGCCATTTTTTTTACAGGCATCAGTAAATCCTTTTTTTCTAAGGAATGCATCATAATTTTCAGCAGGACCTGTTATGTGAGCAATTTTTTTAAATTTTTTCTTCTTAATCAAATATTCCGTTGCATTAAAAGCACCCTGATAGTTATCAATTGAAACAGTATCAAAATCATGTTTTTGCTTACCGCCGCCAATTATTACAACCGGAATTGTAGTGTGATTTAAAATATTTATTAAATCATCTGTCATTGTAGACATTAATAGAATTACACCACCAACCAATCCCGTATGTGAGAATGTTGTAATTGAGTCAGCAAGAGTACGATGTTTATGAGAACTTGCCACCATAGTGTAGTAACCATTTTTGTAAGTTATCTCATCCACACCACGAATAATATCCGTAAAAAATTCATCGGAAATATCCGGTAGGATTAAGCCAATCGCGTATGATGTTCTTTTAACAAAATTTCTTGCAACTAAATTCGGTTTGTAATTAAGTTCATTTGAAATGCGCAACACTTTTGCTTTTGTCTCGTCAGTAACACGAACATCATCGTTTAGTGCTCTAGAAACAGTGGCAATAGATACATTAGCTTTTTTAGCTATCTGTTTAATTGTTGGAGTCATATTTAGTCTATAAAAATTGGAAGCAGAATGTTTTATTCTGCTTCCATAAGTATTAGGATGAATATTACTTACTTCAACAAGGTCATTTTCTTGCTTGATGTAAATTGGGCACCATTTTGACCAACTGCATTTAATCTAAAGAAATAAATTCCTGAAGACATTGTTGATGCATTAAACTGTGCTGTGTGTTTTCCAGCTTCAACTTCACCTTCAAATAATGTAACTACTTTCTGTCCAATAAGATTATAAACATCAAGTGTAACATTAGATTTTACCGGAACAGCGTAAATTATATTTGTGGTTGGATTAAATGGGTTTGGATAATTCTGTTCAAGAGTAAATTCTAATGGTAGTGTATATCCTAGATTCACAACTTTTGAGTATTCGTAAGTACCATTAAAATCAATTTGTTTTAATCTATAAGCGCAATTTACACGAGTTGTTACATTACGATCAACAAACGTATATTGTTTCTGTTCAGTTGTTGTTCCATGCCCTTCAACAAATGCGATTGTCGCAAATTCAGAGTTATTAATACTTCTCTGAATTTCAAATCCTCTGTTGTTTAATTCTGTAGCCGTAGCCCATTTTAATTGAACATCATTACCAACAAAAGCACCGGTGAAAGATGTTAATTCAACAGGTACTACGTTACCAAATACTAACGTTTTAAATTCAGAGCCCCATTCACTTCCCCACCATTGTTTGTAAAAGTTTCCATTTGGACCCCAAGGTGGAGCACCTGCACTATAATTATCAGGATCAAAAATGACTACAGATACTTGTAAGGTTGCTGGTAAGGTGGGATATCCTAAAGCACTTAAATCGATATATGCTTCTGCTGTATAACCGCCATCAACATCTGTTGAATCATAAATTGTTCCGTTTACAACTCCAACGCCGCCGTAACTGCCAGTAGGAATAGGAGCAGCACCACCTGTTTCCGCACCAAATGTCGTCGAGTTGATAACATACAATTTTAGTTCACTATTCTGATTTATTGGATTCTTTAATATCATAAACATACCATCACCTTCCCAATCAAACTTACAGACCTGCTGGTCATTAGATTGTAAAGCGACATATAAGTTTGTTCCTGAATATAGATACTTTACATAAGTAGTTGACTCATCCGTATATGGAGGTTTTACAACTACACCATTTGTTGGTGTAAAATTATTTCCAGAAGGAACTCCATCTTTTTTAAACATTATCTGTGGAACATTGAATGCCCAATCAGGTTCATTTAAAAGACCATCGACTGTAATAACACCTTGTGCACCGTAAACAGTAATTGATGGTGGATCATAAGGAGATGTTCCTTGTACAAAATTCAAAGTTCTAAATTCAGAGCCCCATTCACTTCCCCACCATTGTTTGTAAAAGTTTCCATTTGGACCCCAAGGTGGAGCACCTGCACTATAATTATCAGGATCAAAAATGACTACAGATACTTGTAATGTTGCTGGTAAGGTGGGATATCCTAAAGCACTTAAATCGATATATGCTTCTGCTGTATAACCGCCATCTACATCTGTTGAATCATAAATTGTTCCGTTTACAACTCCAACGCCGCCGTAACTGCCAGTAGGAATAGGAGCAGCACCACCTGTTTCCGCACCAAATGTCGTCGAGTTGATAACATACAATTTTAGTTCACTATTCTGATTTATTGGATTCTTTAATATCATAAACATACCATCACCTTCCCAATCAAACTTACAGACCTGTTTGTCGTCAGATTTCAAAGAGACATATAGGTTTGTACCAGAATACAAATACTTTACATATGTGGTTGATGAATCTGTATAGGGTGGTTTTACAACTGCACCGTTAGTTGGGGTGTTAGATAATCCGGAAGGTTCTCCCCCCAGTTTAAACATTATTTGTGGAGATGCTGTTAACCAAGATGTTTCGTCAAGAACACCATCAACTGTAATAGGACCACTTGCTTCATAAACATTTATCGAAGCCGGATCTTGAACTGCCTGTGCGTATGATTCTGCACCGGCGAAAAGAAAAAAAGACGTGAGAGCAAGAGCAAAGGTATATGATAACTTTCGCATAGAACCTCCTGATAATGAGTTATATAGTATTTATTTAGAGACTAACTGGCTCAATTAATTTTAATTCTTAAGAAGATTTAAAATCAATACATAAAGAACTTTTAGTCAAAATATTAATGTAAACGTTTACATTGGTGTTTTAAATTATATTAATATTTCTTTATTGTCAAGCAGTTTAGCTAATAATTATTTTTTATTTGGAAAGTATGAACCTAAAAAATTAGAGGAATTATTTTATTTATTACAAGCAAAATTTCTTTTTGAATGGACTACACAATAAATATGAAACTTAATATTTGGATAAAACATGGAGTATATCTATTACGAAGTTAATATCAGGTTGGTATTTGGAAAGTACAATTAAGTAAATTTTTTGCAGAAGTGTTTTAGTAGAAGTTTTGAAAAAGAATTGATTTTGAGCTAAGTACAAATGTTTCTTGATTCAACAGAGTTTCCCCTGACTCTCCGCACATTATATTTGGCGTGGAATTAGAACTAATAACCTCGTTTTAAAGCCTTTCTTGTATTCAATACTCCAATTGATGTTACATAGACCACCATATTTGACCTCTTGATGAGACTTCTATGCTAGGTTAACACAAGATGAAGTTCAGTATTCCAAAACTTAGTTTTATAATTTAAACTTTAATCGCTTTCTCCATCATTGCTTGTTTATTTTTTGAGATTCCATATTTATCTGCACCTGTTTTCCATTCACTTACTTTACTTTTAATCTCACTTATTATTTTTTTCAACCTTATCTTTTCCTATTGCTTATAGTATCATAAAAAAACCCCGGCACCAAGGAACCGGGGTTTGAAGATTAAAAATTATTAAAATTGTTATTTTTACTTGAGTATCATTTGTCGCTATTTGATTAGGATCATCTTCTTTGTTTCAACAAAAGGCTTACTTCCGGAAGAATTTGTTTGCAGTTGATATAAGTATATTCCAGAAGCAAGTTGACTACCGTCTAATACTACTTCGTGGTAACCCGCTTCATAAGTTTGATTATTAATCACTTCAAATGCCAATTGACCAAGTGTATTATAAACTTTTAATGAAACATTGCTTTGCTGCGGCAATGAGAACATAATCCTGGTTGTCGGATTAAATGGATTCGGGTAATTTTGTGATAAAGAAAATTCTGTCGGCATTATATCAGCCTTCTTTTGAAGAATAAAATCTTCTGTTCCTATCAGGATACTATATTCTTTTTTCTCTAAGTTTTTTCTAACTACAAAAGAATTTATCTTACTCAAATCATATAACTTCCAAAGGTTTTTATCAAGTAGAAATATTTTATTGTTAGCAAAATTATTAATACCGCTAAAAACCATATCAACATCTTCATCAGATAAATTCTTAACAATAAAATCAAATTCCTGTCCTTCCCCTATTTCAGGTCTGTAGTCTTTCTGAAGGAATTTATAATTTGTTTCGAGATTTTTGTTAATGAGACTAATACTTACTTCAGAAAATTGTGAAGGAGGAGCAAATACATCCAGCATATCAACTCCTTCTTTTGCTTCACCAGAAACTCCAACCCCTACTGATGCTTTTTCATCAGCATTGGAGTAAATGGAAATTTTTAACTCATTCTGACTTTCCAAATTTTGTTTTGGCAAAAAAGCAGAACCACTATAAGGAATCTTTAAAGTCGTTAGATTTGTAGCGTTAAAGAAATAGTATCCTTTGTATTTTTCAAATCCATCTGGATTACTATAACTGCCATTCTGATAAAAATGAATTGGCTGTGTTATGCTATTTAAATTCTGTATCCTATTCCACGAAATATTTTTATCAAGTGGATTGGAGATTAAATTCCATTCGCTATGAACCGGAATTGAATACGTATTATCTGAAGCTATAGTAACAGTATTCACACTCTGATTTATATTTATTGTGTTTTTACTTATAACCCAAAATGCTTTTCCCGGAACAAAATTAAAGTTAGCACTACTGTTGTATTCCATAAAGGCACCAGTACCTGCATCCCAGAATGCGCGCCAATCCCCATTAACACCAGCCGTTCCGGATACAATACTTGAGATAGGTATATTATTTGCCCCGGGCAATCCAATTATCTGATAACTGGTTGTCTTTGTTGCATCTCCAAAATTATAACTTGTGTTTAAAGTAATTGTAGTTGCATAGTGTCCGGATGTGTATGTATAGGAATATTTAGACTGATTAACCCATGCTGTTCCATTCCAGTTTTGACTTATTTGTTGAGTTTGATTATCATTTGCATCATAAGTTAAGTTAATTTTGCCATTATCTTTCCAGACGACTAAATCCCAGGTTTGATAAAGATAATCTGTCAAATTATATTTTGCATTGTAAGTTAATGAATACCTATAACTATTTACCCAAGCGGTACCATCCCAATTTTGATAGATTAACTCTGTAATATCTTTATGTGCATTATAAGTGTATGCAGCTTTGGAGCTATTTTTCCAAACAGAAACATCCCAGGTTTGTTGAAGAAACTCAATCTGGTTATTATTTGCATCATAAGTATAAGTATATTTACTGTTATTTATCCAAGCAGTACCATTCCAGGTTAAATAAATCTGTTCCGTTCTTTTGTTATTTGTATTATATGTAAAAGTAGACCTGGAATCATTTGTCCAGGCAGTACCGCTCCAGATTTGATAATCATACTGAGTCTGGTTTCTGTTAGAATCATAAGTATATGTATATTTATAACTATTTACCCATGCTGTTCCATTCCAGTTTTGATAGGTTCGGAGTGTAACCTTATTATTTGAATCATACGTACTAACGTTCCTTGTATTATTTTTCCAAACAGAAACATCCCAGGTTTGATAAAGATAATCTGTCTGGTTATTACTTGCATCATAAGTATAAATATATTTACTATTATTTACCCACGCACTTCCATTCCAACTTTGATAAATGTTTTCAGTCTGATTATCATTTGCATCATAAACACTAGAATTTCTACTACTGTTTTCCCATACGGTAGTATTCCAGTTTTGATATGTGTTTTGAACTTCATTATCTCTTGCATCATATACAAATGCAGATTTTGATTGATTTGCCCAGGTAGTACCATCCCATGTTTGATAAATATTTTCAGTAACAACAAATCTATCAAGCAAAGTTTTACTTAAAATATTTCTTTCATTTGGGGTAGTCGAATTTTGAAATTCAGGATGACCTTTTTGTTGATTAACAAATATTTCTCTAACCTGATTGTCCTTAGCATCAACCTTAAAGATATTTTCGTATTTATTATCATTAAAATCCGGCATAGTTTGTTTTAAAATTTCTTTAAATTTGTTAGTCGGATTATCATCGGAATTGTGTATAACTCTATTTTTCTCCTGTGAAAATAATATCACAGTAAAAGATAGAGTTAATAAAAACACTCTAATAATATATTTCATTTTAAGCCTCATATTATTTATTACTTATATTACAGAAGATATATTTATCATTCATTTACTATATCTTTAAAGTATTGTGAAGATTATGGTCTCGTCGGCGGATCAGCCAATGTGGTTGTTGATTCAGTATCATTTTTGCCGCCAAGAGTAAGCACCGCAACCACTGCTGCTACAACAGCACCTCCGCCAATAGCAATCCACGTCCACGGAAAAGAGGAAGCTTTTTGAACAATTAATTTTTCTGCTTCAGAGGTTTTACCGCCCATTATCGGGCTGTAAACTGTAACATCAAATTCACCTGTCTTCGATAGATCACTTGTAAGAACATCAGCAGTAAGTTCTGTAGAACTTACATAAGTAGTAGATTTTGCTAAACCATTAAGATTTACAACAGAACCATATACAAAGTTAGAACCTGTAACAGTTAACTTTATTCCTTTTTCTCCCTGGTCAATAGTGTTAGGGGAAATGTTTGTGATCTTAGGATTTAATGTAAGAGCCATATTATCAATAATTTTTTGAAATGAAGGCGGATCTTTAACCGGGTCCACTTTGTAATTAGGTACCATTAATAGCAGATTTTTTACAGCATCATTCGCTTCTTTTTCTAATTGAATTGCTATATAAACCAATCCTAATATCCTGTAGGCTCTTCCTTTTTCAAGTTCACCAACATTTTCTTTTTTAAGACACTGATCAAGCAGTTCAATTGCATCAGTCCATTTACCTGCCTGGTACTCTTCTTCAGCTTTATCAAGTTGTTGTGTGCACTGATCTTTTGTTTGTGCATAAGTTGATGATAAA
>JAGOXU010000157.1 GCA_018059515.1 Ignavibacterium sp.
AGCACAGTAGAATTTGTTAGGGATAAATTAAGTTTTCCCTTTACACTGGGAACATCAGTATCCTTTTTTAGATCCCAATCTCAGGAAGGAATTTATTATCTTGAAGTGCGAAGATCAGGTTCATCTAAAGGAAAAGCAATGCAGCGTTTAATAAAACATTTAAATGTTAAAGAAATAAAAACAGCAGTGCTTGGTGATTGGTATAACGATTTAAGTATGTTTGAATCAAAAGGAATAAAAGTAGCCTTGCAAAATGCAATTCCTGAAATAAAAAAAGCGGCGGATTACATTATTAAAAAAACTAATAACGAAGAAGGCGTGGTCGAATTTTTAGAAGCCTTATTAATAGCTAAAATGTCTTAACTATGGATAAAGAACAAAGTATTCTAAGTCAAACTGGAATAAAAAGAAAAATAATTATCGGGCTAATTACAGTTATCCTGATCGTTATGATGTTTCCTAAAGGAGAATCAATTGAATCTGAAGTTACTGAAGGTGCTATCTGGACGAACGATGATCTAATTGCACCGTTTAGTTTTCCTATCATCAAAGAAAAACAAACTTATGAAAACGAAGTTAGAGATGCGGAAAAATCAGTCTTTCCTGTTTTTGATAATATTACAGTGCGTAATAGTGATTCATTAAAAGCATTTGCCGCATATATAGTTTCAGTTATTGATGAAAACATAAAATCACAGAATGATAATTATTTAAATCCAACATTTTTAAGCTCAAAATCTTTTACTCAATTTTTAAACTTGCGCAAGCTGAATAAGAATTCTAAAAGCCGAAAAGATGATTTATTAGATAAGGTTTTTAATTCAGCGGGATCAATTACTGATGCAGTTGGTAAACGGGGAATTATAAATCTTGAATCAAGCTCAAAGCTGCGCGATAGCATTGCCATAAGAGTTGGTAATATAGATAAGATTGAACCAACGAGTAAATTTTATTTTTTCGATCAAGCGAAAAATGAAGTTAGAAATAAAATACAGGGGCTAAACTATTCCGATGAATTGAAAGCGGCTATTGCGGAATTTACAATTTATTTTGTTTATCCGAATCTTGTTTACAACGAAGAAGCAACTAATCTTGAAGTTGAACAAGCAAAAGATAATGTTTCTAAATATGCGGGCATAGTAAATGAGAACGAAAGAATTATTGCAAAACATGATCGCATTACAAAGCAGGTAAAATTAAAAATTGAGTCTTACAAAGAAGCAAAAGGAGAAGCGATTGGTTCCGAAGGAATAGTGCTGCAACTGATAGGAAAATTTTTACACATATCCTTCTTCATCACCATACTTGCTATTTATTTATATCTGTTCAGAAAAAAAATATTTTATGATAACACAAAAATTGTATTGATTTCTGTAATCGTAATTTTTGTAGCGTTTGTAACCTATCTAATTAATCATATTACTATAAAAGCTCCGATACAGTATTTAATTTTTGTACCTGCAGCATCAATGATTTTTACAATTGTATTTGATTCACGAGTCGGATTATACTTAACGGTTATTCTTTCTTTAATTGTCGGCGCATTGCGCGGCAACGATTACACTTTTATGGCAATGAATTTTATTGCCGGCGGATTATCGGTTTATACAGTTCGTGATATAAAAAATCGTTCGCAAATATTTCGTTCATTCATATTTATTTTAATCGGATACACAGCATCCATTCTTGCATTTGGATTGGAGCGTTTTGCCCCGGCAGAATCAATGTTGATTGAGCTTGCATTTGCAGCAACAAACGCTTTGATAAGTCCTGTGCTTACTTATGGATTACTTATTTTCTTTGAAAGATTATTTAACATTACAACGGATTTAACATTATTAGAACTTTCAAATTTTGATAGACCGCTGCTGCGAGAACTTGCAAGAAAAGCTCCCGGCACATTTAATCATTCGATGACGATGGGAACAATCGCAGAAGCGGCAGCAGAAAAAATTGGCGCAAATGCACTGCTTGCAAGAGTTGGTGCATATTATCATGATATTGGTAAAATAATTGAGCCGCAAGGATTTGTGGAAAATCAGATGAACAGCCAGAACCTGCACGAAAATTTACCGCCTGAAGAAAGTGTTCACTTAATACTTAAACATGTTAATGATGGAATTGAATTAGCAAGGCAGCACAAACTTCCACAGGAGTTAATTGATTTTATTCCAATGCATCACGGTACAACTGTAAGTAAATTCTTTTATGAAAAAGCAAAAACTCTTTATGGTGAGGATAAAATAAACATTGATGATTTTAAATATCCGGGACCAAAACCAAATACAAAAGAAACTGCAATTGTAATGCTTGCAGATGGATGTGAATCGGCTGTAAGATCTATTGCTGATCCGGATACAAAAAAAGTTGAAAACATGATTAATAATATTTTTAATTCCAGATTAAAAGAAGCTCAGCTTGATGAATCACCAATAACATTCAGTGATCTATCAAAAATGAAGGAAGCGTTCCTTTCAATTTTAATCAGTCAGCATCATAGAAGAATAAAATATCCTAAGCAGGAAGACGCAGAAAAAGGAATCAGCACGGATAAAGACAACTAATGGAGTTGTTTCTAAAAGAATATCTTGCACATATTAAGTTGGAAAAAAATCTTTCCCAAAACACAGTTGTATCCTATAAAAACGATATAAATGCATTCATATCTTTTCTAAAAGATTCAAGTGTTGATGACCCATCAAATATTACATCAGATCATATCCGACGTTTCTTTAAAACGATAAAGGAACTCGGTCTTTCCGGTTCGTCAAGCGCAAGATATTTTTCATCGTTAAAAGGATTTTTTTTATATCTCTTAAAAAATAAATACATTTTAAAAAATCCAATTGAAAAAATAACTGCACCAAAAATTTCTAAAAAATTACCCGGTGTATTAAACATACCTGAAATTGAAAAAATATTATCCGCACCCAAAGTTCAAGATAAATTAGGTTTGCGCGATAAAACGATTCTTGAATTATTTTACGCGTGCGGAACGCGTGTTTCAGAATTGATCAATTTAAAAGTAAATGATCTTTTTTTAGATGATGAAATAATTCGTGTGTTCGGTAAAGGATCAAAGGAAAGACTTATTCCTATTGGCTCAAGTGCAATAAAATGGATAGGTAAGTATCTTAAAAAAAGCAGACCGCTGTTAATGAAGAAATCTAAAAGTGAAAATAATTTATTTCTAAATTCTCACGGCACAAAACTTTCCCGAATGGGTATTTGGAAAATTATTGATAAATATGTTAAGGAAGCGGGAATTAAAAAGAAAGTTCATCCTCATACTTTTAGACATTCGTTTGCAACGCATTTATTAGAGGGCGGTGCGGATTTAAGAGCTGTTCAGGAAATGCTTGGTCACGCTGATATTTCCACAACACAAATTTATACTCACATTGATCGTGATTATATTAAACAGGTTCATAAACAATATCATCCAAGAGGCTAAATATGATGATAAACTTATTTATGAAAAAGATAATGTTTGTGATTTTACTTGCGGTTTTGTTTTCATCCTGCAATAAAAATAATGAAAGCGATATTGACGAAGAAAATCTGAAAAATGAAATTGCAAATGCTAAGCTAACAGAGTTTTCAGGTTTTTATTTTGTTGGAAGTTATAACGGCAAGCCTGCAATTTATAGATACGATTATGAGTTTGATAAGTACAAGGTGTTTTGGCATTCTATTGATGAACGAGTAATTGATTTATTAGTTTCTCCAAATAATAAATCAGCCTACTTTATAACTAAACGGCAGCAGAGATTAAAATCATCACAGCCGGCAATAGAAAAAGGGCGATTATATCGTATTGATTTTGATGTAAGGAAAGTTGAATCCATAACTCAATTAGAAGAGGGAATTCAGATAATTCCATTTTGGACGGATAATGATAGATTTACTTTGGTCATAAATTCAATTGATAAAATAATTGCTTCATACATAAATAAGAACACACAGATTTATAACCGTTTTGGTAAACTGCTTTCTGATAACACAGAAATATTTGATTTAACAAAAGATGGTTATCCGATAACAAAACTTCCGACGTTAAATTATAAATCTCCGAATGAACTTTTTACGGTGATTGAAAAAAATGATTCGATATTTATCGGACAGCAAAACTCTAACAAAGAAGTTTGGACAGGTTTTTCATCCAATAAAATAATACAGTTAAACTGGGCTGAAAACAAAAAGCAGCTTGTAATGCTTATTGAATCAAACGACACTTTAAAACTAAAAACTAAAAATATAAATGAAGCTATATTGGTTGTGTATGATCTTCAAAAGAAAAAAACAGTTAAAAAGTTTAATGCAACATCTTACAATCGCTTTGTGCTGATTGGTGATTTTCTGATATTTGGCAGCGGGTTTGGTAAAGATTCATATATTGAAATATTTAAACTTGAATCTCTTACAAGCTTTAAAATAATTAAAATCAATGGCGGCTGCAGTCTTCGCAGTGTTTAGAAATCAAAATAAATTAAATTGAAATCTTATTACAGAATAATATCGTACACAAAACCTTATTGGAAACACATTTTACTAACCTTTGTGTTTACAATTTTGTTTGCAATTTTAAACGGCGTGTCTGTTTATCTTACAATTCCTTTGCTTGATACTTTGTTTCAGGAATCATCATCAAAACAAACTACAGAACAAACCAGCCAGATTGAAAAAGCTTCAAGTATTTTGCCCGATTGGATTATCAATCTGAAAGAAGATACTGTAAAAGCATTTAATGATTTTGTTTTAGCAGGCGATAAACCCGAAGTATTAATTAAAATTTGTTTATTAATTCTTGCTGCATTTATCTTAAAAAATTTTTTTGGCTATATACAAGGATATTTTATGGCGTTTGTAGAATACGCATCAATGAAAGATCTGCGTGATGAAACTTACAGCCATTTACATAAGCTGCCCATAGGTTACTTTAAATCTGAACGTGTTGGAAATATTATTTCAAGATTTACAAACGATGTAAATATTATTCAGGCAAGTATATCGGCTACTTTTTCTAATCTAATTAAAGAGCCGCTTACTTTAATTGTGTTTCTTGCAATTGCAGTTAGTATTAGCTGGCGGTTATCACTATTTGCTTTTATTATCGTACCAATTGCAAGTTTAATAATTGCATGGATTGGAATTAAATTAAAAAAGCAGACTGTTATCCTTCAATCAAAAATTGCAGATATAACAAGCATACTTCAGGAGACAATTTCGGGAGTTAAAATTGTTAAAGCTTTTGGAATGGAACAATTTGAAAATATCAGGTTTATGAATGAAACAAAAAATTATTTTAAGTTAGTTCTAAAAATTGTACGAACAAGAAACCTTTCCTCTCCAATTACAGAGATATTAAGTGTAATAATAGGAGTTGTTATAATTTACTACGGCGGCGTTTTAGTGCTGGTTGATAAAACTCTAAACGCAAGTGAGTTTTTGGGATTTTTATTTGCAATTTTTCAAATGATGACACCGATTAAAGAACTTGGCAGTGTTAATAATAGAATTCAGGAAGCAAGTGCTGCTGCAGAAAGAGTTTTTGAAATTATTGATATTGAACCTCAAATAAAAAATAAACCAAATGCATTAGAGTTAAATAGTTTTAAAGATGAAATAGTTTTTAAAAATATTTCATTTAAGTATGAGGATTCTGATGTTTTTGTTTTGGATAATTTAAACTTTAGTGTTAAGCGTGGAGAAATTCTTGCTCTTGTTGGTCCAAGCGGCGGCGGCAAATCTACTCTTGCTGATTTAATCCCAAGATTTTATGATCCAACCGATGGACAAATTCTTATCGATGGAAATAATATAAAAGATATTACAATCGAATCTTTGCGAGCTAAAATGGGGATTGTAACGCAGGAGACTTTTTTATTCAACACCAACATTGCAGAAAATATCGCTTATGGTTTAACAGATTATCCAATGGAAAAAATTATTGAAGCCGCTAAAACTGCTAACGCTCATAATTTTATTAGCGAAATGCCGCAAGGCTATAAAACTATGATTGGCGAACGCGGTGTAAAACTTTCCGGTGGACAAAGACAAAGATTAACAATTGCTCGTGCACTTTTAAAAAATCCCGATATAATGATTTTTGACGAAGCGACATCAGCATTGGATAATGAATCTGAAATTCTTGTGCAGGAAGCTATCGAACGATTAATGTTAAACAGAACTACAATTGTAATTGCACACCGTTTAAGTACAATAAGAAATGCAACAAATATTCTTGTGCTGAATAAAGGACGAATAATTCAGCAGGGTACACACGATAAATTAATTGGAGATGAAAGAGGACTATACAAAAAGCTTTATGAAATGCAGTTTAGGGATAACGAGAATTGAATGACTAATGTTAAAAAGTAAGTTTAATCAACGAATAATTTTTGCTTTGCTTATAGTGTTTTCAATTAGCTTTGTGCTTTCTCTTTTTTTAATGCAACTTGTCGGGGGATTGTTATTTCTATTGTGGCTTTTTGAAAAAAATGAAGAACGAAAAAAAGCATTTGATCCAATCGTTGCATTTATATTAATTTTTGGTTTACTAAGATTGATAACAATTCTTCTCTCTGAGTATCCGCAAACAAGTTATGAATCACTTTATAAAGAAGCTTTGTTTTACACTTCCGCAACAACAGTCACTTTTTATTTTAAAACTTTAAACAAGCAAATGGTTCTAAATGTAATGCTTGCATTTATAATTGGTGCTGCAGTTATGTCTATAGTTGGAAGCATAAGGTTCCTACTTCATTTTGTGGACCGCGCACAAACATTTACATCAAGCTATACTGTTTTTTCAGGTTATTTGTTAACGGGGTTTTCCGTTGCGTTGTTTTGTCCTAAAAAAAATAAAAATTTTTTAGAGATGTTCTTTTGGTCTGTAATCTATATAATAATTTTGGTTGGTTTAATTACATCTTTAGGTAGAGCAAATATTGCAATAGCGCTTTTACTTTTAATAAGCGCTATTGTGTTAAGAAGAATTCCTATAAAACAATTGATTGTTTTGAGTGTATTTTTTTTGATCAGTATTTCCATTTACTTATACAATCCGCCACAACAAATAGAGCAAAGAGTACAAAACATTTCCCAGCTTTCGGATAGAGATATAATATGGAAAGGTGCAAAAGAAATTAGTTTAAAACATCCTATTCTTGGATTTGGTCCTAGAACATTTAAATTGATATTTCCATTGAAAGAATCTTTTGTTGATAAAGGAATTGGTGGATGGCATAACGATTTTTTACAAATCTATTTTGAAAGTGGAATTATTGGATTGATTTCTTTTTTTGCTTTACTCTGGATGATAATTAAAACTTCATTTAATCAATTAAGAAATAAGAAAACAGATACTGAATTAAAACATCTTTCAGCCTCTGTTTTGGCTTCTGTAATAGCACTGCTGCTTTCCGCTTTGTTCGCAGGATTTATTACTTCAGTCGTTCTATCAATAGTTTTTGTTTTCCTCATTTCATTTCTCTCAAGAATAAACTTTGAAAATTCTTTGATGGATTATGACTTCTAATTAAAGAAAAATCTTACGCCTACTCCGCCATTAACAGTAAAATCAGTTGATGGAATTATATCAAGCAGAGGTGCAATCTCCAGAAAAACATCAACAGGCGCATTCCTTGGAATCCAGACAAGTCCGACATCAAATCTAAATCCTAATCTTGAATCTCCGTTTTCTATTAATCTTAATCTTGCGCCCGGACCATAGTATAGCGCAATATTTTCTGAAGTATTAAAAATATTTTTTACGTGAAATAAATAATCAGCGTGTAAATGCAGCCTGCTGTATTTTCTGAGAGAATAACCCAAACCAAAATCAAAAG
>JAGOXU010000158.1 GCA_018059515.1 Ignavibacterium sp.
GACCAACCGACTGCCATTGCAATTGATAACGGGGGCAATGTTTATGTTACTGGATTCAGTGAAGAAGACAGTTTAATATTTAGTTTTAGTTATGCTACCGTTAAATATGGTTCAGATGGAATTGAGCATTGGGTAAAACGATATAGCCATAGTTCAGAAAGTTATGACAATAGAGCAACTTCGATCACAATAGATAATGATGGAAATATCTACGTCACTGGCAGAAGTGATGATATTTATACTTATGTTGATTTCGCAACGATTAAATACAGTTCAGATGGAGTTGAGCAGTGGGTTCAAAGATATACCGGACCTGATCAGGATTCGTACGCTGAAGCAGTTTCAATTAAAACGGATGTTTTGGGAAATATTTATGTTACCGGTACAGCTAGCCAACAAAGCGGTTATGACGTTTTTGCCACCGTAAAATATAATTCTTCCGGTCAGGAACAGTGGACTGCGGTATATGAAACACAAAATAGCCAGGGTAACTTTGCAACTGAAATGGCTGTTGATGGTCTGGGAGGAATCTACGTTACTGGCGAGGTAATAAGCGGCAGCTCTAACATTGATTATGTTACGGTTAAATATAATTCATCAGGAATACAAAAATGGGAAATCGTATATGATGGAGCTGGTATTGGGGAAGATCAGGTAACTGACATCGATGTTAGTACATCAGGAGATGTGTATATAACCGGTTATAGTTGGGGACAAAATTCAGCATTCGAGTACGCTACAATCAAATATTCGCAATCTATTATGAGTACTACATTAACATCCAATGCACTTTCAGGCAGCCAGGTTCTTGAAGTTGCCAGTAATAATGGCTTTTCCATAGGAGATAATATAATTATTAACCCTGGTGGAGCAACTGAAGAAACTAACTCGATTACGGGCTTTGGCTCGATGCTGCTTCAAGCTCCATTGCAGTTTGATCATAATGGTGGCGAAACAGTTGAACTTTTAATCAGCACGTCAGTTGAAGAAATTATTTCAGATTTTATTCCTGAAGAATTCATCCTTGAACAAAACTATCCAAACCCATTTAATCCAACAACAAAAATCAGTTGGCAGTCACCAATAGGCAGTCATCAAACTATAAAGGTTTACGACGTGTTGGGAAATGAAATCGCAACTTTAGTTGATGAATATAAACATGCGGGAACATATAATATCGAGTTTAATGCAAGCAGATTTGCAAGCGGAGTATATTTGTATCGTTTGCAGGCAAATGATTTTGTTGAAACTAAGAAACTATTACTAATAAAATAAGGAGAAAAACAGCTATGCGATCAATTTATATAATTCTTTTTGTTATAATTTTTTATTCTCAATCCTTCAGTCAATTCATAAATGTTGGATTTGAAGACTGGGTAACTGATCCGGATGGAAACAATAATCCTGTCGGTTGGCAGACTACAAATAATTTTCCTTTAGTAAATGTCGAACCTTTCTCTCCTGGCTGTAATGGTAGTTATGCGATGAAAGTTAAAACGTTGGACATTGGATTTCCATTCCCGGGAGTTGCCATTTTAGAAACTGCATATAACTTTAGCCAGGTTCCCACTAGGTTTTCAGCTTGTGTGAAATCAAACATTATGCCCGGCGATCAAGCAATTATTCTGGTGGGCTTGATGAAAGGTGATAGTATCATTGCTGCAACGGACAGTTGTACTTTTAAGATCGATTCGACTATCAGCGAATTTACCTATTTAGAATTTCCAATTGCTATTCAATCCAGCTTACTACCCGATTCAGTTTTAATCATGGTTGCATCAGGTCTTGGGAGCGGGCAGGTAGGAACAGAACTAATAGTAGATGAAATAACATTTAAAGTAGGAGGTTCAACAGCAGTTTTAGAAGAAGAAATATTTCCCAGTACTTTTTTTCTGAATCAAAACTATCCCAATCCATTCAACCCATCAACCAGTATTCAGTATCAAATAGCCGGTATTTCACAAGTTACACTTAAAGTTTACGATGTACTTGGCAATGAAGTAGCAACATTAGTTAACGAAGCAAAACCAGCAGGAAGTTATGAGGTTAATTTTAATGCAAGTAAATTATCAAGCGGAATTTATTTCTACAAATTGCAGGCAGGAACATTTTTAAAAACGAAAAAGATGATCTTGATGAAGTAAAAACAATAACAAAAAAGAAAGATATATTAAATGAACATCTCAAAATCTTTTAATAAGAATTTACGCACAACTATTCTGGTTGTTGGAATTATATTTTTAATGATTGGTAATGCAAGTGCTCAGATGAAAAATGATATTAAGCTTAACCTGAATGAGAAAGTACTATTTACAAATTGCGTTAAAGAAGGATCTAAACTATATCTTCCGATGGAAGAATTGGCACTTGCAATTGACAAATCTATTTCAATTGCCGGACCTTTTGAGCTTGGAGCTTACTTTAAATTTAGTGATTCAAAAGTGTTGTTAATCAAAAAGGGTTCGGGAAAAGAGGCAAGGATTAATGTGCAAAATACCGGAGTTTTATCATCAGAAGTTAAAATAATAATTCTGGATGGAAAAAAGCATGCCTTTATTGGAATTGACAGCTTTACTTCTGCACTTGGGGGTTCGTGGAAATACAACGAAACTACCGGAATATACAGCGTAACGGCAGGAGGCTGCGGCGCTTGTTTGTTGAATGAAAAATAATTTATAAAGGAAAAAAAATGATACAATCGAATAGAAGCATATTTGAAATATTAATATCGATGCAGCAGAATGTAATTCTCAATACATTCATTGCAGGATTGATTGCGCTTACTTCTCCAATAGCAATCGCTCAAAACGAAGGTCATCCATTAATTAAAGGATTTGAGGGGTCCGTTATCTTAAAAAATGAGGTGAAAGAGTTCGATGAACAAACGCTTGTACTCGGCAAAGTTCAGGAAGATGGTTCAGTTGAAACTGTTATGCTTGAAGGAAAAGTCACAAAGATTGATTACCAGGATCCACCCGACCGCTCTTCGCTTGAGCGAATACGAAATTATGAACAGGCATTAAAGAAAGCTGGTTTTGAAATTAAGTTTATGTGCAGCAAGGAAGAATGCGGACATGAAATAGGAATTGAAACGATAGGATACTATCCACCTGAGCGTTACCTGACCGCTTTTCAAAAAAGAAATGAAGGCAACGTGTGGATTGGTGTCTTTGTTGCTGCCGGTCCATGGACAAAAATTATAGTAGTTGAAGAGAAACCTATGGAAACAGGAATGGTTAAGGTAACGGCTGACATACTAAAAGAAAATATTACTAAGGATGGTCATATGGCAGTTTACGGAATTTACTTTGATACTGGTAAATCAGATATCAAACCGGAATCTGATGAAACGATTAAAGAGATCGCTACACTTCTTCAAAAAAATCCTTCACTGCAAATTTATGTTGTTGGTCATACTGATAATGTTGGCAAGCTTAAAGATAATATGGAACTTTCCCAAAAAAGAGCTGAGTCTGTTGTAAACGAATTAATTACAAAGTATAAAATTCCTTCCGCGAATCTTGAGGCAGGCGGTGTTGGTCCTCTTGCACCGGTTGCAACAAATGATACTAAAGAAGGAAAAGAGTTAAACAGAAGAGTAGATATAGTAAAGAAATAATTTTTTATAGGTGTTAATATGAAATGCGTAAATAAAGCAAATAGAAGAAATTTATTTCTTTCAAAACTTCTCGCTGTTATCTCTACTATAGCATCAACAATAGTAATTATTATTATTACAAATGCATCACTTCTTGTTGCGTGTGAACAGCTACAGGATTCCGTAACAATTAGAAATGAAGAGTATCGATTTGGGGTGACCGTTCCGGAAAGCTGGTCTTTCAAAAAAATCGTACAGCAAGATCCGTACGAAGAAATGAAGTCAGGTTTATACAGTTCTTCAATCTCCACAGATGAGAAGGAACCGGAAAAATGGAATGGATTTCAACTCATCTCTACAGATACATCAAATAATCCTCAACCGTTTTTAATAATCTATGGTCACAAAGTACCTGATCAAAATCGGGAGGAATTTGCTAAGCTCTTCGAACAGTCTATTGTTAGTTTTAGTGGAAAAGTTTTGAGAGCAGATTGGGATTTCTCTGTTGGAGATGCGGTAGGATTCAATTGTACTTATGGACTTGGTGCCAAAGTTCGTTACACAGTTCTTTATCGGGATGGAATACGGGTTGTCTTTATGTACTTTTTCCCTTCAAGCGATCCAACGGATTTTGATAAGTATGCGCCTGAGGTTGATGCAGTAATCCAGTCGCTGCGAATAGAATAACCGTAATAGGCTGGAACCAGTGGAAATGCTTTTGTCTATCAAACAAAACTAATTTCTACAAATTGCAGTCGGAAGATTTTATAGAAACAAAAAAAATGTCGGTATAGTAAATAGCAATTTAAAAATCACACAAACGTCATTCAGTGTGAACTCCCTAAAAAAAGGCTCAAGCGATTGAGCCTTTTTTATTATTATTTACTTATTTTATAATTAAATAAAATAAAAATTGATCGTATGACTAAGAATGTATTGATATTATTTATTACAATTTCCTTGTTTGCTAAACCTGGTATTTTTTCTCAATCCACAAGAAATTCTTCTGTAACTAATCAAAACTTTATAAAAGGCGTTGATGTATCAACACTTATTCAGATTGAAGACAATGGCGGTGTGTTTAAAGAAAATGGAATTATAAAAGATCCGATTGAAATATTTAAATCTCACGGATTAAATTATGTTAGATTAAAACTCTGGCATACTCCAAACGGCGGATATAATAATCTGCAAGGAGTATTGTCAGCCGCACATCGAATAAAAAATAATGGATTAAAATTTTTGCTTAATATACATTTTTCAGATACTTGGGCAGATCCGGCTAATCAAACAAAACCTGCTGCCTGGAATGGTTTATCATTTCAATCATTAAAAGACAGCGTTTATAATTATACAAAAGATGTAATCACAACATTAAAAAACCAAAACGTGCTGCCTGATATTGTTCAAATTGGTAATGAAATAATTTGCGGTATGCTTTGGGATGATGGAAGAATTTGTGATCAATATAACACACCGCAGCAATGGTCTAACTTTGCTGAATTATTAAAAGAGGGAATACGCGGAATTGAAGAAAATATTGATGCAAACGATACTGTAAAAATATTGATTCACATTGATCGTGGTGGTGATAATATCGTAGCGCGTTGGTTTTACGATGGTTTATTAGGTCAAGGTGTTGCGTTTGATCTTATCGGATTATCATATTATCCATGGTGGCACGGAACATTTACTGATTTACAAAACAACTTAAATGATTTAGCTCAACGTTATAATAAAGAAATAGTAATTGTGGAAACTGCTTATCCCTGGACGTTAGACTGGTTTGATAATACAAATAATATTGTTGGCAATTCAAGTCAGCTTTTGGCTGGATATCCGGCTACTGTTGATGGACAAAAACATTATTTAAGTGATTTAATAAACCTTGCAAACAATACAATTAACAATAAATGTATTGGAGTTTTTTATTGGGAACCCGAATGGATTTCTACGCCAACATTTGGATCACCATGGGAAAATTTAGCCTTGTTCGATTTTACTGGTAATCTTCTAAATTCAATTTCTGCTTTTGATTCAACCTTAACTGATGTGACGATAAAAAATATTACGGTAAATACTTTTGAGTTATTACAGAATTATCCTAATCCATTTAATCAATCTACAAAAATCAGTTGGCAGTCACCACTGGGCAGTTGGCAAACATTAAAAGTTTACAACGTATTAGGGAAAGAAATTACTACGCTTGTTGATGAATACCGCGAAGCTGGAAAATATGAAGTCACTTTTAATGCTACTGATCTATCAAGTGGCATATATTTCTATAAGTTAAATATAGACGCATTTTATCAACTACGCAAAATGACTTTGATTAAATAAAAAGTGACAGATAGGGTTCCTTTTCAGCGCGATCAGCAAAGAAACAAAATATTTTTAATCAGATCAAAAGATAAAAACCAGATTTCCGTAGGAACGAAATAGTAAAATTGTTTTTTTATTTGATTAGCTCAAGCACTGTGAATTCAAACCATTCTTTTAATAATTATCAAACATTCAGTATTTTAGATCATATTTATAAAATATATAATAAATTTTTTTTAATTAATTGAGTTTAACTGATGACGACA
Organism: Ignavibacterium sp.; assembly: GCA_018059515.1. Lineage (GTDB taxonomy): Bacteria > Bacteroidota > Ignavibacteria > Ignavibacteriales > Ignavibacteriaceae > IGN3. Next base: position 6,187 of record JAGOXU010000158.1, read on the forward strand.
AAAATAATCTGGACAAAAATTGATGAAGCACCGGCGCTGGCGACTTATTGTTTGCTTCCTGTAGTAAAATCTTTTGCACAAGGAACCGGTATTGATATTGAACAAAAAGATATTTCACTTGCCGGAAGAATTATTGCAAACTTTCCTAATAATCTAACCGATGAACAAAAAATTCCTGATTACTTAAATGAACTTGGTGAGATAGCAAAAACACCTGAGGCTAATATCATAAAACTTCCGAATATAAGCGCATCAATTCCACAGCTTCAATCAGCAATTAAAGAACTACAGGATAAAGGTTACAAGGTTCCTGATTATCCCGAAGAACCAAAAAGTGATAAAGAAAAAGAAATAAAAAATAGATATGCTAAGGTACTTGGCTCCGCTGTAAATCCTGTTCTGAGAGAAGGCAATTCAGATAGACGCGCAGCAGCTTCAGTAAAAAGGTTTGCGCAAAAACATCCGCATAAAATGATGAAGCCCTGGCCTGCTTCAGGCTCAAAAGCTCGTGTTGCACAAATGAATCAAAAGGATTTTTATGGAAATGAAAAATCTGTTACTCTTAAAAAAGATGATGTTGTAAAAATTGAATATGTTGATCCAAAAGGAAATTCAACTGATCTAAAAGAAAAATTAAATCTGCTTAACGGAGAAGTGATTGATTCTTCTGTAATGAATGTAAAAGAGCTTAGGAAATTTTATGCGGAACAAATTGAAGAAGCTAAAAAAGATAACGTGCTGCTTTCATTACATCTTAAAGCTACAATGATGAAAATATCTGATCCGATTATGTTTGGGCATGCTGTTTCGGTTTATTATAAAGATGCACTTGATAAACACAGTGATACTTTAAAAGAAATTGGAGCTAATGTAAACAATGGGTTGATGGATGTCCTTGAAAAGCTAAAGAAACTTCCGAATGAAAAAAGGAAGGAAATTGAAGATGATATAAATAAAGTTTATGAACACCAGCCTGAGCTTGCGATGGTTGATTCAAGAATCGGAAAAACAAATCTGCATGTACCCAATGATGTAATTGTTGATGCATCTATGCCCAATGTGGTACGCGATGGCGGTAAAATGTGGAATCGTAAAGATGAACTGCAGGATTGCATTGCAATGATTCCCGATAGATGTTATGCAACTATTTATCAGACAATAATTGAAGACGCAAAAGAAAAGGGACAGTTTAATCCCGCAACAATGGGCGCTGTTAGCAATGTTGGTTTGATGGCGCAGAAAGCTGAAGAATACGGCTCGCACGATAAAACTTTTGAAGCAAGCGGTGATGGAGTTATTCGTGTTGTAAACGCCGCTGGAGAAACTTTATTGGAACAACAAGTTGAAACCGGAGATATTTTTAGAATGTGCCAGGCTAAAGATGAACCAATAAAAGATTGGATTAAACTCGCGGTACATAGAGCAAAAGCAAGTTCTTCTCCCGCAATTTTTTGGCTTGATGAAAACAGAGCACACGATAGAGAAATTATCGCAAAGATTAATAAGTATCTGCCGCAACACGATACAAAAGGTTTGGAAATAAAAATCCTAAAACCTGTTGATGCGATGAAATACACTTTAGAAAGAGTTAGAAAAGGTTTAGATACAATTTCAGTTACAGGTAATGTGCTGCGTGATTACTTGACTGAT
>JAGOXU010000159.1 GCA_018059515.1 Ignavibacterium sp.
AATCTGTACTTCAGATTTGCCAGAATCATTTGAGTCTTTTCCGTATTTGGAGACGATCTCAAGTTTTTCTTCTTTGTTCATTTAGTCTATCCTTTGTTTATTTGTACAATATAATTCCAGTATGCACCAGAATTAATTATTTAGTTCATTAAAAATTTTTAATCCGTTTTCTTTGTCTTTATTCATTTGGTTAATTAACTCTTCAGCGGAATTAAATTTTTCTTCTCCGCGTAATCGTTCAACCAATTCAATTGTTACAACTTCACCATAAATTTCACGATTGAAGTTGTATATATAAACCTCAGTAACAAGTTCGCCTGCATTATAAAATGTTGGACGCTTGCCAATACTTAAAAGACCAATATGTTTTTCGTTTCCCAAAAGAACTCTAACTGCATAAATACCGATTGCAGGCAGCAGTTTTTCCTGCGATGATAATTTTATATTTGCGGTTGGAAACCCAAGTTCTCTGCCGCGTTTATTGCCGCCTACTACAGTTCCGCTTAAAAAATAATTTCTACCAAGTAATCTATTAGCTTTTTTAAGATCGCCATTGTTTAAAGCATTTCTAATTTTTGAACTACTAACAATTTCATCATCAACATAAAAAGCATCGACTGTTGTAACAGAAAAATTTTCCTTTGCGCCGATTATTCTCAGAAGTTCAAAATTCCCGCTTCTGCCTTTTCCAAAATGATGATCGTGCCCAAGAACAATTTCCGTTAACCCGATTCCATTTACCAGGTAATCATAAATAAACTGCTCGCCTGTAAGCGATGCAAACTCTTTTGTAAAATTTATAGTTAAAAAGTTTTCAACTCCGCGCTTTTCCAAAAGATTTTTTCTTTCTTCCAGGGTTGTTAATATTTTAACATTACCGCCATTGCCCAAAACCGTTCTTGGATGAGGGTGAAAAGTAATTACAACATTTCTGCATCCTTTTTCTTTTGAACGGTCAATCAATTTGTCAATAATTTTCAAATGTCCGGGATGAATCCCATCAAATGTCCCAAGTGTAAGAATAGTATTTTTATCCTTCTTTAAATCTTTAATACTATTAAAAACTTGCATCTAAAAAATCATAAATAACTTGTTAATAAATCATGTCATCTTGTCCGCTGCGGACAGTCGGGGGATGACCTTCTAATTAATTTATCACACTTCGACAGGCGCATGCCTACCGTTAGACAGACTCAGTGTGACATCAATTAAACATTGATGTAAACTCGTCGAGATTAAAAGCATTATCAACTTTGTAATCGCCAATTTCGGTTCTTCTCAGCAGACTTAAAACTCCGCCGCAGCCAATTTCTTTTCCAAAATCATCTGCAATAACTCTTATGTACGTTCCTTTGGAACATGCAATTTCAAAATGAAAATCAGGCAAATCAATCTTTGTTATATCAAAAGAAAATACTTCTACTTGCCTTGCAGCCCGTTCAACTTCTTTTCCAGCTCTTGCAAGTTTGTACAACGCCTTGCCTTTATGTTTTAATGCTGAAAACATCGGCGGAACTTGTTCAATATTTCCTAAGAACTTATTTCTGACAGCAAGAATTTTTTCTTCGTTCAAGTTTTCCGGCAAAACAGTTTCTGTAATTTCGGTTGCCAAATCCATTGATGGAGAAGACTTGCCAAGGGTGATTACTCCAATATATTTTTTTCGTTGCGCCTGATACTCAGAAATTTCCTTAGTCTTTTTTCCGGTGCAAACAATCAGTAAACCTGTTGCAAGCGGATCAAGAGTACCTGCGTGCCCCACTTTTTTAACTTTTGTTAATCTTCTAACACGGCTTACAACATTAAACGAAGTCCAGTTAACAGGTTTATCGATCAGTATAATCTGACCTGATAAGTAATCAAGATTCTGCGGATCTTTCGTTTGTTTTGTTATCATCATCTTCGTGAATTTTTTTAATCAGTCCTTCAATCTTTTCAACGTAATCAAGCGTATCATCAATAAAAAATTTAAGCTCCGGTATAAATTTTATTCTTATACGGTGTGCTAATTCTGATCTTATAAATCCTTTTTTATCCTCAATCTTGCTAAGAACAAGTTCTCTTTTTTCTTTTTCAAAAACCGATAAATATATTTTTGCAAGTTTAAGATCAGGGCTTACTCTTACATTTGTAATCGTTAAAAAACCAAGATCAACATGAGAAAGTTTATGCAAAAAGATAAGACTGATCTCTTGTTTAATAAGATGTTCAACTTTATCAACTCTATGAGACATTTAATTTACCACACAGTCTAAAAATAATTACGCCAACGTTTTCTTTGTTTCTACAATTTTAAATGCTTCGATAATATCTCCAACTTTTATATCATTATAGTTTTCGATGTTCAACCCGCATTCATAACCGGCATCAACTTCTTTTACATCATCTTTAAATCTTCTTAAATTGCCAATGCCGCCTTCGTGAATTACAATTCCATCACGAATCAATCTTATTTTATTATTTCTTGTAATCTTTCCATCAAGCACATAACATCCTGCAACTGTTCCTGATTTTGGAACTTTGAAGGTCTCGCGTATTTCAATTGTACCTGTTACTTCTTCAGAAATTAACGGGGATAATAATCCTTCTAACGCTGATTTAACTTCGCTGATAGCATCGTAAATAATATTGTAAAGTCTGATATCTACTTTTTGAGTTTCAGCAAGTTTTCTTGCATTGATGTTTGGACGAACGTGGAAACCAATAATAATTGCGTTTGATGCAGCAGCAAGAAGCACATCGCTTTCAGAAATTCCGCCAACACCCTTATGTATAACTCGGACAATAACTTCCTGATTGCTAAGCTTCATCAACGAATCTGATAATGCTTCAACAGAGCCATCCACATCGCCTTTAACAATAAGCGCAAGCTCTTTAACTCCGCCAATGCTAATTTGTTTTGCAAGTTCATCAAGAGTTATATGATGAATTTGTTTTTGATCCTGTTCACGTTTTAACTGCTGTCTCTTTAAACTTATTTCGCGTGCTTCACGTTCAGATTCAAGAACTATAAAGGTATCGCCTGCTTGTGGTGCACCTTCAAAACCAAGAACAAGTACCGGCGTTGAGGGAGGAGCTTCTTTTACTTTATTTCCTCTTTCATCAAACATTGCTCTTACTTTTCCGTGATGAATTCCAGCAACAAAGGAATCGCCAATTCTTAAAGTTCCTTTTTGAACAAGAATAGTTGCTGTTATACCGCGTCCTTTATCAAGCTCTGCTTCTACAACTGCGCCGCGTGTAAATCGGTTGGGATTTGCTTTTAAATCAAGTATATCCGCTTCAAGTATAATTTTTTCAAGTAAAAGATCAACATTTAATCCTGTTTTTGCAGAAAGCTGTACTGATTGATATTTACCGCCCCAATCTTCTACAAGTACATTTCTATCAGCCATTTGCTGTTTGATTTTTTCCGGGTTAGCTCCCGGTTTATCAATTTTATTTATTGCGATAATAATTGGAACACCCGCAGCCTGAGCATGATTTAAAGCTTCAACTGTTTGGGGCATTACCGCATCGTCGGCGGCAACAACAAGTACAACAATATCCGTTAACTGTGCACCGCGTGCTCTCATTGCAGTAAACGCTTCGTGACCAGGTGTATCAAGAAAAGTAATTTGTTTTCCATCACCAATATCAACTCTGTACGCCCCAATGTGCTGTGTAATTCCGCCGGATTCACCCGCAACAACATTTGTTCTTCTTATATAATCAAGAAGAGATGTTTTACCATGATCAACGTGTCCCATTATTGTAACAACTGCAGATCTTGGCTGCAGTTCTTCTTCAGTGTCAATAATATCTTCTAAAATTTCAGAAGTATATTCTTTCTGAAACTCAACTTCAAAACCAAACTCATCAGCAACCAGCGTAATTGTTTCAACATCAAGTCTTTGATTTATCGAAACCATCAAACCAAGACTAATACATTTAGTAATCACATCGCCAACCGGAACTTCCATAAGATTTGCAAGTTCACTTACTGCAATAAACTCATTAACCCTGATAATGTTTTTATCTAATGTTCTTAATTCCTCTAACCGTTCTTCTTCGGCTTCTCTTTCACGTCTTTTCTTTTTTCTGGATGAAGCTCTGTTTGTTGTTGCAGTATCATCCATACTTAGCATAGTTTTCTTTATGGCAGCTTTAACATCCTTTTCATCAATCTCAAACTTCTTAACGCGTTTACGCTTTTTAGTTGTTGGTGTTTCTTCAGGAGTAACTTCGGCTGTGGTTGTTTTCTTTTTAGTTTTTGGTCGTTTCTTTTTCTTAACAACGTCATCAGCAGCAGTTGTAACTACGGGTTTGCCATCCGCAGTTTTTTGCGTCGGAAGTCTTTTAACTTGCGGTTTGGATTTTTTATCTTCGTCCAAATCAATTTTACCAACAACAGTTAAGCCTCTTTTTTTATTCTCCTCTTTGCCTTTGGGGGATATAAATTTTTTACGTTCTTGAGTTGGGGCTGACTGTTTTTCAACAATTTCATCTGCTTTTTTATCAACTACAACGTCGGCTACTGTCTCCGGTTCCTTCTCTTCAGCAGAGGGAATTTCTATAATTGGTTCAGTTTCTACTTCAACAGAAACATCACTAATTACAATTTGCTTTACTTCCTCTTCTTGAACAGGTTCTTCTTCGATCTTTATAACTTCTTCAACTTTTTCAGATTTATCAGCACGTTTTTTGTTAAAGTCGGCAATCTTTTTGTAATGCTGTTCGGCTTTTTCAATATCTTTTTTAAAGTGAGCATTAATTTCACTTATCATTTCTTCGGTAAGAACTGATTGGTGAGATTTTACTACATAATCTTTCGTCTTTAGAAATTCAATAAGATTTTCTGAAGAAAGATTTATCTCTGCTGCGTACTTATATAATCTAATTTTGGGCGATTTTGTTTCAGACATTTATTAGTTACCTTTTCTTAGGCTATTCCTCTTCTTCAAACTGCGATTTAATTATTTCCAGTATCTCTTCAATTTTTGCTTCATCAAACTCTTCAATCTCTTTAAGCTTTTCCGGTCCCGCCGTCAGCACTTCAATTGCAGTATCGTACCTGTGATTGATAAGTATCTCATAAACATCGGCACCAAGTTCTTCTTTAATATCGATTAACTCAATGTCTTCTTCGTATTCTTCAAATGGTTTTGCTTCACGTAAGATTTCAATTTCATAACCGGTTAAGCGCATTGCTAATCTTATGTTTACACCGTTTCTTCCAACAATAAGCGAAACCTGATCGCTGTCTGCCGTTACTATGGCTTTTTTCTCATCTTCATCAAGCTCGATTTTCTTTAACTTAGCCGGAGCTAATGATTTTTGAATGAAAATAATCGGATCATCAGAATAACTTACAACATCTATGTTTTCATTATTAAGCTCGCGTACAATTGCGTGAATTCTTACACCCTTCATTCCCACACAAGCACCAACTGCATCTATTCTTGAGTCTTGTGACTCAACAGCAATTTTGGCTCTTTCACCAGGCTCGCGTGCAATTGATTTTATTTCAATAATTCCATCATAAATTTCCGGAATTTCAATTTCAAATAATCTTCTTAAAAACATATTATCTGATCTTGAAATAACTATAACCGGACCGCTGTTACCTTTTCTAACTTCTTTAACGATAGCTCTTATCGTTTCACCTTTTTTATATTTTTCAAAAGGGATTTGTTCGTTACGCGGCAGTACGAGTTCGTTTTTATTATGATTAACCAGAATATCATTTTTTCTTATTTGATAAATATCGCCAACTACAATTTCACCAAGCAGTTCGTTGTATTCGTTGTAGATAATTTCTTTTTCAAGCTCACGTATTTTTTGATTTAGGCTTTGTTTAGCAAGCACAACAAGTCTTCTACCCAATGAAGCAAGTTCAATCTTTTCAACAAATTCTTCTCCAACTTCAAGTTCGTCTTCGTTGCCTTTTTTATTTACTTCATCTAAGCTTATCTGCATATTTGGATCTTCAACAACATCAACAATTTCACGTTCAAGAAATATTTCGATATCACCTCTATCCATATTAACAACTACATCAAACTTTGCTTCCTCACCAAATTTTTTCTTTACAAGCAATCCAAATATTTCCTCGAGTATTCCACCGAGTACGTCTCTATCAATGCCTTTTTCCCTTACCATTTGCGCAAAGGATTCGACAATATCGTAATTCATTTACTTTCTCCTATTCTAAGTAAAACTAATTATAACTTTTGCAGTTGTTATGTTTTTAAATTCTATTAAAATATTTTTTTTATCAGAAAGAAAAGTTAATTCTTCTCCTTCTACAGTCAACAATTTTCCGGTAATGGTTTTAGTTTCTTCACCGGATTTATAAATAACTTCAAACTTTCTGTTGATGTGCTTGGGAAATTGTTTTAGAAACTTAAGCGGTCTATCAACACCGGGAGATGAAACATCAAATCTATAAGCATGATCTATAATGTTTTGTTCTTCGAGAACAGAATTAATTTCCCTGTTAATTTGGGCAAGATTTTCAGAATCAACATTATTTTCAGAATCAACAAAAAGCTCGATAACACTTTTTCTGTTATCACCCCTAAAAGAAATATCCACCACAAAAAAGTTTAGCCTTTCTGCGATTTCATTTGAAATTTGAACTATTTTTTCTTTATTTATATCCATACTAACAAAAAACGCCCTCAAAGGGGCGAATCACATAGCCAAAAATAGGATTAATTATTATGACAAACAAGAAATTGTTTGAAGTGGATTGATCAGAAATGACTGCTTTTTAATTAAATAGCTCTTAAAGTTCAGACCTTATAATACTATTTAATTGCCATTCCCATAGAGAATTCTGAATAAGTGAAAATTCACTTAATCATCAACATCTTCTTACTTGAAACATAACTTCCGGATTGTAAACGGTAAACATAAACTCCGCTAGCAAATTGCGATGCATTAAAATCTACTTCGTAATAGCCTGGTTCTTTTTGTTCGTTTACCAATGTGGTTACTTCGTTTCCAAGTATATCATAAACCTTTAGCGTTGTAAAATTGTCACCCTGAGCCTGTCGAAGGGCGACATTTGGGATGCTATACCTAATTTTTGTCGCCGGATTAAACGGATTGGGATAGTTTTGTTCTAATTTATATTCCGTTGGCACTCCGTAATTTAGTATAAATTGTTTTGTTAGATAAACGCTTTTGTTGTCAGTAATTATAAACTCAATTGTATCTGCCGTAGCATTTCCAATATTATAATTTACATCAAACGTATAAACAATTTCTTTTTCTTCGTTTGGATTTAATACAATTGTTTCTTCTACAATGTCTCTAAAGCTCAAATTCTTTAAGTCCCTCTTTAGGATGGGTTTGGGGAGGCTTACTTGTTCAGTTGATGAGATATTGGATAGTTCTAAAACTATCTGATTATTCTTAACTCCCGGTTGCACTTCATAAGTGTTTTGTGCTGCTATTATTGTTGATAGCAGGATTACTGTTAATAATATTTTCATTTTAATCTCCGATTGATTGTACACTAATTTTTATGATTGTTTATGATCTTAACTGATCTTATTAAATCAGTCAGACCTGCCTGCCGGCAAAGGCAGGTCAGCGTACCATTGTTTTATTGTGTTATTTTCTCTGTGCTTCTTCGTGATTTCTCTGTGGCTCTCTGTGTAAGAATTTCCCTAATCCATTGCACGGAGGAACACGGAGATTTTTTCACCGAGAACCACTGAGTTTAATCTTTAAACCGCGCACTCAGAATGAATTCTGAGCTACGGAATATTTAATAAAATCTCAACAAGATTGTTGACAGAAATATCCTGCTGTTTATCCAAACTAACATTTCC
>JAGOXU010000160.1 GCA_018059515.1 Ignavibacterium sp.
TGAAAATAATGGTATAACAATTGGTAGTTCAGGTAGAACTTATTCTACTACCGATGGTGGTGCTACTTGGTTATTTGAAAGTACAGGTGCAGGCACTTTATATTCAGTATATATTGAAAAAGCAAGCACAGGCTACTCTTCTGTTTATCTTTCTGGAGCTACCGGAATTGTTCAGAAAAACTCTAATTTAATTATTCCTGTAGAGCTTACTTCATTTACAGCTTCAGTATCAGGAAATGAAATTACTTTAAATTGGAATACAGCAACCGAATTGAATAATCAAGGTTTTGAAGTACAAAAAAAATCAGTTAATGGTGAGTTCGAAAAAATCGCATTTGTTGCAGGTTTTGGAACAACTTCAGAACCTAAATCCTATTCATATAAAGACATAAATTCATTATCAGGTAAAGTTACATATCGTCTTAAACAAGTTGATTTTGATGGAACATTTGAATATTCAAATGAAGTTGAAGTTGATGTTAACCTTACTCCTGTTGAATATTCCCTTTATCAAAATTATCCTAACCCATTTAATCCAAGTACAACTATTAAATTTGCACTTCCATCTACAAGTGATGTGAGAGTTGAAATTTTTAATATGCTTGGCGAATCTGTTGGAATTTTATCTGATGGAATAAAAGAGGCTGGATATCATAACGTTACCTGGAATGCTCCTAATGTTGCTTCAGGAATTTACTTTTATTCTATACAAGCTAAATCTTTGGAAGGAACAAAAGATTTTAGTTCAGTTAAAAAAATGTTGTTGGTAAAATAATTATCAAGAACAGTTAGTTGTTTATTAATGGGAATCACAGTGAATGCTGTGATTCCCTTTTTTATTATCTTCGATGGTGTAAGCGTTAAATTTTAGATGAATTTATTTGTAAATTTCTCCACCAAAATTTTCAATAATTTGTTTTTTTGAGTCAGTATGAAAAGATCAATTTTATTGTGGGTAATTGCTTTTGTTTTAACAATTTTAACCGCTGCCTATCAACGGATGACCGGTCCAACTTATCCGCTTTCCGGTGAAGCAAATCTTAATGGCAAAACAATAAAGTATTCGTTAGATAGAAGCCATGGCGGAGAAAAAGATCATCAAGTGAAAATTAAAACTGATGACAAAGAAATAACCGGCTTACTCGAGTGGAAGCGCTACAAAACTAATGATGAATGGAATACCGTTGAAATGGAATTTGATAATGGATTTCTCACAGGTAATCTTCCACATCAGCCGCCCGCTGGTAAATTAATGTATCGCGTTACGTTAGAAAAAAAATCTGAAATAGTTTTTCTTAATCATAATCATCCTGTTGTTATAAGATTTAAAGGTGATGTTCCGATTTTTATAATTATTCCGCATGTAATCTTAATTTTTATGGCAATGCTGTTTTCAACAAGAACGGGACTTGAATTTTTTAATAAAGAACCTAACTACAAAAAACTTGCTTACTGGACTTTCGGTCTATTAATTCTTGGTGGAATGATATTCGGACCAATTATGCAAAAATATGCTTTTGGTGCTTATTGGACAGGCGTTCCATTCGGAATAGATTTAACGGATAACAAAACATTAATCGCAGTAATCGGCTGGATAGTTGCTTTGATCGCAATAAAAAAATCGGCAAACCCAAAAGGCTGGATAATTTTTGCATCCGTAATAATGTTTTTAATCTATCTTATTCCACACAGCGTACTTGGTTCTGAATTAGATTATAATGAAATAGATAAACAAAAAAATAAAATTGAAAATATGAATGAATAGTTTTGTAAATGAGTGAAGAAAAAAATCAAATATATTCAGTAAGCGATATTACAAAATCAATTAAGTTTATTCTTGAATCAACTTTTGAACTAATTAGTATTGAAGGTGAAATTTCTAACTTCAAAGCACACGGATCGGGGCATTGGTATTTCAATCTAAAAGATGAAGGCGCAGTAATTAATTGTACTATGTGGAAAGGTGTAAACAATTCAGTTTTCTTTACGCCAGAAGATGGAATGAAAATAATTGTAACCGGGCGTATTACAGTTTATCCACCGCGAGGCAGCTACCAAATTGATGTGCGTGCGATGAAACCTTCAGGCGTTGGTGAACTTCAAGCAGCATTTGAACGACTAAAGAAAAAACTTTTTGAAGAAGGTTTGTTTGATGAAGAAATTAAAAAACCTATTCCAACCTTTCCAAATAAAATAGCGCTAATCACTGCTGCAGAAGGCGCCGCGGTTAAAGATATGATTTCTGTTGCAGTGCGTAGATTTCCGTTGGTAGAGTTATTAGTTGTGCCTACAAAAGTTCAGGGTGCGGGCGCTGCAGAAAATATTGCAGATAACATAAAAAAATTGAATTCTTTAACCGATATTGATGTTATAATTATTGCTCGCGGCGGCGGATCAATTGAAGACCTTTGGGCTTTTAATGAAGAAATTGTTGCAAGAGCTATTTTTAAATCCAAAATTCCTATAATAAGCGGAGTTGGGCACGAGGTTGATTTTACTATCGCAGATTTTGTTTCTGATTTGCGCGCGCCAACGCCTTCTGTTGCGATGGAACTTGCAACTCCGGATATTGAAGAAATAAAAGGTTTTATAATAAATTCTTATTCATTAAGTTGTGATATAATTGAGAGAACTTTAGAAGATTATCGAATTGAAGTTGAGGGACAGATTTCGTCTTACGCTTTTAGATATCCGTTAGAAAAAATTCGTAAGTATTCGCAATTGTTAGATATGAATTCTTATAAAATGGTTAAGGAGATTGAGAAAAAAGTTTCGGCTTTATCAAACAAAATTGCTTTGATTTCAAAAATAATTGAAGCACACGATATTGATAAGACTTTAAAAAAAGGATTTGCACTAATAAAACAAAATTCAAAATTTATTTCTCGCAAAAATAATTTTAATTTTGCAGTGCCTTCAACAATAAAATTTTATGATGGAGAGATTGAAATAAAATGAGTAAAAAAAAATCATCCGAGAATTTTGAGGATAAACTCGCACGACTTGAGGAGATAACAACTGCATTAGAAAACAACGATGTTGGATTGGAAGATTCTATCAAGCTTTTTGAAGAAGGTGTAAAGTTATCTAAAGAATGTTTATCTGTACTTGAAAAAGCTGAACTAAAAGTTACAGTGCTAAAAAAAGATCTAAACGAAATTAATAATTTAGAAGAAGATTAAAACTCTGATTTAAAATGGAGACGATTAATGTCTGAAGCAGTAAAATATCCTGTTCTTTCAAAAGTAAATTATCCATCAGATATAAAGCAGATGGATGTAGCTGAGTTAAAAGGGCTTTGCAAGGATATTCGTGAATATTTGGTTGATACAATTTCTGAAATCGGCGGACACTTTGGCGGTGGTCTCGGAACTGTTGAACTTACCGTTGCAATTCATAAAGTATTTAACACACCTTATGATCTTGTTGTTTGGGATACAGGTCATCAGGCTTATCCGCACAAAATTTTAACCGGTAGAAAAGAAGCATTAAAAAAAATAAGAAGATTGAACGGCATCAGCGGATTTTTAAAAAGAGGTGAAAGTGAATATGATGCATTCGGTGCCGGACACGCTACAACTTCTATTTCGGCTGCGCTTGGTATGGCAGCAGCCCGCGATCTTAATGATGAACCAAACAGAAAAGTTATCGCGATAATTGGTGATGGCGCAATGACTGGCGGAATGGCTTACGAAGCTATGAATAATTCCGGCATGCTAAAGTCTGATTTAGTGGTTGTGTTAAACGATAACAACATGTCCATTGCACCAAATGTTTGGCAGATTTCAAATTACTTTACTGAAATGATGGCACATCCCGACTATAATAAATTTAAAGGACAGATTTGGGATTTAACAGGCAAGCTCGATCATTTTGGAGATAGACTGAGAAGAATTGCCTCAAGACTTGAGAGTGGAATAAAAGCTGTTGTTACACCGGGAATGTTATTTGAAGCGTTGGGTTTTAGATATTTTGGTCCTGTTAACGGACACAATCTTCATCAGCTTATAAAAATATTTGAACTGACAAAAACTTTAAAAGGTCCAATTTTAATTCATGCAATTACGGAAAAAGGAAAGGGTTATAAACCTGCCGAAGGACACAGTCAACGTCTTCATGCTTCTACTCCTTTTGATAAGGTTACTGGTGAAGCAATTAAAAATTCTGGCGGAGCTGCCTCTTATACAAAAATATTTGGTGAAGCCTTAGTAGAAATAGTTAAAGAGAATCCTAAAGTAATCGGAATTACAGGCGCTATGCCGGATGGAACAGGATTAGATTATCTGCAAAAAGCTTTTCCTAAAAATTATTTTGATGTTGGAATTGCAGAAGAACACGGAATTACTTTTGCCGCAGGAATGGCAACGCAAGGAATCATTCCTGTTGTTGCAATCTACTCTACATTTTTGCAGCGCGGGTTTGATCAGATAATTCACGATATAGCTTTGCAAAAATTGCACGTGGTTTTTGTAATGGATAGAGCAGGATTAGTTGGTGCTGATGGTCCAACACATCACGGAGTTTTTGATATTTCTTATTTGCGTATGATTCCCGGAATGGTAATTATGGCGCCAAAAGATGAAGCAGAATTACGTGATATGCTTTATACTTCTGTTGAATATAAAAATGGTCCAATAGCTTTACGATATCCACGTGGTTCTGCTTTGGGTGTTGAGGTTAAACCAGGATTTACAAAACTTGAAATAGGAAAAGCAGAAAAGTTAATTGATGGCAATGATGTTGCATTACTTGCACTCGGTTCAATGGTTGATTACTCATTAAAAGCTGCGGCAAAACTTAAGGAGCAGGGGATTAGTTGTGAAGTAATTAATATGCGATTTGCAAAACCACTTGACTCAGAAATGCTTGATAGTGTGGCTAAAAAATTTAATAAAATTATTACACTTGAAGAAAATAATTTACCTGGAGGATTTGGCAGCGCAGTGGCGGAATATTTTATTTCAAAGAATTATAAAAATGATTTACAGTTTATCGGTTTACCGGATAAATTTGTTGATCACGGAACGCAGGAAGAATTGCATCACATACTCGGAATTGATCCTGATGGAATTGTTGAGAGAGTTAAAACATTCACTCAATTAAATAAAATTAAAAGTGAGGTTTCTGTTTAATGGATAAAGTTAAAATCGGAATTATCGGTCTTGGTGGAGTTGCACAATTAGTGCATCTTCCAAATCTTTCAAAAATTTCCAGCGCTGATTTAACTGCAGTTGCCGAAGTAAACAAAAACAGACTTCTAACAATTTCTGATAAATTTAATGTCAAAGAAAAATATATCAACTATAAAGAAATGCTTGAGAAAAGTAATATCGATGCAGTGATTATTGCTACACCAACAAGCACCCATACAGATATTGCAATTGATTGCCTGAATGCTGGGAAAGATGTGCTTGTAGAAAAACCACTTGCAAGAACTTACACTGAAGCGAAAAAAATTGTTGATGCTGCAAAAAAAAATAAGAAAAAATTAATGGTTGGGATGAATCTTCGTTATAGACCCGATACTATGCTGCTCCGAAGTTTTATCAATACAAAAGAAATTGGTGAGCCGTTTTATATTAAGTGCGGCTGGATCAGAAAACAAAGCAGCAGCCAAAAATGGTTTACAAAAAAAGAACAATCAGGCGGCGGTGTAATTTTTGATCTGGGGATTCATCTTTTAGATTTAGCATTGTGGCTGCTTGATTATCCTGAAATCACTTCTGTGTCATCACAAAATTTTTATCACAATACAAAAAGTGTTGAAGACACTTCAATATCCTGCATTAAATGTGATAACTCCGCTGTAATAAATATGGAAGTAAGCTGGTCGCTGCCGGTAGAAAAAGATCATTTTTTCTTAGATGTTTATGGAACTAAAGGCAGCTTTTCTTCTAATCCATTCAGACTATACAAGAAGGTTGAAAATGATTACATTAATTTAACACCAACTCAGGTTGATAATCCCACCATCTTATTTAAAAAATCTTATCTTAACGAGCTAAAAAGTTTCATCGGTGCTATAAAAGGATTGAACCCCGTTTTTTCTCCCGGTGAAGAAGCGATGCAGCGAATGAAAATAATTGAGGCAATGTATCTTTCTGCTGATAAGAAACAGGAAATAAAATTATAGATTGATGAAAAAAATTCTTTTAGTTGCATTTTTTTTTGAGAGGTTTTGTCTGGTGGATGAGGATAAATCCTGAACATTTAGTGCAATCGAATTAGGACTTTAAATCGTAAAACATATCATTGAGGCTCATAATTCAAGGATTATTGTGCAAAGCAAACTTGGCGAAGGCAGTATTTTTACATTTAAACTGAAGAAATAGGTTTGATTTCTAAAAAAAATAATGTGCCAAAAAGTTTGACATAAAACCTTTGTTTTATTAGATTTACGCCCTCAAATTAGAATTTATGAGGAAAAAATGTTTGCAGTTGTTGATATTTTAGGACAACAGTTTAAAGTTTCCGAAAATACAAAATATTACGTACCACGTCTAAAAGATGAACCAGAATCAGAAGTTACATTTGATCAGGTTTTATTATTAAGTGATGGTAAAGAAACCAAAGTCGGTAGTCCCGTTGTTAAAGGTGCAAAAGTAACCGCTAAGGTTCTTTCACATTTAAAAGATGAAAAAGTCATAGTCTTCAAAAAGAAAAGAAGAAAAGGCTACAGAAAACTTAACGGACACAGACAACAATTAACAAGAATTGAAGTTACCCAGATAGGATAAAAGGAGATTTAATAATGGCACATAAAAAAGGTCAGGGTTCGTCACGTAACGGAAGAGATAGTAACGCACAGCGTCTTGGTGTTAAAAGATTTGGCGGTGAAAATGTTCTTGCAGGTAACATTATTGTTAGACAAAGAGGAACAAAATTTCATCCCGGCACTAACGTAAAAATTGGCAGTGATGATACTCTTTTTGCAGTTGCAGATGGAATTGTAAAATTTGAAACCAAGCGTGGCGATAGACAATTTGTAAGCGTTCATCCTGTTAGTTAAGTTTTATAAAACTTAGATATTAAAAAACCCGATTCATTTTTGGATCGGGTTTTTTGTTTTAGAGGCTGTCTCAAAAGCTTAGCTCTATGTGTCATTCCCGTGAACCTGCCTGCGGCAGGCAGGAACGGGAATCCAGAGTGCTTAAAATAAAGTAGATTCCCACTTTCGTGGGAATGACAGCTTTGTATTTTTAACTTTTGAGCCGACCTCTTTTTGTTTTAAGGTGATTTATAAAATTAATCTCTCACCCATCTTTCAATTTTTAATTCTTTTAATTTCTTCACTTCGACAAATTACTGCTTTTATTATCGCTTTGTTCTCTGCGCTCCGCACTTTGCGCTCTGCACTTCGCCCTTTTCGCTCAGCGATCTCAATAAACTTTTTTCCCCGTCATTTCTTACGTCAAGTTTTTTACAACAGGTAAATTTTATTGCTTTATTCATTTCTTTTTTACCTGACTGTATATAAAACATTTTGAAAACAAAGAAAATACTGCGGTATAATATTTGCTTTAGTTAGTACAACAATAAAATAAAGTTTATACATTAAAGTTTTTAGTTTGTGTTGAATAAAATAGTTTTATTGTTTACGTTTGTTCTGTCAATTATCTGTTTCACATTTTTAGGGTAAAATTATGTTAGGGCAGCATAAAAAATTGTGGCACGGTTATTATCTATCTATCTATCTATCTGCCATTTCTGGGGGAAAATAAAATTCCTCCTTTTATGTTTTCTTGCGCGCTCAAAAAACTATTTACCACTAACCAACATTTACAAAAACTAATCTAAGGCTTTGCC
>JAGOXU010000161.1 GCA_018059515.1 Ignavibacterium sp.
GAATTAATAAACCTATGATTGTTAACCCACTCAGTAAAAACCCAAGTGTAGCTGCTTTCTATTTCTAAATTTCCAAATTCATCGTATTCAAATGTATAACGAGTCCTATCTTCCCAAATTGAATTATGATAAGACTGAAATGATTGCTCAATACATTTTTCATCAACATTATAAAGATAGTTTATTCTGCTGCTTGTATCCCAGCCAAAGGTTTCCCAGCGTAATTTCCTATCCTCAGTGAGATTTAATGAGTTGTAAGAATAAATGTCCTTTTCTAAATGAAGCCAAGTGTTGTCAAAGTATTCATCTAAAATAAGTTCAGATATTAAATCATTCAAATTGTAATTAGAAATCAATCTCGATTGATTAATCCAGTCTGTACCATTCCAGTAACTTAGAATTTCCAAAGTTTTATTTTTGTTTCCATCGTATTCGAATATTCTTTGATTATTATTTCGCCATTCGAACTCATTCCAATCTTCATTAATAATCTCAACAACGGAATTTTCACTATTGTAAACCCTTGTGCTTCTTGTTCGATTTTCCCAGTTTTCATCAACCCATAATTGATAGATTTCCTCTGTTAAATTATTTTGAGGGTTATAAAGGAACGATCTTTTTTCCCAATTTACAAACAAGCTGTCAAAAAAAATTTGATGGGTAGTTTGAACTAAATTGTTCTCTGAATCAAATACATTTATGATTTTATCAGCGTTTATCCATCTATCAATCACCCAATCTTGTTTTAATATCATTGTGTCATTTCCAGAATTGTCGTAGCTGTAAAATTCTCTTTGATAATTTATCCAAACAGAGTTATCCCAGCTAAAAATATTTTTTTCAACCATTTGATTATTATTATCGAAAATGAAATTGATTTTTTGATAATTCAGCCAAGCAGATCCGCTACCCCATAAATGAATTTGTTCAACAAGCAAGTAACCATTTTCCAATACTTGCTTATTAAATGTCACTTTATTTTTTAATCTAAGATTATCTTTTATCTGGTTTTGGGAGAACATTAAAGATGAAAAGATAATTAAGAACGCAAAAATGATTTTCATAAAAGACCCCTTAATGAAAATGATTAAATAAATACACTTTAAAAAAGTGAAATAAAAATTGTAAAGTCAAGCAAAAATAAAGTTAAAGTTCATGCTCAAGTTCAGGATGAAAAAAATACAAAAGCTACAAAAGTATTGCCTGTGGCAGATTGAACATTTATGAATTCTGTTTTGCTCTCTCTCACTTAATCCTTCTTGTTATTAAAGCCTATTTGGTTTATATTTTCACATCGATTTTGAGCATAGCTTTTATAAAAAATTTATTACTTCAATGGAAATGCTATCCTCAAAATCGTTGTTTTTGTTAAAGAAATAAGCGTTTTGTAATTATTGTCATTGCGAATACCGAACTTGTACCATAGGCATCCCTTTGGGAGAGTGAAGCAATCTGT
The DNA here is from genome assembly GCA_018059515.1 of Ignavibacterium sp. GTDB lineage: Bacteria > Bacteroidota > Ignavibacteria > Ignavibacteriales > Ignavibacteriaceae > IGN3. Next base: position 1,457 of record JAGOXU010000161.1, read on the forward strand.
ATTATCGATTACTTCGTCATCTTAATCAGATTCCTCGTAATGACCTCAATGAAAGTATAAAGGAAAATTTTATGAGTGATGATTTTAAAAAGGATATAAAGACTGAAGAGCTTGAAACAAGTGAGTGGCTTTATTCTTTAGATTATGTTCTTCAGAATAGCGGACCTGAGCGTGTAGTTGAATTGCTTCAGCAGTTACAAATCCGCGCACACAAATCAGGAGTTCACGTTCCATTTAGTGCTAACACACCTTACATAAATACAATTTCAAAAGAAAAGCAGCCTCCATTCCCCGGGGATAGAGAAATTGAAAGACGAATAAAAAGTCTTATCCGTTGGCTTGCAATGGCAATGGTTGTTAAAGCAAACAAGAAGGAAGCAGGTATTGGCGGACACATTTCAACTTACGCTTCTGCTGCAACTTTGTACGAAATTGGTTTCAATCATTTTTTTCATGGTAAAGGCGATGGCTACGACGGTGATCAAATTTATTTTCAGGGTCATGCTTCTCCCGGTATTTATGCGCGCGCCTATCTTGAAGGAAGACTTACAAAGGAACAGTTGTTAAACTTTAGAAGAGATTTAAAACCAGAGGGTGGATTAACATCTTATCCGCATCCTTTCTTGATGCCTAATTTCTGGGAGTTCCCAACTGTATCAATGGGCTTGGGTCCACTTCAAGCAATTTATCAAGCAAGATTTAATAGATATTTGGAAGATCGTGGATTGAAAAAACATGGCGGAAAGGTTTGGGCGTTTCTTGGTGATGGTGAAACTGATGAACCTGAAACACTCGGCGCAATCACTCTTGCTTCAAGAGAAAAACTTGATAACCTTATTTTTGTTATCAACTGTAATCTGCAAAGGTTGGATGGACCCGTGCGAGGTAATGGAAAAATTATACAGGAACTTGAGGCAAATTTCCGCGGGGCAGGATGGCACGTTCTAAAAGTTGTTTGGGGTGAAGATTGGGATTCGCTTTTAGATAAAGATGTGGATGGAAAACTTGTTAAACGTATGGGCGAAGTTGTTGACGGGGAGTATCAAAAGTATTCTGTTGAAGGCGGCGCTTACATCAGAAAAAATTTCTTTGGTAAAGATCCTGATTTGTTAAAAATGGTTGAGAAGATGACTGACGAACAATTGTTTAAAATGAAACGCGGCGGGCACGATCCGGAAAAAGTTTATGCTGCATACAAAGAAGCCGTAGAATATACAGGCAAACCAACTGTAATTCTTGCAAAGACAATTAAAGGCTACGGACTTGGTGAAGCAGGCGAGGGAAAAAATATTACCCATCAGCAGAAAAAATTAAATGAAGATGAAATGAAAGAATTCCGAAGCAGGTTCGGAATCCCAATTTCTGATGAAGATATTTTATCAGATGCATTTTATAAACCTGATGAAGAAAGCCAGGAGATCAAATATCTTAAAGAAAGAAGAAAACAATTAGGCGGATATTTGCCGATGCGAAAAACAGATATTCGCCCTATCAAAACACCTCCGGAAGAAATTTTTGAAGAATTTTATAAAGGAACAGAAGGAAGAGAAGTTTCTACCACCATGGTGTTTGTAAGAATTCTTGCAAAACTTTTAAAGGATAAGGAAATTGGAAAACTTGTTGTGCCAATCGTTCCCGATGAAGCAAGAACTTTTGGAATGGAAGCACTTTTCAGACAAATTGGAATTTACTCGCACGCGGGACAACTTTATGAACCTGTTGATAAGGATTCGCTTCTCTATTATAAAGAGGCAAAAGACGGACAGATTCTTGAGGAGGGAATTACAGAGGCTGGTTCAATGTCATCATTTATTGCGGCGGGAACAGCATATAATACGCATGGAATAAATATGATTCCATTCTTTGTTTATTATTCGATGTTTGGAATGCAGCGAGTTGGTGATTTAGTTTGGGCGGCGGCTGATATTGGTGCAAAAGGTTTTATGCTTGGAGGCACTTCAGGAAGAACAACTCTTAATGGCGAAGGTTTGCAGCACCAGGATGGGCATAGCCATTTGCTTGCTTATCCTGTTCCGAATCTTGTTACTTATGATCCGGCTTTTGCTTATGAGCTTTCGGTGATTATTCGTGATGGAATAAAAAGAATGTATGAAGATCAGGAACGCATCTTTTACTACATCACTTTAATGAATGAAAATTATGCAATGCCTGAAATGCCTAAAGGTGCTAAAGAAGGTATCTTAAAAGGTATGTATAAGTTTAAAGCTTCGGATAAAAAAAGTTCTAAACTAAAAGCAAATTTATTTGGAAGCGGAACAATTCTTAATGAAGTTATCAAAGCATCAAAAATTCTTGAAGAAGATTATCGTGTAGCCTGTGATGTTTGGAGTGTTACGAGTTATAAAGAACTTCGTCGCGATGCACTTGATATTGAAAGATGGAATTTGCTTAATCCAACATCTAAAGCAAAAGAATCTTACATCGAAAAAATGCTTGGCAAAGAAGAGGGTGTCTTTGTTGCTTCTTCGGATTATGTTAAAGCACTACCGGATTCCATTTCTAAATGGTTCCCGCGTAGATTATATTCATTAGGAACAGATGGATTTGGCAGAAGCGAAACGCGCGAAGCGTTGCGAGATTTTTTTGAAGTGGATGCAAAGCATATTGTGTTTGCAACACTTACAGCCTTATTTAAAGAAGAAAAAATTAAGGATAAAGATTTGGATAAAGCCGCAAAAGAGCTTGGCATAAATCCAAACAAACGTAATCCTATGACAACTTAGTGCGAGTATGTCATTGCGAGGAGTTCGACGACGAAGCAATCTGTTATTTGATAATTGCCACGACTTTTAAGTCGTGGTTAAAATGATAAACAAACTTAAGTGGGCTTTAGCCCAACAAAATAATTTGGCTAAAGCCAATTCATTTAAAATTATTCCTCTCCACGACCTAAAGGTCGTGGCAATTTTGATATTAAAGAAAATGTAATTAGGAATTTATAATGGCAACAGAATTTAAATTACCGGAACTTGGCGAGAATATTGAATCTGCTGATATTGTTAATGTTCTTGTAAGCGAAGGCGATGTAATAAAAAAAGATCAAGCAATTATTGAAATTGAAACTGACAAAGCTACGATAGAAGTTCCATCTTCCGTTGAGGGCAAGATTACAAAATTATTAGTTAAGACTGGTGATAAAGTAAAAGTCGGCGCAGTAATTTTAATGATTGAAGAAAGCGATGCTGTTTCTGAAAAGGTTGAAACCAAAACCGAAAAGAAAACAGAAGAAAAAACAAAAGAACAAACAAAAGAACAAACAAAAGGAAAATCAGAAGTAAAAACTGAACCTGAAGTTGAGTACAATGCTAAACCAACATCTGCATCATCAGATAAAAAAGAAATTGTAGATTTTCAATTACCTGATCTTGGCGAAAATATTGAGGCGGCAGATGTTCTAAATGTGTTGGTACAAGTCGGTGATGTTATAGAAGCCGATCAGGCAATATTGGAAATTGAAACGGACAAAGCCACAATAGAAGTTCCAGCAACGATTGCGGGAAAAGTTGTTGAGGTTTTAGTAAAAGCCGGAAGCAAAGCCAAAGTTGGTGATGTAATGATTAAAGTTGAAACGAGCGGTGCCGGTGTTGAAAAATCACAGCAAGTTGAAACAAAAAAAGAAGACTCAACCGAGAATAAAACTGTTGGAACTAAACAAGGAACAGTTCCAACTCCAACAGGCGAACTTCCTTCAATCCAGCCAATGGAATTAGATAATCAACCGCCAGTATTAAAAGGTGCGGCTCCGGCAGCTCCATCTGTAAGAAGAATCGCAAGAGAAATTGGTGTTGATATAAATAAAGTTCCGGGCAGCGGTGCAAACGGCAGAATATCGATGGATGATGTTAAAGCGTTCTCTAAAAAATTACATGAAACTTATACTCAAGGCGGCGGAACAGGATTGAACATCAAATCAGAATCACTTCCGGATTTCACAAAGTTTGGTGCGATCAATAAAGTTGAGATGACAAACATTCGCAAAAAAACTGCTGATCATCTTGGTTATGCGTGGGCAGTTATTCCGCATGTAACACAGTTTGATAAAGCAGATATAACTCTGCTTGAAAAAACACGAAAAGAATTAAATAAAAATTCTGAAACTAAGTTAACCGTAACTGCAATTCTTATTAAAGTAATTGTTGAAGGATTAAAGAAATTTCCGCAATTCAATTCAAGTATTGATATGGAAAAGAAGGAAATTATTTACAAGAGTTACTTTAACATTGGTGTTGCTGTTGATACTGAATTTGGCTTGATTGTTCCTGTTCTAAAAAATGTTGAGAAAAAATCTTTAACGGAAATTTCTGTTGATATGAATTCACTTGCAGAAAAAGCTCGAACCAAAAAAATTGGATTGGATGATTTGCAAGGCGGATGTTTTACAATTTCAAATCTTGGTGGAATTGGAGGAACATATTTTACTCCGATTGTTAATTCACCAGAAGTTGCAATTCTTGGTGTATCGCGCGGAGCCAATGAACCTGTTTGGAATGGCTACGGAGTTTTTGAGCCAAGAGTATTGTTACCATTGTCTTTATCTTATGATCATAGGATTATCGATGGCGCTGACGCAATTAGATTTTTACGTTTTGTTGTTGAAGCACTTGAACAACCACTTAGATTATTATAAACAAATAGAACACGTATAACGTCGATCACGCGGGTTTTCGCTGATCAGTGTTAATCCGTTAAATCCGTGTCATCCGCGTTCTATTTTTCTAAAGGAATTAAAATGAGTGAAAAAATAAAACTTACTGTCATTGGCGGTGGTCCTGGCGGATACGCTGCTGCTTTTCTAGCTGCTGATCTTGGAATGGATGTTACGCTTATTGATCTTGATAAAAATCCCGGCGGAGTTTGTCTTTACCGCGGATGCATACCCTCTAAAGCATTGCTGCATGTTGCAAAACTTATCCATGAAGCCGAACAGGCAAAGAATTGGGGAATAGAATTCGGCAAACCTAAAATTGATATCAACAAACTCCGTGATTTTAAAAATAATGTTGTAACAAAACTGACAAGCGGACTCGGACAAATATCCAAACAAAGGAAAGTAAATTTTATTCAAGGCAGGGCAAGTTTTATTAATTCATCAACATTGAAGATTGAAAAAGTTGATGGAAAAACAGTTGAACATACATTTGAAAAAGCAATTATTGCAACCGGTTCTGTTATCACAACAATTCCATCATTAAATATTCAATCAAAAAGATTACTAAATTCAACCTCGGCGCTTGATCTTCCTGAAATTCCAAAATCACTTTTAGTAGTTGGCGGAGGATATATTGGGCTTGAACTTGGTTCAGTTTATGAAGCACTTGGAACAAAAGTTTCGGTTGTTGAAATGATGCCCGGATTACTACCAGGCGCTGACCGTGATCTTGTAAATTATCTTGGAATGCGTATCAAAAAATCTTTTGCTGAAGTAATGCTTAACAGCAAAGTTTTAGAGATGAAGGAAGTTAAAGATGGAATCAGCGTTAAGATTCAGGATGATAAAGGAAATGTTACAGATAAAGTTTATGATTATGTGTTGATGTCGATCGGAAGAAAACCTGAAACAAAAGGACTTGGATTAGAAAACACAAAAGTTACACTTACGGATCGCGGCTGGATAAAAGTTGATAAGCAGCTTAGAACAATTGATCCAAATATTTTTGCGATTGGTGATATTGCCGGTGAGCCGATGCTTGCTCATAAAGCTTCACACGAGGGAAGAGTTGCTGTTGAGGTTATAGCCGGACACAAAGTTACATTTGAACCTCTCGCAATTCCCGCTGTTGTATTTACTGATCCGGAAATTGCCTGGGCTGGAATAACAGAAGAGCAGGCAAAGAAAGATGGAATAAAATACGAAGTTGCAAAATTTCCCTGGGCTGCAAGCGGCAGAGCTGTAACGCTTGATAGAAACGATGGTGTTACAAAATTAATTATTGATCCAGATACACAACGATTGCTAGGAATTGGAATCTGCGGTCCCGGTGCAGGTGAGTTAATTGCTGAAGGTGTTCTTGCAATTGAAATGGGAGCTAATGTTACAGATTTGAAACTTACAATTCATCCTCATCCAACATTATCAGAAACAATTATGGATGCCGCAGAAGTTTTCTTTGGACAAAGCTCACATTTTTATAAACCTAAGCGTTAAGAGTTTAATTATGATATAAAACAAACCCAATTCCTCGAGCGAACTGGGTTTGTAATTTTAAATATCAACTAAAATTACTAATCCATCTTCAATTCAATTTCCTGCCGCCAATCTAAAAGCATAGATTTATGCAGAGCAAGAATTCCTTCTTTTGTAACTGATG
>JAGOXU010000021.1 GCA_018059515.1 Ignavibacterium sp.
CCCTTCCCCTAACCCCTTTCCTAAAGAAAGAGGAACTGGAAAAATTAATTTGAGATATTATTCTATTTAATGACATTATATTCATTTAACCCTAACTGCCTTACTCCCTTCCTTCGGAGGGGGTGGGAGAGGCTTTACTTAATAATTCGCTCGCATCAGTTAACATTTTATTTAATCTATTAACAAGTTTATGTGGATCTTCAAGATTACCTTCAAGCAACAGTGCTGATTCATAAAGCTGCTCGGTTGTGTCTGCTATAAATTGATCATTCTCATTATTCTTAAATACACTTATCAGGTTTTTAATAAGCTTATGATCTTTATTTATCTCCATCAATCTTTTTTGGGGCGGCATTGCCATTCCCTGATTAGACATTTTCAAAATCTTCTGCATGGTTGATGACATTGTATCATTCGGATTGATCAAACAAGACGGACTTCCTTTTAATCTTTTTGATTCGTGAACTTCTGTTACCCTATCACCAAGAATTTCTTTCATCTTTAACATTAGCTTGCCAAAAGCTTTATCATCTTCTTTGCTGAATTTTTCTTTTGGCTCTTCATTCTTTTCAACATCTTCAAGTTTATCAAGCTCTCTCAAATCAACGCCATCAACAGATTTAAAATCAAAATCTTTATGTTTTCGGATAGATGTAACCACAAACTCATCAACAGGATCGTACAAATAAAAAACTTCAAGCCCCTTAGCTTTAAAAATTTCTAAATGTGGATTCAAATCAATTGCTTCTCTGCTTGTACCAAGAGCGTAATAAATTTCCTTCTGATCCTTTTTCATTCTGCCAACATAATCCTCAAGCGAAACGAGTTCTTTTTCATCTTTGCTGATAGATGAATTAAAACGTAATAACTGTTGATATTTTTCAGTGTTTGTAAAATCCATATAACCAAGTTTAAAAACTCTGCCGTGTTCTTTCCAGAACTCAGCGTAATGTTCGGGAGAATCCTTCGCGATTTTTATAAGTTGAGATAAAATATTACTTGTAACACTCTGTGCAATCTTTGTAAAGATTATATTTTCCTGTAAAGTTTCGCGTGAGATATTTAGTGGTAAATCTTCTGAATCAACAACGCCCTTTACAAAACTTAAATACTCTGGCAGCAAATCTTTATTTTGATGTTGAATTAATACACGGCGAACGTATAAATCCAAGCCGTAATCATCGCGGTTAAAGCGCCAGTACTCGAAACTTTTTTTAGGAATAAACAACAACGAATTAAACTGAATTGGTGCATCCACCGAAGTGTGAATTGTTTCGAATGGTTCTTCGTTATCGTAAGTTAAAAATTTATAAAAATCTGTGTACTGCTCTTTTTTGATTGACGATTTTGGTTCACGCCAAAGTGCTGCAACTGTATTGATTTTTTCATTCTCCAAATAAATTGGAAAAGAAATAAAGTTAGAATGTTTTTTAATTATAGACTCTAAACGATACTTCTCAGAAAATTCTTTTGTTTCTTCTTTCAAGAAAATTTCAATTGTTGTTCCACGCTTAATTTCTTCGGTAAGATCAGCAATTTCATACTCGCCAAGTCCATCAGATTTCCACTCAACAGCAGTTTCATTTTTTTTATAAGATTTAGTTTTGATTACAACTTCTTTTGCTACCATAAAAACAGAATAGAATCCAATTCCAAATCTTCCTATGATATTATTAACAGCTTCTTTGTTTTCAGAAAGTTGCTTTAAAAATTCTTCCGAGCCGGATTTAGCAATCGTTCCGATGTTTGCTATTAATTCATCGCGAGTCATTCCAATTCCGGTATCAGTAATAGTTAAAGTGTTTTTCTTATCATCAAATTCTATCTTTATTTCTAACGGTAAATCCTTATCTGCGAGGTCTGTCCCTTTGTTTGATTCAAAGTGAAGCTTATCCAAAGCATCGGATGAATTTGAAATTAATTCTCGTAGAAAAATATCTTTACTTGTGTAAAGCGAGTGAACTAAAATATCAAGTAGTTTTTTTGTTTCGGCTTTAAATTCAATTTTTTGTTTATGTGTTTCGGTCATTGTTTCTCCTAATTTGTGATGGTTATTGCGAACCCGATTTATCGGGTGAAGCAATCTGATATATTGTAGATTGTCACGTCGAGTCCCTGTCTGCCGACAGGCACGCTCCTCGCAATGATATCAATCGTTTCTTAATGTTTTTAATTTTTTAAATAATTCTTTTTCTTCTTTGCTTAAATTTTTTGGAATTGAAATAAATATTTTTACAAACAAATCTCCACGCATACCATTATTATTCATTCCAAGATTTTTTAATCTTAAGGTTTTCCCGGTTTCAGTTCCTTCTGGAATTGAAATGCTAATTGTTTTTCCATCTAAAGTTTGGATGTTTTCTTTGCCGCCAAGAACAGCAGTGTAGAGATCAACATCAAGATTGTAGTACAAATCAGTTTCTTTTATTTCATAAAAAGGATGATGAAGTATGTGAAGATTTAAATATAAATCACCTTTTTCTCCACCCGCAGTTTTTGATCTGCCCAATCCTTTTAATCGAAGTTTCTGTCCATCTTTAGTTCCTGGATTAATTTTTATCTTTATTTTTTTTCCTTCAACAGAAATTTGTTTTTCACTTCCATTAAAAACATCTTCAAGGGTAATGTTCATATTTGCTTCAACATCAATTGCTGTTTTTTGCTGGTGACTTCTTGCGCCAGAGCCTCTTCCACCACCGCCAAAAAATGATTCAAAGAAATCGGAAAATCCTCCGCCCATTCCGCCAAAGATATCACCCAAATCGCCGCTAAATTCATAAGATGAGCCGGACTGTCTTCTTCCACCACCACCATAATTTGTATAGAAATCGCCGAATCCCTGTCCACCGGTGTTTTGATATTGTTTCCAGTTTGATCCAAGCGTATCGTATTTTTTTCGTTTTTCAGGATCGCTCAAAACCTCGTTGGCTTCAGTAATCTCTTTAAACTTCTCTTCGGCAGATTTATTTTCCGCATTATGATCAGGATGATATTTCATTGCAAGCTTGCGATAAGCTTTTTTTATTTCGTCCTGCGTTGCCGATTTATCTACACCAAGTATTTTATAATAATCTTTATATTCCATGGTAACCTGAAAAGTGAAAAAACTTACTTTAAATTTATGCAAAAGAAAAGGGTAACCAAAAAGTTACCCTTTCCTGCATTGCCATCAAGTCTTAACCTTACTTCACTTTTATTTCAATCTCTTTTGGTTTTGCTTCTTCTGCTTTTGGAATAGTTATTGTTAACTGTCCATCGGCAAACTCAGCGTTTATTTTTTCTGACTGGATTAACTCAGGCAAATTAAATGATCTAAAATATTTTCCATAAGATTTTTCAATGCGATGACATTTCGCATCTTTACTTTCAGATTCCTGAACTCTTTCGCCACTGATGTTTAACTTACCATTTGTAAAAGAAATTTTAACATCTTCCTTTTTGATTCCCGGTAAATCAACCTTCAATGAAAACTTATCATTATCTTCATAGATGTCTGTAAGCGGAGCCCAAACTGCGTTTTCATATTCAGTATCAACATCTTTACTTTTTGAAATACCAAATCGGTTTTCAAACGAGTTAAACATTTTGTTAAACTCTCTTTCGAAATCTATAAGATCTCTATTCGGGTTAAATCTTACAAGTGTCATTTTACTATCTCCTTTATTATTTGTTGTATGATTATTTTTTAAGTTCAAATCACATTAACAACCTCCGTGCCGAATACTTCAATCCCTATAACTTATTATAATATAATAAGTTACAACGATTCAAGCCGATACCATTCAAGACGACATATTGTCGGATAATTTGACACAAATAGTGTTTACAGTCATTAAAGGTTATAAATATCTGTCATAATTACAATTTATCTAATTTAACGGAATTTAACTCCTAAAATTTGATTGTTTATCAAATTGGTAAACCCTTCAATAATGATTATTTTTGCAATCTTAAAATTTGAGCATTTTATAAAGTGAAAGAAGATACAATTGTTGCATTAGCTACTCCGGCTGGAGTTGGCGCTATTTCCATTATCAGAATAAGTGGTCCACAATCGTTTTTTGCGATTGATGAATTTTTTAATGGAAAAACCAAAATTCAAAATGCGACTTCGCATACTATACATTACGGCGACATTGTTAATCAGGATGGTGAGCATGTTGATGACGTTTTGGTATCTGTTTTTAGGGCTCCAAACTCATATACTGGCGAAGACAGTATTGAAATAAGCACACACGGAAATCCGCTTATAACTCAAAAAGTTATTGAACTATTAATTTCAAATTCTGATGTAAGAATAGCAGAAGCTGGTGAGTTTACTAAACGAGCCTTTTTAAATAGCAGAATCGATCTCGCCAAAGCAGAAGCCGTTGCTGATGTAATTAGCTCAAGAACGGAAGCTTCATTTCGCGGTGCAAGAAATCAACTCGATGGATTATTATCCAAAAAAGTAAATGATTTGAGATCACAATTGTTAAATTCTTCATCATTTGTAGAATTAGAATTAGATTTTGTTGAAGAGGATATTGAATTTGTAAATCAGGATGAACTGCTAAAAAGGATTGATTCGATAATAATTGAAATTGATACTTTGTTGGAAAGTTATGAGTTTGGAAGAGTGATTCGTGATGGTGTAAATGTTGCGATTGTTGGCAAACCTAACGTAGGGAAATCTTCGCTGCTGAATTACATTCTTAAAGAGTCCCGGGCGATAGTAAGTGAAATTCCCGGAACAACAAGAGATGTTATTCGTGAAGAAGTTTCAATTGAAGGGATTCTTTTTAGATTATTTGATACGGCGGGAATAAGAGTTTCGGATGATTCTATTGAAAAAGAGGGTATTCTGCGTAGCCAGGAAACTGTTAGGAATGCCGATGTAATTATCTTTTTAGAAGATGTTCAACAAGGTGAATCAAACGATCTTTTTGCAGATTTATTGAAATTAACAAGTTCTGATAAAATTATAAAAGTCTTAAATAAAATTGATTTGAATAGAAATTCAGAAATTGCTTCAGATGTTAAAATATCAGCAAAAACCGGAGAGGGAATTGAAAATCTTTTCAAATCCCTAAGAGAGAAAACAATTGGAAGCGAAAATTACACTGAAAAAACGGCAATCGTTACGAACTTAAGACATCACATTTGTTTGAAGAAATCTCGCGAAAACCTTATTAATGCCCGTGAATCCATTCTAAAAAAGATGAGTGGTGAATTTATTTCTGTGGATTTAAGGAATGCAGAAATGAATCTTGCAGAAATTATTGGCGAAGTAACCTCAGATGATATTCTAAATAACATATTTATGAAGTTTTGCATAGGAAAGTAAGTTATAGTTTCACGTGAAACGAAAACAATTCACATTAGACAAATAATTTTGTTTCACGTGAAAAATAAAAAAATGAGAATATGAAGAAATTTGACATAGTTGTAGTTGGTGGTGGACACGCAGGAATTGAAGCAGCTTCTGCAGGAGCCAGAATGGGCTGTTCTGTTGGGTTAGTTACGATGGATAAATTTGCTCTTGGCAGATTGTCTTGTAATCCTGCAATGGGTGGAACAGCAAAAGGACATTTGGTCCGCGAGATAGATGCACTTGGCGGAATAATGGGGCAAATTTCTGATCGAACCGGGATACAATTTAGAATGTTAAACAAATCTAAAGGACCGGCAGTTTGGTCACCGCGTTGTCAATCCGATCGGGTTCTCTATTCAGAAGAAGCATATCAAATAATTTCTCAAACAGAAAATCTTGAAATTGTTGAAGGCTCGGCTGTTGATGTTTTGACTGAAAACGGGAAAGTAATTGGGATTAAAAATGCCGATGGGGAAGTAATCAGTTGCAAAGCTCTGGTTCTTTCATCCGGAACTTTTTTAAATGGTTTGATGCACACTGGTTTAACTAAAACTATTGGTGGAAGATTTGGAGAACAACCCGCAACAGGGATTACAGAATCTCTGGCAAATTTGGGATTTGAGTATGGAAGATTAAAAACCGGAACTCCACCTCGTTTGAGAAAAAATTCTATAAACTGGGGTATTTTGGAAGAACAGCCGGGTGATGAAAATCCACAACCATTTTCACATCAAACAGATATTTCTAAATTTCCATTTCTTCCGCAAGTTAGCTGTCATATAACTTATACTGATAGAACAGTTCATAAAATTTTAGAAAAAGGTTTTGCAGAATCTCCTTTGTTTACGGGCTTAATTAAAGGCGTTGGTCCGCGTTACTGTCCATCGATTGAGGATAAGATAGTACGATTTGCAGATAAAGAAAAGCATCAGCTTTTTTTAGAGCCGGAGGGATTAGATTCAGATCTAATCTATTTGAATGGATTCTCATCATCCCTTGATGCTGGAATTCAATACGAAGCTTTGCGTAAAATTGTTGGATTAGAAAACGTTGAAATGGTTCGACCAGGTTACGCAGTTGAGTATGATTTTTTTCCACCGCAGCAAGTTGATTTAACTTTAGAAACAAAGCTGATTGATGGGTTATATTTTGCTGGACAAATCAATGGAACTTCCGGTTACGAAGAAGCTGCCGCTCAAGGTATAGTCGCTGGAATAAATGCTGCCTTAAAAATTCAGGGTAAACCAGAATTTGTTTTGAAAAGAAGCGAAGCATACATCGGCGTATTAATTGATGACTTAGTTACAAAATCTACAGATGAACCTTATAGAATGTTTACTTCTCGTGCAGAACATAGATTGCTTCTTCGCCAGGATAATGCGGATAGAAGATTGATGAAATACGGTTTTGATTTTGGGCTTATTCCAAAAGATTTATTTGATCAGACTCAATTGAAAGAGAAAACAATTATCGATGGAGTGAATTATTGTCATACCAAAAAATATCATTCGCGAGATGTTAATTCGTTTCTACTTTCCGTTGGCTCAACCGAAATTGATTCAACGGAAACAATATCAAAGCTATGTAAACGACCTGAAATCAACCTAAAACAGCTTTTAAACTTTAACGGTTCTGCTAATGAATCCGTTGCTTTAAATTTATTGAATGACGAAAAAGCTTTAGAACAAGCAGAGATAGAACTGAAATATGAGGGCTATATTATGCGGCAGTACGAAGCTGTTTCCAAATTAGAGAAATATGAAGAAACAAAAGTTCCGTTAAACTTTGATTTTGCTAAAATAAAACAACTATCAACAGAAGGAAGAGAGAGGCTTAATAAAATAAAACCTCGCTCTATAGGACAAGCATCAAGAATCTCTGGTGTAACACCTTCTGATATTTCCATTTTGTTGGTATATTTAAAGAACTAATTTTAAGGTTTTCGTATGTCGCCTGCCAAACAAGAAATATATCTTAAAGAATTACATAACCTTTGCTGGGAGAACGGTTTTAATCCTGAACCAATGCGCACAGAACGACTTGCATTTTTTGCAAATCTTGTTGTTGAAAAAAACAAAAAAGTAAATTTAATTTCCCGTAAAGATGTTGACAGCATAATTGAAAATCATATTTTTATTTCTTCGTACATCACAAAATTTTTGCCGGAAAAAATTATGCGATTTGTTGATATCGGAACCGGCGGCGGCTTTCCAGGAATTCCGATTGCAATTATGCGTCCCGATTTACGAGGTGTTCTTGTTGACTCAATCGGGAAAAAAATTGATGCCGTTAATGACTTTATTGATAAACTAAAATTAAGTAATGTTGTTGCAGAGAATGCACGAGTTGAAAGTCCTGAATTTATAGCGGCGCACAAAGAGTCCTTTGATTTAGTTGTTAGTCGCGCTGTTAAGCCGATAATTATTTTGATACGATACGCACTGCCATTAATTAAAGAAAAAGGTTTCATCGTTGCAATTAAAGGAGGCAACCTGGATGAAGAGTTTCAAAAAGCTGAATTGAAATACAAATCTTTTATAAAAAAATCTACCGTTTATGAGCTTGCTTACAAGCCATCAAACATCAGAAACAAAAAAGGGAAAAAGTTAGTCGTAATAGAATTACAAAAATAATTTTATAGAAAAACGGTTAACAATAATTAATGAAATATTTTCTTTTCTTATTTCTTGCTCCGTTGTTTTTTACAAATGCGCAAACTGATAGCATTTTTTTAAGTGATGTTAACGACGCTTTAAAAGTTAGTTCGGATTTTTACACATCACCATTAAAATTTGATTCCGAAGATTGGATTAAATTTTCCGCAGTTGTTGGATTAACCGGAATTGCAACTCTTGCCGACAAAGATATAAGAACTCTTTCACAACGAAATCAAAGCGAAGTTGCTAATAAAATTTTTAATGTGGATAAATATTACTCCAAAGAATTCGCAGGCATAACTATTCTTGCTTTTTATGGATACGGATTAATTTCCGATAATAGTAACGTGCGAAACCTTGCCGTCAAACTTACAGAAGCAGCCCTGTTTGCAGGCTCAATTACACTTGTAACTAAAATCGTTGTGGGGCGCGGCAGACCCTACAAACAAGACAATCAGTATTATACAAATCCCTTTACAATTGATAATGATTATAATTCTTTTCCATCCGGACATACAACGTTAGCATTTGCATACTCAACAGTTATGGCAAACGAAGTGGATAATATTTTTTGGAAAGTTGGGTGGTACACAGCCGCAGGTGTAGTAGGATACGCCAGAACTTATCATAATCAACATTGGTTTTCTGAAGTAATTTTGAGTGCAGCAATTGGATATTTTGCAGGTGAGTTTGTAAATAATCACAACTCTGTTGAAAAAGGGAAAACGGAATTATGTTTATTTCCACTTCCAAATGGATTTACTGTGCTGTTGAGATTTTAATCTACCTTTCTATAACTTTCTTTAATGAATTTTTTATCTAACAATTTTTTCTCTGCTTATTTTGAATTTTCGAAATCAGAAAATTCCAATAAAACAATTTTCACAAGCCCACTATACGGCTCATCAAAAAGCTTTGCTGTTAAAGAATTAATTAATAATTACAACCAATTAGTTTTACTTTTTGCAGAAAGCAAAACCGTTCACGAAATAAAAGTTGAGTTAAATATTCTCGGCTTGGCTGATGATATAATTGTTATTGATGATTTTAATCTTGAATCCATTCAAGAAAAATTAACTGAAATTTCTAAGCGGAAAAAGTTTATACTAATAACTACTTATGAAATTCTTAATCTAAAACTTCCGGATAAAGAAAAAGTAAATCATCTTACAACAAAGGTTGCTGTTGGCGGCGATTTAAAGTACGATGATTTAATTGAATATTTAAATCTTCTCATCTACACAAAAGATAAATTTGTTGAGGCGCCCGGTTATTACTCGCAGCGTGGTGCTATTGTTGATTTTTGGTCTTACTCAGAAAAAAGTCCGGTTAGATTAGAGTTTGATGGCGATTTTATAGAATCAATCCGTTACTTCGATGGAGAAAGCCAGCGATCTTTTGAAAAGATTGATGAAGTTACACTTGCAGGCGCTTTTCAAAATCAAAATGATGATTTTAATTCTGATGTGTTTGATTATTTAAATAATCCGGTTTTTATCGCCTCTGCTTACGAGTTGGATAATATCAAATCAGCTAAGGAAGAAATGGTTCCCGTTGTTGAAGATGAAATAAAATCCAAAAAGAAAAAAGAAAAACCACTTGATGAAGATGAATTTCCAGAGCCAAGTCATTACGTATATATTTCGGAATCTGAGAACCTGAAACAATCCGCCGTTGATGGACAGGTTGACGAACAAACAATCTCATTTGATTATAAAAGCAAAAACGCAAACTGGATAATTGAAGATGAACTTTCATCCGAAAAAAGAATTGAACTTGGATTTTCTCCAGCGCCGTCAATCAATTCTAATTATCAAATCTTATTTTCTGTTTTAAAAGATTTTTCAGAAAAAAAATTTAACATAACAATCACATCTGAAAATGAACTTCAAACAAAAAGATTAAAAGAACTTTTAAGTGAAATAAATCCTGAACTTGAAAACTTAATTGACTCAGGTAAAATAAAAATTGAAACGCTGGCAATTAAAGAGGGATTTATTAATCGCAATGAAAAAGTTTTAATACTTACAGATTATCAAATCTTTAACAAACCTTATCGCACTAAAATATCTTCATCTAAAAAGTTTAAAAAATCTAAAGCAAAAAGCTTTGCATCAATTAAGCGCACTGATTATGTTGTTCATGAAGATTATGGAATTGGGCAGTATGCCGGACTTGAAACAATTAAAATTGGTGACACGAACCAGGAATCGATGAAAATTCTTTACGCAGATGGCGGAGTTGTGTATGTGAACTTGAATTATCTTGCACTGGTAAAAAGATATTCATCAAACGAGACTCTCAAACCAACACTCGCAACACTTGGCAGCGGCGAATGGCTTAGCACAAAAGCCAAAGCAAAGAAAAAAATTAAAGAGGCTGCTCGAGAGTTGATAGAACTTTATGCAAAAAGAAAATCAACTGACGGTTATAAATATTCTCCCGACACAGTTTGGCAAATGGAACTTGAAGCTTCATTCTTTTATGAAGATACGCCGGATCAAGCAAAGGCAAGCGAAGATGTAAAGAGTGATATGGAGGCACAAAATCCAATGGATCGTTTGGTTTGCGGCGATGTGGGTTTTGGCAAAACAGAAATTGCGGTGCGCGCTGCATTTAAAGCTGTGCAGGATGGAAAACAGGTTGGGGTGCTGGTTCCAACAACAATTTTAGCGGAGCAGCATTACAATACTTTTAAAGATCGCTTAACACAATATCCTGTTCGTGTTGCTGCACTTTCAAGATTTCAAACAAAGAAAGAACAAAAAGAAATTATAAAACTTTTGGAAGAAGGTCAGCTTGATGTTTTAATCGGAACACATCGATTAATTTCCAAAGATGTAAAGTTTAAAGATTTGGGTTTGTTTATAATTGATGAAGAGCATCGCTTTGGTGTTGCAGCAAAAGAAAAGCTGCGCCAAATAAAAGTTAATGTTGATACTCTTACGCTTACAGCAACTCCAATTCCACGAACGTTAAATCTTTCTTTACTTGGTGCACGTGATCTTTCAATAATTGCAACTCCGCCGCCGAACAGGCAGCCGATAAATACAAACGTTTCTACTTTTGATGCGCTAAAAATCCGTGAATGGATTATGAATGAATTGAAACGAAATGGACAGGTATATTTTGTTCACGATCGTGTTCAATCAATAGATAAGCTTGCTGATTATATAAAACGATATGTTCCTGAAGCAAAAATAGGAGTTGCGCATGGGCAGATGAAACCATCACAGCTTGAAGATGTAATTCACAGTTTTCTAAATCGTAAGTTTGATGTTTTACTTTCTACAAAAATTATTGAATCTGGAATTGATATACCGAACGTTAATACAATAATTGTAAATCGTGCTGATAGATTTGGACTTGCAGAGCTTCATCAATTGCGCGGACGAGTTGGAAGAAGTGACAGACAGGCTTACGCACATTTTATTGTCCCTTCGATGTCTGGAATTACAAAAAAAGCTTTGCGTCGTTTACAGGCGATTGAAGAATATACGGATATCGGGTCCGGTTTTAATGTTGCAATGCGCGATCTTGAAATCCGGGGTGCGGGTAATTTGCTTGGAACAGAGCAAACAGGATTTATTAGTGATGTTGGTTTTGATCTTTATGTTAAGTTGATAAACGAAGCTGTTGAAGAATTGAAGTATCAGGACTTTAAAGAAGTATTTAAATCTTTACCAAAGATAGAAGCACGAACTGATCCAACCATTGATACATTTTTTGAAATTGGAATTCCTGTTACTTACATGCCGGAACAAATGGATCGTTTAAACTTTTACACTGCACTGTATTCTGTGAAAAGCTTATCAGAAATTGAAGAACTAAAAGAAGAGATGCTTGATCGATTTGGTGTGCTGCCGGAAGTTGTAAAACGATTGGTACTGACGGCAACATTAAAATTTTATTCCTCTTTTGCGTTGTTTGAACGAATTGCAATCCAAAGAAAAAATATTCACATCATTCTTCCACGCGGAGAAAAAGAAGATTACTACAAAGTCCGCTTTGTTGAGCTGATGAGATTTATTATGGATGAGTATAAAGACAAATTAAAATTTAATCAGCAAAAAGAGGTAATGAAACTTGTAATTGAAAACAGATTTGAAAAACCGGAAGATATCCTTTCATACTTAATTACATTCTGCAGCAGAGTTTCAAAACTATTTGGCAATGAAGTAAAAATAAAAATCGCATCCGAAGAAGCAGCTTAGTGCTTAAAAGTGCCCTAGCAAAGACTACACAATTTTTAATACTACTTTATTGTTGGTGCTTTTAATTCCTTCATCTCATTTTTTCCACCGGTAAATGTTCTCAAATTTTCTGGAATGTGCCCGTAATCGCTGAACGTATCAAGCTTCATATTTCCGTTAGGTGTTATTCTAATAATTGTTAAACTGCAATTTGTAATGCTCATCTGCAGCCACGACAACGAATCAACTTTTAGCACCTTTGTAACAAAATATCTGATAACATTTCCGTGACAAACAATAATATCATTTCTATCATTTTCATCTGGTGAAGGAACAAAATATTCTTGAAATGCTTTTTCGATATTTTCTACACACTGGGATGCTTCAACCGAATCGGTTTTAGCCATTACATCTTTCCGCCATGTTGGTGGAGTGCATTCGCTTATTAATTCATTTTGTTTCAATTCAAGTTCTGGAAAATCCTGATTGATTATCATAGCAGTTTGTCTTGCGCGTGTCATAGTGCTGCTGATTAGTGAAGAAAATTCAATTGGCATGCCTTTTAATCTTGAAGCAACTAATCTTGCTTGTGCAATTCCGAGCGGAGTCAATTCTTTTCCAACATACTCATCTCTTGTATCGGCTTCATCATAATAACCATGACGGATAAGATAAATTGTTCTTGTTCCTTTTTTATCGGCATCATTAGTTTGGCTATGGATACTTCCGGCAAAAGAAATTGTGAGCAGAAGAATTATTAACAACGATTTAAATTTTAGATTTTTCATTTTAAATCTCATAATCCACAACTCTCCGTTCATAACGTACTTCACTGAGCCATTTTTTTATTTCTTGGTGCTCAGGATGAATCTGATATTGATGCAATGCTTCTTTGCTTTCAAATTCGGAATACAACACAACATCGCAGGAATCATTTTCCTTACTAAAATCAAAACCGACTTCTATTTTCAGTAAACCATCCACTTTACCTTGCATTGCAATAAGTTTTTCTTTTAAACTTTGTGCATTGTTTTGCTTATCATTTCCGTACGCGCTTTCATTTAAGCGCCAGAATACAATGTGTTTGATCATAAAATTCCAATCGTAAAAACAAAGGCTCTATCGTTATAGCTGTTAAAAGTAATTATGTATTCCCCTTTTATAAATATCTGAAAATTATACGTGTGCAATAATCTTACGCCTGCTTCAAATCCAATTTCTATTCCATCAGTATCTTTTTTAGGTTCTTCATAATTATAATATGGGTTATTGGGATCATAAATATAGTAGCGCTGATTGATGGAATGTTCTGCAACCCAATGGAAACCAAGCGCTGCACCTAAATAAGGGCATACATCCGTTTTGGTAAATAAGTAATTTCCATAAATGTTTATAGCAATACCTTTTCTTGCGCCAAGCATTAATCCAACTGCATAATCTTTTATTTCATAATCAAAGTAGGTATTAAACGTAAAAGATTTCTTATCCTGATCATAGCCGTTTTCTGGGAATAAGTACCCAAACCCAATACCAAAATTATAGCGGGCTTTTTGGCGCAGAGATTCAATCGATTCCTGCTTAACAATATTTCCAACTTCCTGATTTGTATTAAATGGGGTTTTGTTTGCAACGCTAATTGCAACACGTTTCATAACAGCATCAAGGTCTTCAACATCCATTGCTGTTGCCCGTTCGGATAAAATATTTCTTCCTGTTGATGTTTCAACTAACTGGTATTGCACAATTAATTTTTCTCCAAGCGGATTAAGTTTACAAATCAAAACATCATCAGCATTTAGCTGCTCTCCAATCAACTTTGCACAGTCTTCGTCCTCACAATCATCATTACCAAGTGCAGCGAGAGTTTTCTTTTCTGAAATAACTGTTAAATTATCTTTATTACTCAACTCCATTCTTAGAATTGATTCGGCTGTTTTAACCGAGTTGTATTCAATTCCGTTTGAGATGAGCGGAAGCAAAACTATTTTTTTTGATGTTATTTCTTGTGCATTTGCCGAAGCAAAGATTGAAAGAAGAAGAAGAAAAGAAGTTAAAGTTTTCATCATGCACCCTTTAATGATATTTTATATGGTGAAAACTAATTGACGAAAAGTAAAATCACAACAGGATAATTTTGGGGCTATTGCGTTTAGTCATTTATTGTTACTGCTAAAGTATTCCCGTTTCTTCAAGCAGCCATTCAAGAGCTTTTTCTTTATCCCTAAAAAGTAAAACATTGTGCCCCGCATTTCTCAAGACTGTTTCTACAAAGTTATGTGATTTATCGTTTGGGCTTGTAAGCATTGCAATTTTATTTGCATAATCGGGTTGTATGCGATTAATATCCTGCTTCGCAAAAATATAGTTCGAGTTTACAGATTCGCGATTGATTGAGTTTCGTAAATCATACAAAAATAGATTGACATTATTTTTTTTAGCAAGATGCGTTGCTTCTAATCCAACTTGTTCTGCTAATGCTCTGGTCATATCCGAATTAACACTTACAATAACATATTTACCAGAATCAGAGAGCTTTATTTCGTAATTCATTTTAGGCTCCTGTTTTAGTTTTACTGATTGTAATCAAATATCTATTTTTTAAGAACGGGTTTTCAATGTTGAATGATAAATTAACTTATAATTTTTCAAAACTCAATTGCCTGATTGTATTTTTATTGATTGAGGTGGTTATTTTTGTCCATAGAATATTACTCATCCAATCATCTCTTTGAAAAAAAATCTCCTTTTTAGTGTATCTCCTTATTGTTAAGCCAGATTTAATTGTATAATAGTAAACAAAACAGCGCATATAAGTTATTCCTTTTACTTTAAACTCCAGAGATATGTAATTATTATCTATTTTTTTGGCACTTAAAGTTTGTTTATTTTTTGCACGGCAAATTTTGCTTATCCAACAATAAAGGTATTCCGATGGCATTTAGAGATCAGCAAAAATATTTAGATTTTCTCAAAAGATTTGAGAATAAAATGAATCGCTCTGAACTTGAGGATTACAAAAAATTTGTAAAGCGCCAAAAAGATGATGAGGATTTTGATACTGTTTCGATGAAGCGCTTACAAGAGCTTTACGATAAATTTTACGTTCCCGTTGATAAATCTAAGTACGATAACTTTTTCAAAAAAAGCAACGAATCCGAGAGTTAAACGTCTAAAAAACTTTCGATTATTAAATTTTATAATTAAAAACCACAAGGCTCATCTAAACAGAGGTAATAATGAATTTCAATCTGCTTAATAAAATTTTTGCAGGAATTGTTTTTATAATTTCTTTCATCGTACTTTTTATGACAGTGCAACCGTCGGTTTCCTTTTGGGATTGCGGCGAGTTTATTGCAGCATCTGTTTCATTACAAGTACCGCACCCACCGGGAACCCCGTTTTTCTTGCTGCTCGGTAATATTTTTTCAAAACTTCCAATCGGAGAGAATCTCGGTTATCGTGTTAATATGATCTCTGTTATCTCATCCGCACTTTCTATTCTTCTACTTTATTTGATTGCAGTAAAATTGATTGAAAACTACAAAGGCAAAAAAGCAGATAATATGTTTGATGCCATTTCAACTTATGTTGCCGCAGCAATTGGTGCACTTGCTTTTTCATTTAGTGATACTTTTTGGTTTAACGGAGTTGAGGCAGAAGTTTATGCATTCAGTACGTTTTTGTTTGCCGCTGTTACATATTTAATTATTCGCTGGAATGAACGTGCAGATAATAAAGACAGTGAAAAATATATTTTGATGATCGCTTATCTAATTGGTCTTGCTACAGGCGTGCATCTTATGAGCGTGCTTGCCGTTGTACCTGTTGTAATGATTATTATGTTTAAAAAATATGTTAATGATGAAGAATCATTAAAGAAAACAGGATACATTTTTATAGGGCATGCAGTTATAATTTTACTTCTCGCTGTATTTTGGTGGAGTTCTCAAAAATCTCAAACTCCTCCATCCCCGGAAGAGTACAAAGATTTCGATACAAAGTTTAAACTTTTTGTTGCCGGTATAAGCGCAATTATTATGGGCATTTATTGGAAAAAAATCTTTACAAGAAATTCATTTTATATGCCTTTGATAATAGGCGGAATAGCATTGTTTGCAATTTATCCGGGAGTTGTAAAATTTCTTACTGAAGCTATGACTGCGATTGGCGGTGATAATATTATTACGGAAATAATTATTCTTGCCCTGGTATTTGCCGGTCTTGGTTACGGTGTTCACTATTCAAGAAAAGAATCCAAACCTACTTTGCATTTAATATTTATGTCTTTCATTTTTATTCTTGTTGGATTTATGACCTTTGCGATGGTTATCATTCGTTCAAATCAAAATCCTCCAATGAACGAAAATGCACCTGATAAATTTACTGAGTTGGTTAAATATCTTAATCGTGAACAGTACGGCGACTTTCCTACATTTAAAAGAAGATTTGCAACCGAGCCTCATCAACAGGTTGTTTACACTAATTATTCTTCCGATTTAGATTTCTTTTACACTTATCAAATGAATCACATGATGACAAGATATTTGTTATGGAATTTTGCTGGGCGCGAAGGATGGGAACAAGATCAGGGTGCAAACATTGCTCCATTTAATGGTATTGGAAATATTTTTGGAAAACTTATCGGTGTAAACTTTGCAGGAGAAACAAAAGATTCTTTGTTCGGCATTCCTTTCTTAATCGGTTTGCTCGGCATCTATTTTCACTTCCGTAAGGATTGGAAGATGGCAGCCGTTTTTATGATAATGTTTATTTTTATGGGACACTTAACTGCATTCTACCAAAACCAGCAGCAGCCCCAGCCGAGAGAAAGAGATTATTTTTACGTGGGTGCATTTTTTGTTTATGCAATTTGGATTGCATTAGGCATTAGAGGTTTAATTGATTTAATATCCACAAAAATAAAAAGCACCGCTGCACGCAATGCCGCTGCTTATGCTGTGTTAGCAGTCGGAATTGTTTTAATTCCCGTTAAAATGCTGCAGGCAAATTATTTTACACACGATAGATCTAAAAATTGGGTACCATGGGATTACTCATATAATCTTTTACAAAGCTGTGCCCCAAACTCTGTTCTGTTTACAAACGGAGATAATGATACTTTTCCGCTTTGGTATTTACAGGATGTTGAAGGTGTACGGCGCGATATCAGAATTGCAAACTTAAGTCTGCTAAACACGGATTGGTATATATCTCAATTAAAAAATAATGACCCATACAAAGTTGGCACTGTAAAAATGCGTTTAAGCGATCAACAAATAAAAGAGCTTAGACCAATTCAATGGTCTGCGCGTAATATCACGGTTCCACTTCCAACACCAAGCAGCACAGTTACATTTTCTGATATTATGCAGAAATTTGGATTGCGTGACACCACAGTATTAAAACAAGGCGCTATTACCTGGACGATGAATCCCACGCTTAATTACGGAAATGTTCAGGCTGTTCGTGTGCAGGATTTAATGGTAAAAGAAATTGTTGAATCAAATAATTGGGAACGACCAATTTATTTTGCCGTTACTTGTTCCGAAGACAGTAAAATAGGTTTAAGCGATTATTTAAGAATGGAAGGAATGGCTTTTAGATTAGTTCCGGAAAAACGTAAATCTAACGATGAGTTTATTGAGCCGAATATTATAAAAGCAAATCTTACAGAAGCAGTGGGTTACAGTAAGGATTATCAACCGGGATTTAAATTCCGAGGACTTAACAACCCCAACATTTTCTTTGATGATAACCACAAACGAATGGTGCAAAATTATAGAAATGCTTTTTTAAGATTAACCCTTTACTATGTGGGACAAGGACAAAATAATCTTGCTGTAAATACTTTGGATAATATGGAGGCAAAACTTCCTCACAAATTACTTCCTATGGATTATGGTTTGCTTTATGAAATCAGCAATATGTATTTGCGTGCAGGAGCAAAAGATAAATTCAATCAGTATTCTGCCGAGGTTGAAAAACTTGCTGTAGAGAAATTAGAAAAAGATCCATCAGACGTTCAATCTTATTATAATCCATACAGAATATTGATTGATCTTTATGAATCGCAAAACCGAAACGATAAATTACTTGAGATTTGGCAAAAACTTGAAACTATTTATCCGCAGGATCCAAACATAAAAGCGAACATTCAAAAATATCAGGCGCTTGTACAAGGAATAGATACAAGCAAAACAAAATAAAATTTCTCTTTGTCATTCCCGCTATCTCGCCTATTAATAGGCAGAAGCGGGAATTTTATTTTTTGCCACTTAGTAGAAGTTGATTTTAAATATTGCTAAACCTTATCTGAACTAATTTTTAACTCCGACAGGAGTTTAATGTTGGTAATAAAAAAAGAGCCGGCAAAAACTAAACTCCGTAGGAGTGTAATAATTATAAAATGAAAATCTTAATCCTTGCCCTTTCCGGAATTGGCGATGCGCTTATGTTTACACCCGCATTAAAATTATTACGTCAATCAAATCCAACTGCACAAATAGATACTCTTGTAATGTATAAAGGAACTAAAGAAATTTATCACAGCAATCCAAATTTTAACAACGTAATCTATTTTGATTTTTTAAAACAGGGAGCACTAAATTCTTTAAAGTTTATTTTGGGATTAAGAAATAAATACGATGCGACAATAGGTGTTTATCCTGCCAACAGAAAAGAATATAATATTATAAGTTTTTTAGTCGGTGCAAAGCAGCGTGTTGCCGTGGATTATTTAAGAATGAATAAACAAAACTTAAGCTGGCTAAACAATATTAGGGTTTTGGAAAACGATGAAACACACAACGTGCAAACAAATATTAAACTTGTAGAAAAATTACTTGCTAAAAAGTTTGATGAAGAACCGCCGATGGAAATTAATCTTTCAGAGTCAGATAAAGATTATTCAAACGATTTTTTATCAAACAATAAAATTAACGAAAAGGATTTTGTAGTTGGATTTCATCCAGGCTGTGCAACTTTAAAAAATCATATCAAGCGCAGATGGGAGCCTGAAAAATTTGCTAAGCTTGGTAAAAAACTTATCAAAGAAAAAAATGCAAAGGTATTTTTATTTGGCGGACCTGAAGAAGATGAATTAAAATCATCCATCGATTCTAAAATAAACTCTCAAAACTCATTTGTAATCAAAACTGAAAGATTTTTACAGAGCATCGCAATAATGAAAAGATGTAATGTTTTTGTTACAAATGATTCAGCATTAATGCACATTGCATCCGCATTGGGATTAAGGGTTGTTGCGATAATCGGTCCTACAAATCCACATTATATTCATCCATGGAAAACTGAACACAAAATTGTTACTTTAAATTTAGATTGCGCTCCCTGTTTCTTTTACTCGCCTAAACCTTTAGCCTGCTCGCGCACAGATGTTCAATTCAAATGTATAAAAGAATTGGATGTTGAAATGGTTTATAAAAATATTTATGCATAGTCATTCCGAACCTGCCTTTCGGCAGACAGGCTTGTTTTGGAACCTGATTAATAATTGAGAGAACCTGAAACAAGTTCAGGTTGACAAAATATTATTAAAAATTATCTTTCAAATACTCAACAATCTCTTCGACACTATCAGAACATTTTACTAAGTCATTTCTTCTATTTTCAAGGAGCATTTGCTTATTCATCGCCTCAACAATTTCTTTCCACATCTGGCTATGACAAATTACAGGTTTTGGCTGCTGAAGATTTTTATTTGCAAATTCCCAAACAGCGGCAAACTCAAGTAACGTTCCTGTGCCGCCTTGTAAAATGACATACGCATCACCAAGTTCCAGCAGTTTTGTAATTCTTTCAAAAAGTTTTTGTTCTCTTACTTCAACAGTAATGTATGGATTGGGATTTTTATCCCACAATTCAACTGTTACTCCGTAAACAAATCCTGCATTATCAAAAGCACCCTTTGATGCAGCTTCCATAATACCGCCGTAACCTCCGGTGCAAATATTAAATCCTTCTTTTGCTAATGCTGAGCCAAGCTGATATGCAAATTTATACTGTTCATCATCCACCTTAGGAATTGCGCTGCCGAAGATTGTAATTGTTTTGTTCATAGTTTAAATAATTGGTTACACAAAAATACTTAAACTTGTTTTAATGCAATACTGTCTGTTTGTCCATTAAAAAAGTATTCCCCCAAAAAAACTATAAACCGCTGTAATCATTTTTTACAAAAATCATTTTTCACTATCATATTTATTACCTTTTACCCGACAAAAATTGTTACTTAATTATTTTGTGCGATTTTGATTTGTATCTCTATTTTTTTTTTTTCTAAAATTGGGTATAAAATTTGCCATAATAAATTATCAGAGGGAGTTAGCGGGATGAAAAATTTATTTTATTTGTTTTCTGAAAAGTGCTTTAATTTAATTATAACAATTAGGCTTTTTACTTTAAGTAAAAAGTTTGTTATTTCTACAATAGTTTTTTTACTATTCGTTACACAACCAAGCTGTAACACAACAGAACCGCCGCCGGCAGAAACAAAACCAATTCTTAATCTTGCACTTGAAGATGCAAGCTGCACAGAAGCGTGGTTACAGCTTACAACCAAAGATTTAGAATTACCCGCACAACTTACACTTAAACAATACAACCCAGCAGGTGATTCAATATCTCAAATCTTTCTACTCAATACTCAAGACTCTCTACTCTATATCGATTCATTACTCCCAAACCAAACATATTCTTTCCAAGTATCCAGTATCTTGAATCCAGCATCCGGAAACCAGTATCAAGTATCTCCCGAAGGGACAAGCAGCAACAAAGTAACCGCAACCACTCTTGACACAACCAGCCACAACTTTACTTTTACAAGCTGGACGTTTGGAACCGTTGGCAGCAGTGTGCTTTATGATGTTGCAATAATAAATGAAAACAATATCTGGGCAGTTGGTGAGATAATGATTGCTGATACAAGCCAAAACGGCTACACAATTTATAACGCTTTACATTGGGATGGAGGTGAATGGGAATTGCTGAGAATACCAAATTACGATTATCCAAATGCTCTAATTTATGGAGCATTGCAAACAATTTTTGCTTTTAGTGAAAATGATGTTTGGTTTTGCAGTTACTCAAATCTTGTACATTATGATGGGAACAGTTTTACTTCTAAAGCACAGTTTATGACCAGCATAAACTTTACTGGACAGGTGACAAAAATGTGGGGGACTGATGCAAATAATATATACTGCGTTGGCAGAAATGGTGCTATTTATCATTATTACGGCACAAGCTGGCAACGAATTGAAAGTGGAACAACATTAATTATCGGTGATATTTGGGGTATTAAAGATTTTAACAAAAAGTACTTAGCTGCAGATAATTCAATGCTAATAGTAGATTCAATAAATCAAGTTAACATAATAGAAGCTAACGGTTATTCGTTATCATCAATTTGGGGAACCAATGAACGACTTTTATATGCTGCTGGTGGTTCTGGCTTATTTAAATATAAAAATTATAATTGGGAAAAAGTACTTGAGCAAGGGACAATACGTATTGTACGAGGGAATAATTATAATGATGTCTATGGACTCGGAAATTCAATAATAGGAGAAATCACTCATTTTAATGGGTATTCTTGGCGATCAATAAATATTGGAACATTTTATACACACTACGGACTATCAGTGAAGCAAAATATTATTGCTGCAGCTGGTTGGAATGGAGACAAGGCACTAATAACAATATTATTTAAAAACTAGCAATGAGGTAAAATATGCCACCAAAAAAATAAACCGCCATAGCAATTGCGCTGCCGAAGATTGTAATTGTTTTGTTCATAGTTTAAATAATTGGTTACACAAAAATACTTAAACTTGTTTTAATGCAATACTGTCTGTTTGTCCATTAAAAAAGTATTCCCCCAAAAAAACTATAAACCGCTGTAATCATTTTTTACAAAAATCATTTTTCACTATCATATTTATTACCTTTTACCCGACAAAAATTGTTACTTAATTATTTTGTGCGATTTTGATTTGTATCTCTATTTTTTTTTTTTCTAAAATTGGGTATAAAATTTGCCATAATAAATTATCAGAGGGAGTTAGCGGGATGAAAAATTTATTTTATTTGTTTTCTGAAAAGTGCTTTAATTTAATTATAACAATTAGGCTTTTTACTTTAAGTAAAAAGTTTGTTATTTCTACAATAGTTTTTTTACTATTCGTTACACAACCAAGCTGTAACACAACAGAACCGCCGCCGGCAGAAACAAAACCAATTCTTAATCTTGCACTTGAAGATGCAAGCTGCACAGAAGCGTGGTTACAGCTTACAACCAAAGATTTAGAATTACCCGCACAACTTACACTTAAACAATACAACCCAGCAGGTGATTCAATATCTCAAATCTTTCTACTCAATACTCAAGACTCTCTACTCTATATCGATTCATTACTCCCAAAC
Organism: Ignavibacterium sp.; assembly: GCA_018059515.1. GTDB lineage: Bacteria > Bacteroidota > Ignavibacteria > Ignavibacteriales > Ignavibacteriaceae > IGN3. Next base: position 22,644 of record JAGOXU010000021.1, read on the forward strand.
CAAACATATTCTTTCCAAGTATCCAGTATCTTGAATCCAGCATCCGGAAACCAGTATCAAGTATCTCCCGAAGGGACAAGCAGCAACAAAGTAACCGCAACCACTCTTGACACAACCAGCCACAACTTTACTTTTACAAGCTGGACGTTTGGAACCGTTGGCAGCAGTGTGCTTTATGATGTTGCAATAATAAATGAAAACAATATCTGGGCAGTTGGTGAGATAATGATTGCTGATACAAGCCAAAACGGCTACACAATTTATAACGCTTTACATTGGGATGGAGGTGAATGGGAATTGCTGAGAATACCAAATTACGATTATCCAAATGCTCTAATTTATGGAGCATTGCAAACAATTTTTGCTTTTAGTGAAAATGATGTTTGGTTTTGCAGTTACTCAAATCTTGTACATTATGATGGGAACAGTTTTACTTCTAAAGCACAGTTTATGACCAGCATAAACTTTACTGGACAGGTGACAAAAATGTGGGGGACAGATAAAAACAATATTTATTGTGTTGGGAGAAATGGTGCCATTTATCACTACAACGGCACAAACTGGCAGCGAATTGAAAGTGGAACAACGCTAAACATAAATGATATCTGGGGCGATTATAATGAGAAAACACAAAAGTGGGAAGTTTTGGCTGTTTGTGGTAACATATTAC
>JAGOXU010000162.1 GCA_018059515.1 Ignavibacterium sp.
ATCCGGGAATGCGAGAGCTTGGAATAATCTCGATTGAATCGGGCATCAGCAGTACATTTAATGAAATTGATGAATTGTCTGATCACTGTCGCTATAAAGATTGCACACATACTGTCGAAGCTGGCTGTGCAGTTATGGAAGCAGTGGAGCGAGGCAAAATTTCTGAAGAGAGATACGAGAATTTCTTAAAACTCTATAAAGAATCTAAATACAACGAAATGTCTTATGTTGAAAAAAGACAGAAAGATAAAAAGTGGGGCAAGTTTTTTAACTCTGCTATGAAGGAAATTAAAAACAGAAAAGACAATTACAAGTAAAAGAAGTTCAGAAGAATTATTCCACTATTTCTTTAACTCGTCCAACTTCGCCGGTTTCAAGTCTTACTTTTATTCCGTGAAGGTGTTTGGAAGACTTTGTTAGAATATCTTTAACAATACCCTCTGTAAGTTCGCCGGTTCGTTGATCTTCTTTCATTACAATATTTACTAGCATTCCGGTTTTTATCTCTGTGCGTTTAATTTCATTCATTATTCAAAATCCTTATGATTTAAAGATACTGCTGTAAGTTATTTACAAAAACAATAGTCTTAAAATTGTTGTAGATGACTTCAGCAGTTTTATATTGTTATCAACAAACACAGAAGAATATTGACTTTTGCTTCTTTTTGCTGCTAAAAATCATAACCCAATTTAATACAAATTTGGACAGCTTCTTTCTTTCTTCTTGACATTGTTAGTAGTCCTAACTATATTTATCCCGGCAATTTTAATAACCAATATCATTAACAAAAGGAGTAAAGGAAAATGAGTAAGTCAATTTTTTATCATGCGGGTTGTCCGGTATGCGTTAGTGCAGAGCACGATCTTCTTAATCTTATTGATCCTGCAAATGTTGAAATAGTGAATCTTGGCGACGATAAAGCACGAATCTCTAACGCTGAAAGTGTGGGAGTAAAATCTGTTCCTGCATTAGTAACACCAAATGGAAATGTATTACACATCAATTTTGGTGCATCGATGGCAGACTTAAAGGGCTAAATTCAAATGCCCTGCTGTTCAAATAGCGGGGCTCTTTTATAAATCAAAATTATTAATAATTGAAAGAATTAAAATGCAAGTGGCAGTTTGGGATACATACGTAACTAAAAAAGACGGAACAATAATGCACTTTGACATCATCGCTCCGGCAGAAGTAAAAGACACTACAGCTATATACAACTACGGAAAAGAATACTTAAAATTAAAAGGACTTGAGGGACACGAATTGACAGCAGAAGAATGTAAGTTCTGCCATATCGAATCTGTTAATCCGGAGTGGGAGGCGTCTATTTTAGATAAGGGATTCCATATATACGAGATGCAAAATTGTGAATGATGATAAAAAAAGATATTGAAAATAGGGATGACATAGAATTGTTAGTAAATTCATTTTACGACAAAGTAAAAAATAATTTGCTGCTTTCACATATATTTACTGATGTTGCTAAAGTAAATTGGGATATACATCTACCGAAAATGTACTAATTTTGGGCAAGTCTGTTATTAGATGAGCATAGTTTTTCCGGGAACCCCATGCAAAAACATATTGAGTTAAGTAGATTAGCAACTATGACGGAAGTGGAGTTTGCAGAATGGCTTAAACTATTTACAAAAACCGTCGATGTTTTGTTTGAAGGTGAAAAAGCAACGGAGGCAAAAACAAGAGCTGCAACCATTGCGCAAATAATGCTGCATAAAATTCAAACTGTATGAAAAATTCTGATTTTAATTTAATACATCAAAATAAAAGCATTGAAAGCAAAATTATTGCTTCTTTGGAACGTATATCACAGGCGTTTAGAGTACTGCTGTGGAATGAAAGCAAAGAACATTCACTAAGCCCAATCCAAATCCAGGTGCTGATTTTTTTATTGTATCACTCAGAAGAAAAATGCAAGGTAACCTATTTGGCAAATGAATTTAATATGACAAAAGCTACCATCAGCGAAGCAATTAAAACATTGGAAGAAAAGAAGCTGATAAAAAAAACTTACGAAGTGAATGATACAAGAAGTTATATCATAAAACTTACGCAGGGTGGCAGAGCAATAGCTAAGCAAACATCCCTGTTTACAGAACAATTGCAGGCGCCAATTGATAAATTACATCCGGAAGACAAAGAAAATTTATTATTAAACCTGATTGGAATTATTCAACATCTGAATAATTCCGGAGTTATCACCATCCAGCGAATGTGTTTAAGTTGTATTTACTACAAAACATCCGACAACGCTGAACAACATTTTTGTACACTGCTAAACCAGGAATTAACCCCAACAGAATTACGAGTGGACTGCCCGGATTATCAGGCAAAGTAACTTGTAAAACCTTTTCTCTCTTTTTCACTCCCCTTTCTGCTGAATATTTAAAACCAGTTAATTTTCACGGGATTCAGAAAAGAAAATATTTGCTGAAACGGATGTAAATAAGAAAAGTGCTCTGTTTACTCTCTCCAAAAAAATGAGTCTCAAACTGTTTTGCGAGTTAATGGATTTATTAATAATGATTTATTGTTGAAAGTGATATTCAATTTACTATTAAAGAAAAAAGTAAGTTGACTGTTTCAGGTGTCAATCCGGAACTTAAAACATTATTGTGAAGAACTATTTCGTAAGGAAAGAGTTCAGAAAAAGATTTTATCCTAACACTTCCTACTTCACTTATTTCTCCGAAGGAGTCCTTTGGACAAGTCTTGCTTTTATTCCGTTCGGATGTTTCGAGATTTTGCCTGCCCGTCGGCAAGGCAGGTGAGAAGGTCTTTAACAATACCCGCTGTAAGTTCGCCGGTCCGTTGATCTTCTTTTGTTACTATTTTTACAAGCATACCGGTCTTAATATCAGTTCGTTTAATTTCATTCATTCATTAATTAATATTTTGTTTGTGTTAAAACTTCTTCAGTAAGTTGATAAAAAATTAATAAACTCATGACCTACGCTATAAAAATCTGTTACAACATTTCGTCAATATTACGTGATGCTCGAATAACACGATGCACTTCAACTGTTTTTCTTCGCACAATGTAAAAAACAAGATAAGACTCAACAACTAAAACGCGATACCCATATTCCCGAAGTTTTAGATTTCTTGGAATTTTCCCAAGAAGTGGAAACTGCTCAAGTTTTCCAATCCTTTCTTCAAGTTTATAAAAAAATTTTAAAGCCCGTGGTGGACTATCATTTGCAATCCAGTCTAATATTGAAATAAGGTCTTCTTCGGCGATGGGCAAATACCTAAGTGTATATTTACTTGGCATTTATTCTGCTTCGTAATCTGGACATCATCTGTTTATGTGTAATTCCTTTTTTTCCCTCTGCAGCTTGAGCTTGGGCAGCACCAAGTTTTCCAAACAAATCAACTTTTGCATTAAGTTGTTCGTAGTGTTCAATTGTCATTACTACTAAATCACCCTCGCCGTTTGTTGTAAGATAAACGGGTTCGTTTTTTTCGTGACATAGCGAAGCAATTTCACGTGTCTGATGTCTTAAGCTCGAAATGGATTTAATTATTGGCATTTACATAGTCCTTTCTTTTGCAACAAATTAGTACCAAATCTGGATATAATCAAGAGACAGTTAATAATTTTATTTCAATCTTTCTTTAACACATCCGGCTTCACCCGTTCGCTGATCTTCTTTTGTTACAACACTAACTCTAATTCCTGTTTTTATATCAGAGCGTTTAATCCCACCCATTAAAACATCCCGTTTTAATTAAACAACTTTAATTCGTTAAATAATAATATGGTCTTTTAAACTACAGAAAATATTTTCTGCTGTTTTTTTATTGATGGTAAAAGATTGTTTCTTTAACTTCTAAAGTACAAATCAACATAGCCAGTCAGTTTTTTAGAAAGAAACAAAAATGAAAACATTATTTGTGTTAGTATGCTCCTTAAGCGGGTTTTTCTTCGGAAGTTTTTTGGGATCCGCAACTTTGCCCAAAGGAAGCGGGTTAGCTGGTCCCGCTACAGTTTTATTTTATGGTTTGATCGGTGCATTGATTACAGCGTTGTTATCAATATTTCTTGTAAGAAAAATTGAACGAAAACTGATTATAAAAATCACAATCATTTTAGCACTATTAAATCTTATTCCCATCGGATGGGTGGTTTACCGTTTTGTTACGGTAACATCACAAACCCAAAAAGAAGAGCCAAAAAAACTTACTCCCACTCAAATTCGCGGTTCATTAATTTCATTGTTCCTTAGTTCTTCGAAAATTTATGGCGAGACGGAAATGGGACTGGGAATGGTTAAGCCTGATTTCTATAATAGAAAAGTTATTTACTTTTATGGTTTTCCAAATTTAGAAAAACCGGTAAGTGATCATAAACCGACAGACAGTCTTGTTTTTATGCAGACAGAACATAATCAAATTGATATTTCTTATGCGCCGCCTTGGTTTTATCCGGAACATCAAAAACTGGACTATGATATTTTATACTTTAAATTATTAACAATGAATCGTGATTGGGTACAGGTGGAATTAAATAAGAAGACAGGGCAATCGGCGTGGATGTCAAGAAATGATGTAAGCGTTCTGCTTTGGCAGGAATTTTTACTCAACGTTTTTTCTATTGAAAATCTTGATCCCAAAAGTAATTTACTTCGCATTAAACCTCTTGTGCATGCTTCAGAAGTTATGATTAAAGAATATGAAATAATGGCGCCGGTTATGATTAAAGATAGCTGGCTTAAAGTAAATTTATTTGATAAGGATTTTAATATTGTTGGTGAAGCCTGGTTACAATGGCAATATAATGGAAGACTTATGATTACATATTCATTGCTTTCTTAATTCTATTTGAAAAACGATTTTATTGAATAAGTCCTAATTTGAAAATAAAATAACATAAACCATTCCTCAATAATTGCCCCCACGTAAATCAAATTATTAAACACACCATATCCATTAGTTTAAATTTTTCTAAAGTTATGTTGTATAATTTTAAGGGGTTAGAATCTTATCTGTTTTATTTTCATCATATGGTTAACAAAAACATAAATTAAAAATAGAGGAAATTATTATGGAACAAATATCACAAAAAGAAATAGTTTCAATGCCGCGAATAGGCGATAAAGCACCTTCATTTAAAGCGATAACAACACAAGGCGATATAAATTTTCCGGAAGATTATTCCGGCAAGTGGGCAATCCTTTTTAGTCACCCAGCAGATTTTACACCTGTGTGTACCTCCGAGTTTATGACTTTCGCAACAATGGAAAAACAATTCAACGATGCTAACTGCCAACTTGTTGGTCTTTCAATTGATGGACTATACAGCCATATAGCATGGTTAAGAACAATAAAAGAAAAGATTGAATACAAGGGAATGAAAAATGTTGAGGTAAACTTTCCGCTAATAGAAGATATCAAAATGGATGTTGCAAAAGCATATGGAATGATTCAGCCAAACGAAGACACCACAAAAGCTGTTCGTGCTGTTTTCTTTGTCGATCCAAAAGGAATAATAAGAACAATAATTTATTATCCATTAAGTTTAGGCAGAAACTTTGATGAGCTTTACAGAGTTTTAGTTGCATTGAAAACAGCAGATGAATTTGGTATTGCAACTCCTGCCGACTGGAGACCGGGCGATGATGTAATTGTTCCTCCTGCAGGATCATGCGGAACAGCAAAAGACAGAATGGATGGAAAAGAAAAAAATGTTAAATGTTATGACTGGTTCTTCTGTACAAAACCAATAAGCAAAGATGATGTTATGAAAGCAGTGCTGAAGAAAAAATAGAAAAGCAGTCACATTAAAACTTAAAAGCCGCAGCGTTTTCTTCTGCGGCTTTTTTGTTTACGTACATTCTCAGTGACTTATCTTTCCTAGAAGTTCTATTTGTAATTACGTAGATATTTGCTCCTCTGTATTAGACGACTGGTCTATTTTAAAATTAGTTGTTCTTGTTATCAAAATGATTGATACAAGGAATTATCCCTTCCCTTCGTAAAGAAAATCTTCAATTTTAAGAAACAGGTTTATGGCTTCCATATAAAATAACAATTGATGTTTATTTTTCTAAAAGTTACATTACAGAACAAGGATAACTGCGTTTTGTTTTTATTACAATATTAATTGTGTAGTATAACTATTTCTTAAGATTAATAGGATTAGAAAAATTTAAAAGACTTTCACATTCTACTAGTTTTATTAATGTCATTCACTTTGTTGCTATAATTCGGAAAGGCTTCTTATGAGTTTTTTAACCAGTCCATGGGAAACTCTCAGTAAAATCATTGCTGAAGGAAACAGTGTTGAACTTACAAAATTTATTGATACTCTTAGCCCCTCTGAGACCGCGCGAGCTATCTCCCGACTAACAGAGGAGGAACAACTTTTACTCTTAAGCCTTCTCAAACCAGAAGATGCCGCAGATGTAATTGAGGATATTTCGGACGAACAGGCTGCTGATCTGGTTGAGGATATGCCATCGGAACAGGCTGCTGCTATTATGGAGGAAATGGCTAGCGATCACCTTGTTGACGTGCTTGGTGAAATGGATGATGATATCAGCGAGGCAATTCTTGCAAAGATGCAAGGAGAAGAAGCAAAAGATGCTCGAATGATGTTGGAATATGAACCGGACTGTGCAGGCGGATTAATGGTTTCGGAGTTTCTTGCTTACAACATTGACTTTACTATTCAAGACGTACTTAATGATCTTCAATTAAATCGAAGTGAATATGCCGATTATAATGTTCAGTATTTTTATGTTGTTGACCGCGAGAAGAAACTTGTCGGTGTTCTTCGTATGAATGACTTGCTGTTTCCTGCCAGGGAAACACATCTAGCTGATGTAATGATCCCATCTCCTTTAAGCGTGTTTGATAAATCTTCACTTAAAGAACTTCAGGAATTTTTCGAGGAGCATTTCTTGTTCGGGGTCCCAGTTGTGGATAGTGAGCAGAGGTTGCTTGGTGTTGTACAATCCGATGCTGTTGAGGAAGCCATAAGTAAACAGGAAACAAAAACATTTTTGCGGTTTAGCGGTATTATTGGTGGCGAGGAATTTAGAACAATGCCTCTCATGTCTCGCGCCGGTCGCCGACTTTCCTGGCTAAGTCTAAATATTTTCCTCAACATAATAGCTGCAAGTGTTATTGCACTTTACCAGGACACATTAGCTGCTGTGATAACTCTAGCGGTTTTTCTTCCTATGGTTAGTGATATGAGTGGATGTTCAGGTAATCAGGCAGTGGCGGTTTCAATGCGTGAGCTTTCACTTGGTTTGGTTCGCCCGAGAGAATTATTTTGGGTGATGGTTAAAGAAGCTAAAGTAGGTATCATAAATGGGTTGGTTCTCGGTGCGCTGCTTGGCAGTGTTGCTTTTTTCTGGAAAGGAAATCCGTGGCTCGGACTAGTGGTCGGCGGTGCTTTAGCAGCCAATACTCTGGTATCGGTTATATTGGGTGGAATACTGCCCCTTATTCTTAAAAGATTGAAATTAGATCCGGCTCTTGTATCCAGTCCCCTTCTTACAACAGTTACAGATATGTGCGGCTTCTTTTTTGTTTTAAGTTTTGCATCAGCAGTTTTACCAAAACTCGGAGGGATATAGTTATAAGCTGATTGGGAATCCATAGTGTTCTATGAAGGTTCATTCTTTATTAAGCCAATTGATAAAACACTGTATTAAAAACAGTCTTGAAGAAAAAATATTTGACTGTTTAAAAGATGCTCAG
>JAGOXU010000022.1 GCA_018059515.1 Ignavibacterium sp.
CAAGCTGTATGAAGCACCCTTTCGGAAGAGAGGCAAAGCCCTCTTTAATCTCTTTTTCCACATTCTTATCCGTGTTTGAGAGCAGAGCGGCAAATTTGTCTTCAAAGTTGTATCTTTTGTTTGCATAACTCCGGTTAAAAATTCTGCAAACTTATTAGCAAACACATTTGATAAATCAAGATTTGGGATGATTTGTTTATCAATAAAAAATCCTGACATAACAAACATACTTTGGAATGCAATCCAGGTAAAAGTATGAGCAAGCATAATTTTTTGAAATTCATTTTTATCAGATTCTTTTTTTCTTCCTTTAATAATTATCCACGCACCAATTAACATCGTGTAAACTAAACTTAGTATCAACAAAGTATTGTGCATAAATCGTAATTCATTTTGATAGAAATGGAAAATCAAACCAAAAACACCAAACACCAAAAATCCGTACAAAGGAAAAATTGATTTGAAAATATCAAGAACAGTATGGGTTTCCTGATTTTCTTCTGTTTGTCCCGCTAATTCTTTAGGTTCCTCAATCAATAAAATTGGAAACACCGAACACACGAATACAAAAGCTGCAGCAATCAGTAAAAGAGTTTCATTTCCGTAAACCATGGATAGAAAGTAAGCTAACACACCAAACGTTCCTGAGATAACCTGCATCCAAACATATCCTGCAGTTCGCTTCTTCCCTTCCGGTGTTAAATCTGCAATGATTGATCTTGCAGGATTGAAAGTAACATTAATTGATAAATCCAACATCAAAGCAATTACAGAAGCGATTAAAATTATATTTGTAATTCCAGTGGCTTCAGAAATAACTCCAATTTGCGGTAGCGCCAAAAACATAAGTGCGCCAACAATTCCGCCAATCATTATAAACGGTCTGCGCCTTCCTTTTAAAAACCAAACGTTGTCGCTTATCATACCAACAATCACTTGTCCAAAAATTCCTGCAAGAGGACCGGCAAGCCATACGAATGCAACTTCGTGAATATTTAATCCAAATTTTTTATTAAGTATCCAGCTTAATGCAGCTATTTGTGTAGATAGTGCAAAGCCCACAGCAGTAGCAGGTAAGGCAAGCATTGCATAAAAAGTTTTTGTAAGGTTTTTCTGGATTTCTAACATAAAATTTGCCTTTATATTCTGATGAACAATTTCTATTAATTGTCATTTCGACTCCGCCTTTGCCGGCAGGCAGGCGAAGAGAGGAATCTGTGCGTTACAATTAAACAGATTTCTCATCCCGAAAGCCTTCGGGATACTTCGAAATGATCTTTTGGAATTAGCTATAATTAAATCTAGTTGTTATGCTACTTTATCAGCAAAAATATTTCTGCTGATTTTTTATTGATATTTATCTTTTTGTTTTTAGCAACATCAATCACTTCATTTGTTTTGATGTTTTTTATCATTATTGTTTCTGAAAGTGTTTCGCGATACTTATTTAAATCAGCCTCAAAATCTTTATCGTTAGCATTTACAATTACCATTGTTGATTCATCTTTAGTTTCTCTAAAGTAAACGTAAATACTATCAAAGGGATAAAAATGAGTTAATGATCCTTCGGAAAATGATTTGTGATCTTTTCTAATCTCTAATAGTTGTTGTGTAAAATTAAAAATATCGTTTTCATATTCAGTTCTATCACAGCTTGAGAAAGCATTGTGCTCATCATTTTCAAATCCACCGGGGAATGGAGAACGAATTGTACCATGACTTTTGTCTCCAACCATTCCTATTTCTGAACCATACAATAATTTTGGAATGCCGCGAGTTGTTAAAAGTATAGTAAGTGCAATTTTATATTTTTCTATATCATGGTTTGCAATAAACAATCCGCGTGCTATATCGTGATTATCAAAAAAAGTTAAAAGATTATTTGAATCATAATAAATAAAATCCCGAGCCAGCGTATTAAAGATTTCTTCCAATCCTTTTTTACCACTTAAGTAATTACGTAACGCATCAGACAATGCAAAATCGGTAACGCAAGGAAGATTTGAATTTAAATGTTCACCAAATTTATTTTTTTGCTGATATGCTGCAAGTAGTGCGGGTTCTCCAGTCCAGATTTCACCAACAATATTAAAATTTGGATATTGATCTAAAATAGCTTCTGCCCAATCTGCCATTGCGTATTGATTACAGTATGGATAAGTGTCTTCGCGTATTCCATCAATTCCTAAATATTCAATCCACCAAATTGTGTTTTGGATTAAATATTTTTTTAAGAAAGGATTTGCTTGATTTAAATCCGGCATATAATTTTCAAACCATCCATTCCACGTTAAATCAACGGATTCTCCGGGACTATGCGGGTCGGGAAAAGTCATTTTATTATGATTAGCTGGAAGATGATTTGCAACTGTACCGTTTATCCAATTTACAAAAGGTAAATCTTTCATCCACCAATGATTTATTCCGATATGATTTGAAACATGATCCATAATAATTTTCAAACCTTTACCGTGTGCTTCATCAACAAGATTTTTGTACAACACATTATTTCCAAAACGCGGATCAATTTTATAAAGATTAGTTGCAGCATACCCATGATAACTCATCCACATATTATTTTCTAACATTGGAGTTATCCATAAAGAAGTGAAACCAAGCTCTTTTAAATAATCAAGTTTTGAAATGATGCCTTCAATATCACCGCCTTTTCTTCCATCCAAATCTTTTGAAGTAAATTCATCCAAGCTATCTCCAATATTATTATTAGCCGGATTTCCATCACAAAATCTATCTGCCACTATCAAATACATTACATCCGATCGATAAAAACCTTTAAACTTATCTTTCACATTTTCTCGTATAAAAATTGGATAAGAAATTACGGTATCAGTTTTTCCGTTTGAAAAACCGATTTCAAAATTATAATCAGTTTTTATTTCCGGTGAGATGAAAAGATCAACAAAAAGATAATTTGGACTTTCAGCTTTTTGAACGTTCACAACTTCAATTGGACCGTGCTGTGGAAAAATTTCAACATCACTTAGGTTCTTTCCATAAATCATAATCTGAACTGTATCGTTCTTCATTCCAAACCACCAATTTGGCGGTTCAATTTTTTCGATGGAAAAATCTTGAGCTGATATACACTGAACTACAAAAAATAAAAGTGTAAAAGTTGTTCGAATCATATTTAAAAGTTGTTGATATTTTGGTTTCAAATATAGATAAATATCTTATTCCTTCATTGACAAAGTTTATTCAAAATCAATCGAATAATTGTTACGCTCGTTTCTTGCATTTTACCACATTTAAATTGATTTTTGTTTTCCAATTTGAACAAAATGAAACAGCAACCCGACGAAAAAAATATTGCGGTAAACCGTAAAGCACGACACGAATTTGAAATCCTGCAAACCTTTGAAACAGGAATTGTTTTAGTGGGAACTGAAGTAAAAGCTTTGCGCGAAGGAAAAGCAAATCTTGTTGATAGTTATGCGCTCATCCAAAATAACGAAGTTTGGCTGCTTAGTTTGCATATCAGTGAGTATAAACAAGGTAACATTAATAATCACATTCCAACTCGTGATAGGAAATTGTTAATGAACCGATCTGAAATTAAAAAGCTGATCGGAAAAACAAAAGAAAAAGGATTAACATTAGTTCCGTTAAGATTGTATTTTAAGAACGGTAGAGTAAAAGTTGAGATTGCCCTGGCAAAAGGGAAAAAGGTTTACGATAAAAGAGAAGACATCAAAAAACGAGATTTTAAAAGAGATCAAGAAAGAAAGATTAAATATTAGATATGAGTACAGTTAAATTCCCATCACTAAATGAACAAATGGATATCATCAAACGCGGTGTTGTGGAAATTATCCCTGAAGATGAATTAGTTAAGAAGATTGAAAAATCAATTAAGACCAATAAACCTCTAAATATAAAACTCGGCTGCGATCCAAGCAGACCTGATTTACATATTGGACATTCAGTTGTTATCCGCAAACTTGCGCAATTTCAGGAACTTGGTCATCAGGCTATATTGATTATTGGCGATTTTACCGGAATGATTGGTGATCCATCCGGCAGAAATGCAACTCGCCCTGCACTAACGCTTGAAGCAACAAGAATAAATGGTAACAGTTATTTTGAGCAGGCATCTAAAATCTTACACAAAGAAAAAACTAAAATTGTTTATAACTCGGAGTGGCTCAGCAAAATGTCTTTTGAAGATGTAATCAAACTTGCATCAAAATATACAGTTGCAAGAATGATTGAACGCGATGATTTTACAAAAAGATTTAAAGCGGGTGAACCAATTAGTGTACACGAATTTCTATATCCATTTGCACAGGCTATGGATTCTGTTGCGATCGAAAGTGATGTTGAGCTTGGCGGAACAGATCAAAAATTTAATTTGCTTGTTGGCAGAGACATACAACGTGAATATGGAATTGAACCGCAAGTAATTTTAACAATGCCGCTGCTTGTTGGAACTGACGGTGTTGAAAAGATGAGTAAATCTTATGACAATTATATTGGCATTTCTGATGAACCATCACAAATTTTTGGTAGAACATTATCGATTCCTGATAATCTGATTTATCAGTATTTTGAACTTGCTACAAATGTATCCAACCAAATGCTTGCGGAAATAAAATCTCAATTAGCTGATGGAGATGCAAATCCAAGAGATATAAAACGCGAACTTGCAAGAACTTTAGTGACAATGTATCACAACAAAGAAGCTGCAGAAATTGCCCAGCAGGAGTTTGACAACATTTTTATCAACAAAGGTTTGCCAGATGAAATTGAAGAATTTAATATTGGTGATAAAAAAGAAATCAATATATTAGATTTAATAATTTTAGTAAATTTCGCTCCGTCAAAAGCTGAGGCGCGCCGATTGGTTTTACAAGGCGGAGTTTCACTTGATGGAAATAAAATTAATGATATTCATAGTAGTATTTCTGTAAGTGCAGGAATGATTCTTAAAGTTGGAAAACGTAAATTCATAAAACTCATTTAACTTAGATTAGAAAGGGACAGACATTGTATCTACCAACAAAAATATTTTTTACCAAAGGAGTTGGAAGGCACAAAGAGTATTTAAGCTCTTTTGAACTTGCATTAAGAAATGCACGAATCGAAATCTGCAACCTTGTTACAGTAAGCAGTATTTTTCCAATCGGTTGTAAACGTGTTTCAATTGATGAAGGCGTTAAATTAATTACTCCCGGACAAATAACACATTGTGTAATGGCTCGTAACTCCACAAACGAACCTAACAGATTAATCGCCGCATCAATTGGTGTTGCAATACCTGCAGATACAAGTGCGTATGGATATTTATCAGAGCATCATCCTTACGGACAGCCGGAAAAAATTTGCGGTGAATATGCAGAAGATTTAGCGGCTACAATGCTCGCATCAACACTTGGCGTTGAGTTTGACCCAGAAAAAGATTGGAGTGAAAGAGAAAATATTTATAAAATGTCCGGTAAAATTGTTCGCTCTTCCAACGTTACGCAATCAGCAGAAGGTGATAAAAACGGATTGTGGACCACCGTAATTGCTGTCGGTGTTTTTCTACCATAATTAGAAAGCTTAATTGTTAACTGAACACACTTTTCTGTTTATATTCGCTGTAGTTATTGCGGTAATGATATTTATTGATTTATATGTTACCGACCATAGACGCGGAAAAATTACTTTAAAAGCCAGCCTTATTTGGAGCGGTGTGTGGATTGCCACCGCTCTTGCGTTTAATCTTTTCCTGTATCTTTATTTAGAAGATGGTCATCAAAAAGCACTTGAGTTTTTAACCGGTTACATCATAGAAAAATCTCTTTCTGTTGATAATCTTTTTGTATTCCTAATGATTTTTAGCGTGTTGGATATTAAACCTGAAAATCAGCCGCACATACTTAAATGGGGAATTTTAAGTGCAATTGTTTTTAGAATCATTTTTATTTTTGCGGGCGTTGCATTAATAAATTTATTTCATCCGATTATTTATGTATTTGCAATCATATTGCTTTTAGCTGCTTATAAGATGGCTTTTGGCGGCGAACATAAAATTGATATTGAAAATAATTGGCTTATTAAAATTGCAAGAAAATATTTTAAACTAAACACCGATTATGAGGGTAAAAAGTTTTTTATAAAACTTGATAAGAAAATTTATATCACCACAACTTTTTTAGCTTTGCTTTTAATTGAATCTTCAGATATTGTATTTGCAGTTGATTCTATTCCGGCAATAATTGCAATAACTAAGGATACGTTTATAATAATCTCATCAAATATTTTTGCGATACTGGGTTTGCGCGCTTTGTATTTTGCTCTGGCTGGACTGGTAGATTTATTTGTTTATCTAAAATACGGCGTTGCAATTATTTTATTTTATGTGGGAATAAAAATGCTTGTATCAGAATTTTATAAAATCCCAACAGAAGCTTCATTAATAATTATTTTATTTTTTCTTGGCGGGTCAATTCTTCTTTCTCTAATCAAACGAAGAAGATTTACTAACTAAACCAATTGAATGAATTATCACCGAGACAAATAACCCAACTATCATAGGCTCTAAAGATTGAAATAAAATTACAGTTGTAAATTCATTTCTTAATAAATACCACACGGAGCTAATAACAATCGCCGTTACAATTTCTAATAAAATAAAACCGGATGAAATTCTAATCCTTGGATAATACGAACTGATAACAGGCAGAATTATGCCGGGAATAAACAACGAACCAATCGTGTACCATATTTCTACAACGGAAGGAATTGAATAAGCGATAATGATTGAAATGGCTCCTGAAATAAGAATTCCAATTACAGTATAAGTTTTTACTTTTTCCTCTTTTGGATTTTTTATGATTTTAAAAATAAAATCACGCCCAATAGTTGTAGCACTTAAAAATAAAAAGCTGTTTAGTGTTGATATTATTGTTGCAAACATAGCAGCGTAAAATATTCCTTTTAAACCGGGTGATAATATTTTTTCTGCAAGCAAAGGGAAAGCATTAACAGGCTGATCAAGATTTGGAATAAGGGCGTGTGCAAATAATCCGGTTGAAGTGGTAAGAAAATCAAATAAAGCAAAAAAGATAATTGAAATTAATATTCCATTTCGTGCAACGTTTCCGGTTCTTGCGGCATACGCTCTTTGATGAAAACCTGGGTCAGCAAAAGTCCACAGTGCAATTAAAAACCAAACGATTAAAAAAGTTGGAGATGCATCTCCTGTGATTTTAAGGTGTGATGATGGAAGATTTTGCTGAAGAAAATCAATTCCACCGAATGAAATCAGGCATACAACAAATATTAAAATAAATCCGATAAACATTACAAAGAATTGAAATGCATCAGCATAAATGTTTGAGCGAAATCCACCTTTGATTAAATATGAACCAGAAAGTATTATTCCAATTAAGAGTGATATAAAAATATTTGTATCAAAAACTAACGAGATTAAATTTGCAGACATCAATAAATACGGCGCAGGGGAAACAAGAATGAAAACCACAATTGCAGAAATCAAACCAACTTTTTTTCCATAAACTTCTGTTAGTTTTTCCGGAATTGTAAATAACGATGCGGCACGAATTTTTTTTGCAAAGAATATCGCAAACAAAAAAGCAAAAAAGTAATACGGAAAACCTTGCGTAAACCAGCTTACTAATCCATAACGATAAGTAAATTCCCCTACCCCAATTATTCCGCCGTACCAGGTTGAAACGCTGATCAAAACAAATAAAAACAATCCAACTTTTCTACCGGAAAGTAGATAATCTTCTGAAGTTGATTTAGTTTTTTTTGATGAGATAAATCCAATTAAAAGAAGTAATGCAAAAAAGAAAAGTATAATAATTATATCAAGCGAACTAAAAGAGATCATACTTTTTCATAAAGTTATAATCACGAATAACAAAAACAATTCCGCCTGTAACTTTTATTTTTATATTATTTTGAATTGCGACATTAGATGTGCTTTCTTTAACTCCAAAAGGCAAAGCTGTATTAATTAATTTATACTTTAAACCTGTTGTAGTGATTTTTGTTTTATTATCAAAAGCGTAAAGTGAGATGGTTTCCCCAACTCTTGATTTAAAATAAGTTGTTCTGTTTATCGGAATTAAAAATGATTTTTCTGATACTAATGATATTCTTATCTTATCAAAAAACTTCAATACAATTCCTAAGTTGCAAATTGTATGATCAAGCCTATCCCCTGTTACTCCTAATAAAATTACTTCATTAAATTTTTTATTGATGACAAACTTTAAACTTTTTTCAACATCCGTATCATTCTGTCCTTTGTATTTAATGATCTTAGATTTGCCTCTAAAATATTTTAATGTGCTTTCAGAGATTGAGTCTAAATCACCAACGATAAAGTTTGGAGTTACTCCGATTTTTTTAGCAGAATTAGCGCCGCCATCAGCACAAATAATTGTTGAATATCCATTTTTTATAAAAGACATTACAACTGATTTAGCTGGAGGTTTTCCGTTTGCTATGATTAAACATTTTTTCATTTTAATATTTCTTACAATCCAACTTGTATTCCTGCAATAAAATTTCTTTCTGCTGCAGGAAAGAATTCTTTTCCAATTGCATAAGCTGAATATAGATTATCAAATACACTGTTCACTTGAATAAATATTTTAGAATTGGTTAAACTATTTAAAAGATTCACTTCATAACTTGTGAATAAATCCATTGTAAAATAAGCATCATTAATATTATCAGTGTAATCAATAAATCCCGGGAATTGAATTAAATATTCGCTTAGCCTTCCATCAAAATTATCTGAATAAAATTTTCCAACGTACTTAGCGTTTAATTTTATAAAAATATTATTGTGATTATACTGTAATCCTAAATTAAATAGAAACTCAGGAAAGCCGCTTATACTATTATTTGAAATATCAATTGATTCAGTTTCACTAATAAAATACTTACCGTTTGTTATTTTATTTTTACTGTAACTTGCATTTCCAAAAAGTTCAAGACCGTTTAATATTTTTACTACAGAACTAATTTCAAATCCAATGTGAGTTGTTTGATCCACATTGCCTGTTATTGGCTGTCCAAATCGATCTACCTTACCGTTTTTTACTATTTCATTTTCAAAAAGCATATAGTATAAATTAAGATTTAAGGAGAAGAAATCATTATTAAAGGATGTTCCAATTTCTAAATCATTCATAGTTTCTGGTTTAACTAAAGGAGAATTAAAATTGTAAGTTCCATTGTTGTTTAATTCAAACTGTGGTGTTTCACCTCCGCTGGATTCTGCAGCATCATAATAATTTTTTAATCGTGGTTCACGAGTTACTCTTGCAAAAGATAAAAAAACATTTTGCCGTTCTGAAAACTTATAGTTTATTCCAACTCGCGGGTTAAGAAACAAGTCATCAACAGAAAAATCATTACCTAAATATTTTTCATTGAATATTTCGTATTTATGATAAGCTAATTGAAGTTCACCAAGTAGGTTTATTTCGTTTGTAAGATTATAGGATTCGTGAACAAATCCGCTAAAAATATTTTTTGCTCCATTATAAAAATAATATTGATAATCTTTCGTAACTCCTGCGGGTAAATTCTCTGCAAAAATAATATTCCCAAAATGTTCAGAACGATGAATTCTAAACTCACCCCCAATAACTAAATTTCCGTTTGAATGATCGAAACTAAACTTTGGAATCCAACCAAACTGTTTGTTCTCAACCTGCGCTCTAATTAAAGCATTGGTTGGAATCATTGTTGAATCGTATCCATTAGACTTTAATCGAAAATAATCATCATAACCAAAAGCAGGAATTGCCCAGCTTCCATCATAATCAAAAAAACCTGAGCCGATTACTAAAAATAGAGCAGAGTTAAATTTTATTTTTTTATTTAATTGATACTCATTCAACAATTCAAAATGAGGCTGAGAAAAGTTTTCAATTTCAGTTGGCTTTCTATCTAAAGTATAAATGTATTTGTTTGCATTAGCTTCCCAATAAGAAAAATTTTGCTTTCTTAGATTTAAATCTTTCACTGCAAACTTAGCGACTCCAGTGTAAGCAAGTCCATCTGAAATTGGTCCGCCGTAAAAATTAAATTGCGTTGTAAGTTTGTCATCATATCTAACAGCAGAAAGATGGTATGAATTTAATTTTGCCCACGATAAATCTCTGTAGCCCGAACTCTGTATCTGAGATAGTTTTGCATAGATGGAATACTTGTTATTTATAAGTCCGCTCGAAAAAGAAGCACTGTATTTTTTTGTATTAAAACTTCCGTAAGATGCAGAGAGACTAAGCTGCGGCTTTTCTGAAAACGGAGATGTGATAATATTTATTGAACCGCCAACTGCCGGATAACCAACAACTCCGGAACCAGCGCCGCGCTGAACTTGAATTAATTCTGTACTTGCTAGCAAATCCGGAAAATCTAACCAATACACGTTGTGATCTTCAGGATCGTTCTGCGGAATACCATTTATTGAAACAGAAATTCTTCGCTGATCAAAACCGCGAATGCTCAAATAATTGTAACCAATTCCATTTCCATTTTCAGAATAAAATGTTGTTGATGGAAGCTGTGATAAATAGTTTGGAACATCTTGCACTACATAATCTTTTTGAATTTCATCTTTGTTTATTTTATCAAATGCAATCGGTGTAATTCCTTTTTTGCCCACGCTTGCTTCAACCAGAATTGTTTGAGATTGCAGATAAATTTTTTGTAGTTCAACAATTATTTGATCTTCATTTAACTGTGAGATTTGTTTGCTATAATTTTTATATCCAACAAAACTAATAAGTATTGTATCTGATTCTGAAAACTTGCCTGAAAGTACAAATCTACCGTCTTCATCTGAAGTTGTACCGATTGAAGTTCCTTTAATTAGAACATTTGCGTTTTGTAATGGAGATTTTGATTCGGAATCTTTTACAATTCCCTGAATTGATTTTACCTGCGGAAAAATTTGAGATGAAATAAATAAAAAAAGAATGATAATATTTTTCATGATAATGCTCCTAAAAAAAATAGCCGTTGGAGAAACGGCTATCGAAAAAAATCATTCTTAGCCCGTTTTCCTACGCTGGAATTACCCAGATCAGGTTTTAGGGTATTATCTCAGATATCCCACAGACAGCGGGATAACACCCCTAACGGCTCGTTAGTAAATTTGTATTTTTAATTAATTCTTAGTTCCTGCCCTGTTTTTATTTTATTTGATGTTAAATTATTTACTGATTTTAATTTAGCAACAGTAGTTTTATTTCTTTCTGCAATTGAATAAAGCGAGTCACCGCTTTTTACAATATAACTTTGCTTGTTTGATTTAATGTTTTTTGTTGTTTTTGAAGTTACAGTTGAAATATCATTTACATTAGCATCAGAATAAATTTTTAATGTTTTGCCGGCTAATATTTTATTTCCGGAAATGTTATTCCAATTTTGAATGTCAGAAATTTTAACTCCGTATTTTTCTGCAATACTTCCGATTGAATCACCTGGTTTAATCTTATAGTAATTAACATTTGCGGAATTCTTGGTAGTATTATCACCATAAGAAGAACTGTTTGTACTGTTATAAATTTTCAAAGTTTTACCAGCAATAATTTTATTATCAGAAATGTTATTCCATTTTTTAACCTGCTGAATTGTAACACCAAATTTTTCGGCTATCTGACTTAAGTTATCGCCTCTTTTAACTTTATATTTGTAAATATTATTCTTGCTAACCGTATTTTTTGTTTCATTTACTGCAACAGTATTTGTAATTCCATCGGGATAAATACGAAGATTTACGCCGGACATTATTTTGTTGCCTGAAATGTTATTCCAATCTCTAAGCTGATTTACACTAACACCGTATTTTGCAGCAATTAAACCAAGGTTTTCTCCTCGTCTGATTTTATGATAAATCATTCCGGATTTTTTTGTAGTCTTAGTACTCTTTGTTGTTACTACATTATTGTTCGATTCAATTTCGGTTGTCTTATCCAATGAAGCATAATAATCTTTCATTTCATCAGGCACATATATACTAAGTGATTGACCAACCTTGATAGTGGTAGTGTAAGGAATATTATTCCAGTTTCTTATATCACTTACTCTTGTATTAAAAAGATCAGCAATACCTAAAAGGCTATCATCATTTTTTACTTTATATGAAACTGAAACCGTTCCCTCAGGAATTATGAAAGTTGTAGATTCTTCAATAATATTTTCATCTGTATTGTTTGAAGCTATATCTTCCCCAACCACAGTTTCAGAAATAGTTTGATCGTTAGCTTCAATTTCAACTACAGATGTTTCTGTATTTAAACTTGCATACGGTGAAACATATCCATCATTTGCATTTTGATTATTTTGATCCTGTGCTATTTCAGTATCCGTGTTACCTGAAAAATCATTCACATTAAGATTTGTTAGAACAGGAATTTTTAACTGAACGCCGGCATATAATTTTGATTTTGAAGTGATATTATTAGCATCAGCTAAATCATTTTTAGAAATTCCATATCGATTAGCAATCTTAGAAACAGTTTCACCTTTCTTAACCGTATGAACTAAGAAAGTTCTTTTTGCTGATTCAGGAATATTTTTAACATTTGATACAAAAGTTTCTAAAGATCCTTTTGGAATTTTTAATGGGTATCCGCCGGAATAATTTGAAGGAGTTGATAACTGAGTCAATTCAGGATTCATTTCCTGCAAAGTATTTAAATCTGTATTCGCACAAGTTGATAAAAATTGCAAATCGATTGAACCATCAACAGTATAAGTATCGTACTCGTACGGCTTATGAAAAGTTATATTTGTAAAACCATATTTTTCGGGTTCCATTGCAATTATACTAACTGCAATGTAAATGGGAACGTAATTTCTTGTTTCTTTTGGTAGATGAGGTCTGACTGACCAAAATGAATTATTGTTTGCTTTTCTAAGGGCACGAGTAACTCTACCTTCACCGCAATTATAAGCTGCTAATGCTAAGTACCAATCACCCAGACTTCCATAAAGATCTTTCAGATGTCTTGCGGCTGCATAAGTTGATTTAACCGGGTCTCTTCTTTCATCGAAATAAAAACTTGATTCTAATCCGTATAATTTTCCTGTTGATTTAATAAACTGCCATAAACCAACTGCGCTTGCCCATGATCTTGCAGTAGGATTTAATCCGCTTTCCATCATGCTTAAATAAACTAACTGCTGCGGTACACCAACTTCTTGAAAAACTTTTGTCATCATCGGAAAATATTTGCCTGATCTTTCCAACCATCTTCTCATCGCACCGCTACCCTTACCTGTAAAATATGTAATCCACTGATCAACGTACGAATTTACTTCCAATGGAATATCAGATGGAATAATTATTCTCTCAGTTTCGTCAACAACGGCAGTATTAAATTCTAATTCAGGAACAGATTCTTTCATCCATTCTTGATAAGCTGCAAAAGACATCCCTTCGGGCATTTCATCCAAACCATCCACATACTTTTTATAATCATCAATGATAGATGTTTCTAATTCAACATAAGCTGCGTTGTCATCAATACCGGGATAATAGCTAAGATTATTAATAATTCTTAGGGCAGATTCATAATTTTCGACTGTTTCTTTTGTACTATTTAATTCTTGTTTCTTTAATGCTAAAACGTAATACTGTCTTGCTTCTTCCAGCATCTCGGAAACAATCCCAATTCTATTTGTATTTTCGGTAACCTCAGTTTGATTTCGATTTGATATCTCGGTTGAGCTTGAGCAAGAAGATATAAGTAAGGAAACAAAAACAAGTATTGGGATCAGAATAAATTTATTCATTAGAACTCCAGATTTTTTTTGACGTGTACAATATATATGTTCGATTTAGTTTAATCAAGTAATATTTTAGATCAATTATGATAACATTAAGTTTTTCAAAGACTTAAAATTTTACAAAGGTATATTATTATGTTTTTTCCGAGGGTTCAAATCTACCTTTTCTTTCAATAAATCAAAAGCATTAATCAATACTCTTTTTGTGGTTTTGGGTTCAATAACATCATCCAAAAAACCACGTTCAGCAGCAATGTATGGATTTGCAAATTTTTTAATATACTCTTTCAATTTGCGTTCCAATTCTTCATCCGGATTTTTGGAAGATTCTATTTCCTTTTTAAAGATAATCTCTACTGCGCCTTTAGGTCCCATTACAGCAATTTCTGCAGATGGCCAGGCATAATTAAAATCACCACGAATGTGTTTTGAATTCATCACATCATAAGCGCCGCCGTAAGCTTTTCTTGTGATTAGAGTAACTTTTGGAACTGTTGCTTCGCTAAATGCAAATAATAATTTTGCACCGTGCCGTATAATTCCATTCCATTCTTGTTCAGTTCCGGGTAAAAATCCAGGCACATCAACTAACACCAAAATTGGAATATTAAACGCATCGCAGAAACGTACAAACCTCGCACTTTTTACCGATGCATTGATGTCCAAAACGCCCGCCAAAACTTGCGGCTGATTGGCGACAATTCCGACGCTCATTCCACCAAGCCTTGCAAATCCACAGATTATATTTTCTGCATAGTTTTTATGTACTTCAAAAAAATCTTCATCATCTACAAGATTTAAAATTACTTCCTTCATATCGTAAGGTTTGTTTGGATTATCCGGAATGATAGAACAAAGTTTTTCATTCTCTTTTAGATTATTAAAATCAAATTCTAAATTTTCCGGTTTTACTTTAAAGTTTAACGGCAGAAAACTTAAAAGTTTTTTAACGTTTATTAGAGTTTCAATTTCATTATCAAATGCAAAGTGTGCTACACCGCTTTTTTGTGAATGGGTATCTGCGCCGCCTAAATCTTCAAACGAAACATCTTCGTGCGTAACTGTTTTTACAACGTTTGGTCCTGTTACAAACATGTGGCTCGTGTTGCGAGTCATAAAAACAAAATCAGTTATTGCGGGTGAATAAACAGCACCGCCAGCACACGGACCAAGTATTACAGATATTTGCGGCACAACTCCAGAAGCCAAAGTGTTAAGTAAAAAAATATCTGCATAACCGCCAAGACTATTAACACCTTCCTGAATTCTTGCACCACCGGAATCATTTAATCCAATAATTGGTATTCCGGCTTTCATTGCAAGTTTCATAATCTTAACAATTTTTTCTGCATGAGTTTCCGAAAGCGAACCGCCGAAGACAGTAAAATCCTGGGCGAACAATGCAACGGGTCTTCCATTTATTTTTGCAAATCCTGTTACAACACCATCACCTGGATAATTTTGTTTATCTAATCCAAAATCTGTCGCACGATGTTTAACAAACATTCCAATTTCATCAAAGCTGCCTTCATCAACTAACAATTCAATCCTTTCACGAGCTGTTAGCTTACCTTTATCGTGCTGGCTTTTAATACGCTTTGCACCGCCGCCGAGTTTGGCTGCTTCTTTTTTTTGCGATAGTTCATCCAATTTATTTTTCATTTAGTTCCTGTCGGATTATAATTTCTATTGTAAAAATGGATTGAATTTTCTTTCTCTTCCGATTGTACTTTGCTCACCGTGCCCCGGAAAAATTACTGTTTCATCCGGCAGAGTTAATAGTTTTTCGTTAATACTTTTAATTAACGTATCGTAGTTTCCGCCCCACAAATCAGTTCTGCCGATGCTATCATAGAAAAGCACATCACCCGTAATACAAGCTTTAATTTCAGGTATGTAAATACAAAATTCGCCAGGAGTATGCCCGGGCGTAAATAAAAATTTTAATTTACTTTTTCCAATTATCAATTCTTCTTCCTCAGTTAGATATTTATCCGGTAGGATAGATATTGAGAAATCCATTCCAACCATCTCGGCTTGCATTTTTGCGTTCTCAATAAGTGGAACATCTAATTCCGGTGCGTAATAAACCGGATTATATTTTTGTTTCACAAATTCACAACCCAATATATGATCTATATGACAATGTGTGTTGATGAGATATTTTACTGATAATTTTTTCTCACTAATAAAATCGGCTAATTCATTTTCTTCATTCACATCACTGCAGCCGGGATCAACAATTGCACACTCTTTTGATTCATCATCCCAAATAACAAATGTATTTTCGGAAAACAAATTGAACGTAAATTTTTGTATTTGAATCAATGTTAACTCTTAAAATTGTTTTTAATTCTGTTAAATAATTTTTTATTGTAGGAATTGTAATTGTCTTTTAACTCTTCCATCGAATCACCGCCAAACTTTTGCAAAAAGAATTTTGCGATACTCCATGCAAGCATAGATTCTGCAATTACAGCACAAGCCGGAACAGCAACAAAATCACTCCGTTCACGTCTTGCGTCAATCTTTTTCATTGTGGATAAATCAATACTGTCAATTGGAGTCATTAATGTTGCGATTGGTTTCATCGCTGCTCTAACAATTATCGGTAAACCTGTGGAAACTCCGCCTTCAATCCCACCTGCTCTATTCGTTCGTCTTTCAAAAACATCTTTCTTTAAAATAACTTCATCGTGGGATTTTGAACCGAACTTTTCTGCCAATAAAAATCCTTCACCAATCTCAACGGCTTTAACAGCATTTATTGACATAATCGAATGTGCTATTTCAGCATCAAGCTTTGTATCGTAATTCATAAAACTGCCAAGCCCAACGGGAACACCACTTGCAACGGTAATAAAAATTCCGCCAAGCGTATCACCTTTTTTCTTTGCTAATTTTATTTTGCTGATTATTTTTTCTTCTTGCAAAGGTTCTAAAACTCTAACCGAACTTTTATCAGATTTTTCTGAAAGAGATTTTGCAGAAAAATTTGATGAAATGGAATTAGAAAATAATTTAGCTGCAAAATTATTATTTGGATAAATTCCACCGATGCTTTCAACAAAACTGCCAATTGTAATTCCAAATTCTTCAAGTAATTTTCTGGCAATTGATCCGGCAGCAACACGAGCTGCCGTTTCTCTTGCGGAAGATCGTTCGATTGAATTTCTAATATCATCAAAATTATATTTTGAAATGCCAACTAAATCAGCATGACCCGGACGTGGAATAGTAACTTTTTGAGTTTTTTGATTAACAGCTTCAACGGACATTTGAGTTTGCCAATTTTCCCAATCGCTGTTTTTGATCAAAACAGAAATTGGAGAACCAAGTGTTTTCCCAAAACGCACACCTGATAAAATTTCTGCTTTATCAGTTTCAATCTTCATACGCAACCCGCGACCGTAGCCAAATTGTCTGCGTCTTAAATGCTGATTGATAAAACTTTCAGGAATTTTCAGGTTTGATGGAAAACCATCTACAATAGTTGTTAATGCTTTACCGTGCGATTCGCCTGCGGTAAGAAATCTAATCATTTACTTTCCTAAGCTTTTAGCAAATATAAAAAAAAACGTCCCGAAAATATCGAGACGTTTAAATAAAAACATCACTGCACTTTTGACTACTCTGGAATTTCTAAACCAACAAATCTTGAATTACCATCTTTATCCTGAACTTTTAACAGCACTGCTTTACCCTTTTTTCCATCCATAATTTTTTCAAAGCTGTTAACATCATTTACTTTTTTCTTATCAGCTTCAACAATAACCAGTCCGGCACCCAAACGTTGATCGGCTGCTTTTCCGAAATCTTCAACTTTTGTAATTAGAACTCCGGAACTAACATTAAGATTTTCTTTATCTTTTTCTGATAAATTCTTAACTGTTAATCCAATACTTTCAAAACTAATTGTGTTGGATTTGGTTTCACTTTTTGAACTGCCTTCATCCTTCATCGTAACAGGTTTTGTTTTTGTATCTTCATCACGCGCTTTAAGCGTTATCTTTCTGTCAATCTCTTTACCATCTCTAAATAATTTTAATGCAATTGTAGTTCCAGCAGACTTTGAAGCAATATAACTTTGTAAAACATTTGGCTGATTAACTTCTTTTCCATCAATGGAAAGAATTATATCACCGGATTTTAAATCTGTTTCAGAAGCTGCACCACCTTCTACAATTCCTTGAATAATAATTCCGCGTGGTCTATCCAGCCCAACAGATTTTGCAAGCGCATCATTTACCTCGCCAATGTTAACACCAATGTAACCACGATTAACTTTTCCAAAGGCTATAATCTCTTTTGCAACAGTTTTTGCAAGATTAATTGGAATTGCAAAACCATAACCGATATATGTACCTGTTCCCTGTGTTGCAATTGCAGAATTAATTCCAACAACCGCTCCTGAAAGATCTACCATAGCGCCACCGCTGTTACCGGGATTTATAACTGCATCTGTTTGAATAAAATTTTCAACACCGTAACTATCACGAATCAATCCAAGTGATCCTCTACCAATTGCACTTACAATTCCCGCTGTAACAGTTGAAGAAAGTGAAAGCGGATTTCCGATAGCCATAACCCACTGCCCAACTTTTAGATTATCAGAATCACCGAGATAAGCAGTTGTAAGATTATTGGCATCAATTTTTATTACGGCTAAATCGGTTAATGGATCTGTACCTACAACTTTAGCTGAAAAAGTTCTTCGATCGGACAGACCAACCGTAACTTTTGTAGCTTTTTCAACAACGTGATTATTTGTTAAAATATATCCATCATCAGAAATTATGATACCACTGCCGGAACCTTGCTGTTCTTTAGGCAGCTTATCATCAAACGGAAAAAAGAAAAAATCCTTATGCGGATTACTTTCTCTTTCTGCAACAACATTTATTTGAACAATTGCAGGTGTAACTTTATCTGCAACCTCAATAAATGCTTTTGAAAACGATGTTGCATCAGCATCCAAATTTACTGGCGGGTTTGTTGCCCCAAGATTTATATCTGCCCAGCCGGGTCTAACCAAGCCAAATCCTGAAACAAGTAAAGCACCAAAAAGAATACCTACAGCAACAAGAGCAACTGCTCCTACTATGCCTTTAACTTTCATTTTTATTCTCCGATATTTTTTTGTTTATAATTAGATTCACTTTGTGATCATTGGTATCGCTTTTACTATAAATCCTCTACCTAAAAATTTGAAAAGATTGTATTCCCTTAAAATCGCTTACATGAAATTTAAGATAACGCTCTAATAATAAATTAAACTTATCCATCAAATCAATACCAAAGTTATCTGTTTTTCTATTAGATTTTAGACAGAAGATAAGATTAAAAAGTTCCGCTGAAACATTTTCTAAACCAGAATGTGATTCAAAACAATCGGAGCAAACAAAACCGGATTCAAAATCAAATCCTAAATTTTGTTTGGCTATAACTTTATTACTGCAAATCGCACACTTATCGATTGATAATTCATACCCAAGTTCCGATAAAAAGAAAAGTAAAAATCTTCCAAATAAGAATGCCGGTCCTTCTTCCTTTTTATCAATCATATTTAAGATTTTAATTAATCCTTTAAATAATTTTGTGTTTGCTTCATTCTCTGAAGTTAGATTTTTAATCAACTCGATAATTGCAAATGAATATTTTGTTGAGTCTAAATCTTCTTTAACATTTACAAAATGAGAAATAAGATTAGCATCCGAAAGTAATTGTACATCTCTGGAATTTTTTTTGTAGATAATTATTTGCAAATGATTAAGCGGGTCTATGATCTTTCCGATTTTAGATTTTGGACCTCTGCCGCCTTTTACAATTGCAGAAATTTTCCCATCGGATTCAGTGTAAAGTGAAACAATACTGCTTGTATCTCCATAATTAATTTTTGAAAGCACAATGGCTTCCGTTTTAACTATCTCACTCATCTTATAAAATTATATGGAAAGAAATAAATATCTTCTTCTGTTATTATCCCTTTTATTAAATGAGATAGAGTTACATCAAATGCAGGAGAAAAAGTTTTGATATTTGGATCTGCAATTTGACTGCCGTTTATTGATGTAATTTCAGATCCGTTTCTGTATTCAATTTCAATCTCTGCACCGGTTGCAATTTTTCTATCAATGGTTGTTGATGGCGCTGCAATGTAAAACGGTATGTTATGATAATTACAAAGCACTGCAAGATTATATGTTCCAACTTTATTTGCACTATCACCGTTTAAAGCAATTCTATCAGCGCCTGTAATTACAAGATCAATTTTATTTTGCTGCATTAAAACTGCTGACATTGAATCTGTTTGGACTGTAAATGGAATTCCATTTTTCTCCAGTTCGTAGGTTGTTAAACGCAATCCTTGTAAAAGCGGTCTTGTCTCACCTGCATATACGTGATTTACAAAACCATCATCAAATGCTTTTTTTATAACTGCAAAAGCAGTTCCAAATCCTGCTGTTGCTAATGCACCCGTGTTGCAATGTGTTAACACATTTGATTTTTTTGTAAAGATATTAGAACCAAGTTCAGCAATTTTTTTTGAACAAAATTCCTCATAACTATAAATAGCTTTGGCTTCATCAAGCAAAGTTTGATATGTTTTGGAATGATCTGTTATTGATTCAAAAACTTTTTTCATTCTATCCAAAGCATAAAAAAGATTAACTGCAGTTGGTCTGGTAGATGCTATTCTTTTATAAACTTTTTCAAAATGTTCTTTTTGATTTGAAGAAATATTTTTAAATGAAAGTGCAATCGCAAATGCTGCAGATATTCCAATTAACGGAGCACCGCGTAATTCCAATTTTTCAATTGCAACTGCTATGCGTTCATAATCATCAGTCTCGACATAAACTTCCTGCAAAGGAAGTTTTGTTTGATCTAAAAATGAAAGATGATCTTTTATAAAGTTTATTGAGTAATAACTATTTGGCATCTTTTAAAACCTTCAAGGTTTAGCTTAACTATTTTTTGTATTGCTAAAATTTTATGTCACATCTCAAAAATAAAAACCTTGAAGGTTTCTTTGCAAGATCTTCGAGATTCTCTATTCTTGTTCATCAAATCTTGAAAGCATCATAAACTCACGATAGCGATCTTGAATTTGCAAGTAAGACAAATCTTCTAATCCCTTTGTACTAAATTTTTCCACACAGAAGGAAGCCATTGTACTTCCATAAATAACCGCACGTTTTAAACTATCAGGAGAAAGATCGCGTGTTTTATATAAGTAACCTGTAAATCCGCCGGCAAAAGAATCTCCCGCACCAGTCGGATCAAAAATTGTTTCCATTGGGTAAGCAGGTGCTGAGAAAACAATGTCTTCGACAAAAAGTAAAGCGCCGTGCTCACCTTTTTTTATGATGAGAATTTTTGGACCGAGTTCTCTTATTTTTCTCGCAGCACGAATTAAATTTGGTTCGTGTGCAAGCAGTCTTGCCTCGCTGTCGTTTATTATCAAAACATCAACTCTTGGAAGAAGTTGAAGTAGCTCAGCTTTTTTCCCTTCAATCCAAAAGTTCATAGTATCGCAAACTACAAATTGAGGCGCTTCCATTTGATCCAATACTTTTGACTGCAAAACAGGATCTATATTACCAAGACAAATGTATTTTGATTTTTTAAACTTATCAGGAATAACAGGATTAAAATCCTGAAAAACATTTAACTCGGTTAAAAGAGTATCTCGCACATTCAAATCATAATGATATTTACCGGACCATTTAAAAGTTTTTCCGCCTTCAACAATTTGTAAGCCTTCAACATCAACCTCATGATCTTCCATAATTTTTATGTACTCTTTCGGAAAATCGCTGCCGACAACACCAACTATTTCCACAGGACCGCCAAAATAACTTGCAGAGAGTGAAATGTATGTTGCTGATCCGCCTAATGCGTCTTCAACTTTGTCAAATGGTGTTTCTACCGTATCTAAACCGAGTGACCCTACAACTAATAAACCCAAAATAATCTCCTGTAATTTGATTTTTACAAACCCAGTTCCTTAAAGGAACAGGGTTTGTGTAATTGTGATTAAATGACATTTGAAAAATAGAAAAATACTGAATGAATGCACAATTTAAATTAGGCTAAATGTTTCTGGAGGTTACGAACCATCCTCTAAATTTGCATACTATTTATCACGGTGCGACAGCGATAACCTCAACAATGGATTTGAGGTTTTCTGTCAAGAAATTGTTCTTGACAGCAGATGAATTCACAATAAAATTAAATATTAATCGAAATTGATTTCGTAGAGAATGGACTCCCGTCCATTCTTTGTGATGTTAAACTTCAGTTAATCGCTATAAAAAGATTTTTTTTGCATTCAATTGGATCGGTCGGGAGACCGATCCCTAGATTTGATTTATTTTAAAATTAAAAGGATAGACCGATTCTTATATTTTTATTTCAATAAAATTCAAATAAGAATTTCTGTTAAGAAAATAATCAACAATTACATCAACAGATTTTCGCTGTCCATCCCAGGCAAGTAATTGTTTTGCATTTTCCGGTTTTAACCATTTATACTCAACGTGTTCATCGCTTATGACAACTTCGCTGTCAAATTTTACTTTAACTGCAAATACAGGAAGTAAGCAAATGTAATCTTTATCCGGTGAGTAAAATGAGTTGACTGTTGGGGCAACCCAAAATTTCTCAGGAGTTAAACTTGTTTCTTCTTTTATTTCTCTTAACGCTGCGTTGTATGCGGTTTCATTTTCTTTAATCTTACCGGAAACCATTTGCCAGATGTTTGGATAGTATTGTACTGGTGAACGTTTAAGAATTAAAAATTCTAATTCTCCATTTTTCTCTCGGAAAATATGTGCTTCGATTAGGTTTAAGATAATGTTCATTTTTGTCTCTGGGTAATGTCACACTTCGACTTCGCTCAGTATGACGAATTATAAATTGTTCTTTAAAAATACGCTCTTGCTTCAGCACGTGCTGTATGTATTACTTTATTTGCACCCTGCACTCTTCCATCATAACTAATTGTTGTTTGCAGAAAGGATGAAAGTTTGTAATCAAAATTTAAACGCCAAAAATAATTTTTACCAATTTGATTTCCATTAGTTAGTTCATAAGGGATTACATTTTCGGAGGTGTTTGCATTTAATTCATTTCGTTCAATTTCTATTCTTAATCTGCCTGTTCCAAGAAAAGATAAGTTAAATCTAATTAACTGCGAATTTAAATTTATTATTGTTGGTGTTGCGGGATATGTATCTTCGCTTGTACCGGCTTTTATTCTAAATCCAACTTCAATGTTTTTATCCGGGCGATATGAAAATTCCGAAATTACATTATTGGAAT
>JAGOXU010000163.1 GCA_018059515.1 Ignavibacterium sp.
AAGTACAGGTTTTGAATATGCTCGAACTCATAATCTTACCCGGCAAGCATTAGAAAAAAATATTGCCACACTTGAAAAAGGGAAGTACGGAATCGCTTTCGCATCCGGTTTGGCGGCTACTCATGCGCTTATAAGTTTGGTTAAAGCAGGCGATCATATTGTAATTTCAAATAATGTTTATGGAGGTACATACAGGCTTTACGAATTAAACATGAAGAATTATGGTTTAGATTTTTCCTGGGTGGATAGCAGTGATCTGAAGAATGTTGAAAATGCAATTCGTCCGAATACAAAAATGATTTATGTTGAAACTCCAACCAATCCAATGTTAAACTTAACAGACTTAAAAGGTATTTCAGAAATTGCAATGAAAAATAATTTAATTTCTGTTTGCGATAACACTTTTATGAGTCCGTATTTTCAAAACCCGTTATCATTTGGGATTGATATTGTTCTTCACAGTACTACTAAATATTTAAATGGGCATAGTGATATAATTGGTGGAATACTTGTAACAAGTGATGAAAAAATCCACGAAAGAATTCGTTACATACAAAATGCAGCAGGTGGAGTTCCATCACCATTTGATTGCTGGCTTGTACTTCGATCAACCAAAACATTAGCAGTAAGAATGAAACAGCACGAAGAAAATGCAAATAAGTTTGCAAAATTTCTCGAAGAATCCGGTTATGCAAAAAAGGTTATTTATCCCGGATTAAAAAATCATCCGCAACATGAGTTGGCAAAAAAGCAAATGCGCGGTTTTGGCGGTATGGTATCCGCTGATTTCGGTTCGCTCGAAGCAGCAAAAAAAGTTTTAAACCATGTTAAGATATTTACTCTTGCTGAAAGTCTTGGCGGAGTAGAGAGTTTAATTTCTCATCCTGCATCTATGACACACGCATCAGTTCCAAAAGAGGAAAGAGATAAAATGGGATTAACAGAAAGCCTTGTTCGTTTTTCTGTTGGGATAGAGGATATAGAAGATTTGATAGCGGATGTTACGCAAGCATTGAAATAGAATTTTGGTAACAAGATCAAGAAACTAATTATTTATCAATCTGCGATGGTAATTTATTTGACCAAGATGATAATTAAAGTGCGTTATCAAATTTAAGAGCATAAAATCGGTTTTAACTATCTTACCATGTTTATCTGTTGGAAAATCTTTTTCAAAATCTTCATTGGAAAAATTTTGTAAGGTTAAACTTACCACTGCAATTGTTTTATCAATTTCTTTAAATAAATTTTCTCTTAAAATATTTTTAGCTGAAAATTCATTTTCTCTGTTTCTTATATAGCCGGTTTTTCCAAGTAAAGCACCAATAAAATGATTCAGATTTCCAATCAAGTGTAGGCATAAATTTCCGGCAGAATTGTTGATTTCATTTTTTATTAACCACAATGAAGATTCATCATTATATAAACTTATTTCATCTTTCAGTTTATTAAGATCCCTATTTAAAATCTCAAGAATTGATTCTTTTAGCATATAACTTTCCAATTAGTTCAGAGTTCAGTTATTTAATTTAATACGGTAATGTTTTTTGTTCTGCTGCATCTTCTACCTGTAAAATTTCTGTTACAATATAATTGCTGTTACCTCGCCAGGGAATTGCATTTAAATATTCTTTGTAGCGAAGCTCAACAAATTTTCCGCTGTATCTTTCAAGTACTTGCGCAACCTGATCATCTAAAATACTGAAATCAAATTCGTTGCTTTGCATTGAGTTTGGAGTTGGAGTTTTAAATCCTTGTTGAATGATTCTACCTTCCCAGGTTTTAAATATATATCCTTTTTTAACAACAAAATTTAAGTTGCCGGCTTTTACACCTTCACCAAAAACAAAATAATATCTCCACCAAAAAACAGCAGCCAGAATTAATATTAAAACCGGGATTCCTATTTTTAAAAACTTTTTCATCTTAAATTCTCTGAATTGTTGTATCTAATATTAAAAGAAAGACGTTATATTTCAAATTGATTGTGGTATCGTTTTTTAGGCACGAATAAATCAAATGCTTTTACTAACTTTACACCAGCTTTTACAATAAATTGAGATCAATGAATAAATTTATTTTATTATCAATATTCCTTTTTGCCTTTTCAACTTCCATGTTTTCACAGCAAGAATTCACAACGGAAGTCGATTCCGTTAGTATGGAAGTCTATCTAATAGATGCTTATGTAAAACAGGAACCGCCATACACTTTTATCTTATCTTTTTACACAAGTGAAGTTTGTTTAAGCAATGTAATAATTGATGGTAAATATGAATATCAGGTTTCCAATGAATTGAGTGAAGCGCATTCAGCACAGATTGATATTTCCGATCTGAAATTTTTGGATAGGAACATAAACTTTGTAATTGAAACAATTGATTCACTCGGTAATAAAAATTTATCTGAAGAGTTTGAATTTGATTTGCCTTATGAACCTGAAATAGGCGAGGGTTCAAGCATCTGGACGTTGTGTTTGTTTGCCGGTTCCGTTTTTGTTCTACCGATGCCCGGTTATGTTAATGCAAATGGAAATCATTATTACAGCTTAACTAAAGAAATTCCTATCGTTTCATTCAGGGCAAAAAAAGGAAATTATCCATCAGGCTATTTGGCGTTTGAGTACACATATATTTTTGATGCTGAAAACAAAAATTTTGCACGCCTCGGTTATAAAAAATTATTTCCAATTGATTACATTGAATATATTTCCGCAGGTGCTACGGCTTATACAAACTTTTCAGGTCAAAACGGTTTTGCTCCGGAAATTTCTTTGGGATGGTTTACTTTGTTTGATACTTTTACAGTTTATACCCGCTATCGTTACAACTTCAAACCAAATGATTCAAACTCGAACTTTCACGAGATAAATTTGGGACTTTATACCCG
Organism: Ignavibacterium sp.; assembly: GCA_018059515.1. GTDB lineage: Bacteria > Bacteroidota > Ignavibacteria > Ignavibacteriales > Ignavibacteriaceae > IGN3. The sequence continues at coordinate 2,890 of JAGOXU010000163.1, forward strand.
CTTCTTTTCTCTTTATCTATAACGCATTGATTTCTAACAAATGGAATGATTTTTCAATTTCTTATGTTACAATAAGAAACAAAAACAATTTATGAAATTTTTAACACTTACAATATTTTTACTATCAAATCTAATTATATCTGCTCAAACTGGTAATCTATCGGGTAAAGTAAGTGATAAAAACGGTGCTTTACCATCAGTTAATGCTTTTATAATCGATACAAACATTGGCGCCGGTGCAGATGCAAATGGAAATTATAAAATTACGGGCATTCCACCAGGCACGCATCAAGTTAGATTTAGTGCAATTGGCTATCAAACAAAAGTTGTTGATGTTATTATCTATCCAAATAAAATTACTGAACTTAACATTACTTTACTTGAAGCTATTATAGAAATTCAATCTGTTGAAGTAACAGGAATGAAAATACAAGAGCAAAGCGATACACGAACAAGTTTAATTGATCTTAATCCTCGTAACGCAAAAATTTTACCGGGCGCTGCGGAAGATGTTTTACGCACACTGCAATCATTACCCGGAGTTTTGGCTCCGAATGATTTTTCATCACAGCTTGTTGTGCGCGGCAGCGGTCCGGATCAAAACTTAATTATAATGGATGATGTTGAAGTTTTTAATCCGTATAGACTTTACGGCGTTGTTAGTATGTTTAATCCCGATGCAGTTTCGGATGTTAATTTATTATCAGGTGGATTTCCTGCAAAGTACGGCGATAGGCTTTCCGCAGTTTTAGATGTTACAAATCGTGAAGGCGATAAGACAAAAAGTTTAAAAGGAAATATTAATACTTCTATTGTGGATGCAAACATCGTGCTTGAAGGTAAAAATCCTTTTAACATAAAAGGAAGTTGGTTAATAAACTCCCGCAGAACTTATTACGATCTTGTTATCGAGCCATTTGTTAAAAGCGCAGGCTTGGTTGATGATAATACATCGTTCCCAAATTTTTATGATTTTCAAGCTAAATTAGTATTCGGACCTTTTAACGGGCATAAGATTTTACTTAATGGAATTTTATCTCGCGATGGTGTGGATGTAGTTAGCGGAAAAGAACGCAACACTCCGGATAGCGTTGGTGTTTATAACATTTCAAAAAATGATATTATTTCTGCTGCATGGCATTTTGCTCCGACTAAAAATTATTTAAATAAATTAATTGTTTCGTGGTATAAAAATAACGGAACAACAGATTTCAATTCAGAGATTCTTGATCCATCTTTGAACAGAGAAGATTTTAAGGAGGCTATCCCGGACACATTAAAGCCTTATTTATTGGGCTTTAGGTTCAATGGTGATTTTGATTATCGCAAAGTTACTATTGATGATAAGTTTACTTATTTGTGGAATGAAAATGTTTTTGAAGCAGGAGCCGGTGTTGATTTTATGGAAACTACAATGGATTTTAAATTTGATCTTGATCCTGCACTGCAAGCGATCTTTGCAGCCAATCCGCAGTTCCGCGCTTCACTTAGCGATTTGAAAGATGTTAAAAAATATAATCGTTACAGAGCTTATGCACAAAATAATTTTAAACTAACGAAAAAACTTTTTTTTAATCCCGGTTTAAGATTTGATTATTATGATTTGCTGAATAAAGGTTACATCGTACCAAGACTTTCTTTTTCTTATGCGATTGATGAGATAACAACTTTGCGCGGTGTTTGGGGAATTTATTATCAATCGCCGGGATACGAAAAACTACGTGATCAAAATATACTTTTTGATCTTGCGGATGTTTACACAAAACCGCTCGATGCAGAAAAAGCAATTCACTATGTAATTGGAATTGAACGATGGTTAACAAATGAATGGAGTTTACGATTTGAATCCTACTATAAAGATTTTACAGATCTAATCGTACAAAAAAAACTTGATGGAACTGCGTTTGTAACTGAACTTATTCCTGGCAGAAATCCACACTCTCCAAATAGCTGGACAAGACCAGTACCTGTAATTGGAGATTCAATTACGCAAATTCCTGTTAACAATTCTTACGGCGAAGCTTATGGCTTTGAACTTTTCTTATCTAAAAGAAATGTGATGAATAACAGCAAACTAAGCGGCTGGATTTCTTATGCACTTGCTTACGCAAACAGATTTGAAGATGGTACAAAATTACCTTTCCGATTTGATCAAACACATACTTTAAACTTTGTTTTAAATTATGATTTTAACAGTTGGTTTAATGTTGGATTGCGTTGGCAATATGGTTCGGGATTTCCGTACAGCGAACCTATTGGTATAAAACCACGAATAATATTACAAGATCAAAATGGTGATGGTATTCCTGAAACTCCTGTAATATCTACAAGAAAAAGTTTTAACGATCCAAATGGTGAAGGTGAAGTGGTTTATGATATTGATTTTGGCGATAACAAACTAAACGCTCGTAAACCCGCCTATCATAGACTGGATTTAAGATTTAATTTTATCACAGATTTCTGGAATGTTGATTGGGTATTCTATCTTGATGTTGTAAACGTATATAACAGAAAAAATGTTGTTAACTACGATTACTACATTACAAAAGATTTATCACTTGGTAGGGAACAGAATAATATGTTTCCAATACTACCAACGTTTGGTGTTAGCGTTAAATTTTAGTTGAATTTATTTTTTTTATTTCAATATTCTAAGTACCAAAAGTAATAAGCGATATTTCTTATAAAACACATTTCCTTTAAAGATCTTTCTTTATATTTCCCATTGTGTGTGGTCATTTTAATTAGATCTATTAAATAAACTATACTACTAAATATTTCCTTATTGTCTTAAACTGTTTTATACGGAGGTTATTATGAATAACAAACTTTTACATTTGTTCATCTTTTTATTTTTCGGCTATGCTGCTTGCTTTGCACAGTCAGATGAGCAAGAAGTGAGTGTTTTAGAAAATCCAAATTTTGATCAATTCTTAAACGGCGACATCTTTGATTCACAACCGATTTCAGGTTCTGATTGGGAATGGATGCACCCAACGCCACAAGCAAATAACTACAGATTCTTAAAAGTATGGGATGCAAATAACTGGTATGCTTTAGGCTATGCAGGTGCATTTGTGCGCACTTCTGATGCAGGTGCCACCTGGTTTGTTAATAAAGGTGTTGGTGGGTTATCATCTGTGGGTGCAGGTTACAATTTATTTGGTGGATACTTTTTAGATATGAATAATGGATTAGCTTGCGGAGAAAACGGTGTGATTGTAAGAACAAGCGATGCTGGTGTAACATGGAACTCAGTTTATTCCGGTACCGGTTTTATTTATGATATATTTTTTCTAAATGCAACAGTTGGTTATGCTTGTGGAGTTACGTCTATAGGTTTTCTTAAAACAACGGATGCCGGATTAACTTGGACACAACATCCAACAATTCCCTCGGGAAACGCGTATAGTATTTATGCATTTAATGAAAACAACATTATACTCGGTTCCGCAACAGGAAATACTCTAAGAACAACTGATGGTGGAAACACCTGGACAACAATATATGCTGCCGGTTCAAATTTGATTTGGAGTATCGATTTTATGGACGCCAACACAGGTATGGTTGGCGGTATTGATGCTGCACTTGCATTTACTACCGATGCTGGTTTAACATGGACTGTTGCCAACACTGGTATTCCTGCAACTTCAGATTTTTTTGATATGGATTACAGACAAAACAGATTTTACGCAACCGGTGATCCTTTTAGTATGTATTATACAACTGATCTTGGCACAACCTGGAATGCAATTGCTAACACAGGTAGTGCGCCATGGACATCTTCAATTTTCAAATCCGACTTTATAACTGATGATCAATTTGTAAGTGTTGGCTCAAGTGGAATTATCAAAAAAACTACAATATCAACCTTAACCACAGTTGGGCTTAACAATTGGTTAAAAGCGGGAGTCGCATATGATAATTGGGCAGAAAGTTCTACCGGTAGAGTAATTGCTGTTGGATCAACTGGTTCTGGTACATCATCCGATCAAGTTATTTATTCTACTAATGGTGGAGAAGATTGGTCTCTTGGAATCAATAGCACGCCTGGATTGACTTTTTATTCTTTAAGTATGGTTAGTCCGCTTATTGGATATGCTGCTTGTGCTGATCAAAATGTATATAAAACTACCGATGGTGGTGCTAATTGGGTGCTTGTTATACAACCTGCGGTTTCTACATCTGATTTTAGAGCCGCATCATTTTTAGATGTTAACAATGGTTATGTATTTGGTGAAACCGGTCTTGGTTATAAAACTACCGATGGCGGTACAACCTGGACAGCTCTAACAACAGGTGTTACAGGAACATTATATGGTTCTCATTTCTTAGATATAAACAATGGTTTTATTTGCGGAGCGACGGGTCAAATTTCAAAAACTACGGATGGCGGAACAACTTTTACACCGTTAACTACAAATAATACCGCTACAATTTATTCTGTATATATGGTTAATGCTAATGTTGGATATGCATCCGGTTCGTCTGGAAGAGTTAGAAAAACTACCGATGGTGGCGCAACATGGACTACTATTGATGTTGGTAATACATCCGCAACCTTATATGATATTAGTTTTAGGGATGAAAATAATGGTATAACAATTGGTAGTTCAGGTAGAACTTATTCTACTACCGATGGTGGTGCTACTTGGTTATTTGAAAGTACAGGTGCAGGCACTTTATATTCAGTATATATTGAAAAAGCAAGTACAGGCTACTCTTCTGTTTATCTTTCTGGAGCTACCGGAATTGTTCAGAAAAACTCTAATTTAATTATTCCTGTAGAGCTTACTTCATTTAC
>JAGOXU010000023.1 GCA_018059515.1 Ignavibacterium sp.
GTGTTAAATGGTCTGAAACATTAACGTCAGGAGCTTTAAACTCAATGATTATACATTTACCTTCTTCTGGAAATAATAAGACATCAGGCTTTTTAATCTTCCTGTTCTCACCAAGTGACCGAAGATATTTTTCTTCTTCTGCTGTAAATTCTTCTTTGAATAGTTTTTCGCCTTCAATTTCTACTTGACTCAAAACAATGTTTGAACTGCCTTTGAAATAAATAAAGTCTTCGTTAATAATCCACAAATCACTATTTTCTGGATTATTGTCGCCTTGTTGAAAAAGTACGTCATGAATTAGAGCTTCATTTATTTCTCTACCTGATTGTTGCACATCAAGTTTTTTATCAACAGCAGCTTTTATATTTGTATTTGCCGGAAATAATTCACTAAAAATTTCTAACAACACTTCATTTGGATTATCAACAACAGAAAAAGAATAAATTTCTCCCACTCGCCTGCCCGCTTCAGCTCCACTTTCTATTGCGGCGTTTACGTAATCCGTGTTGCCGCTTACTGCTAAAGTAACTAATCCATTAACAAGCTTGTGTACACCTAAAATCTTTACAGGTGAATTTTTACTTATCACATCTGCTGCTTCAACTAAAGCGACAAGACCTTTTGATTCTATTAATCCGATTGAGTTTGACATAATTATTTTTTTACTCCAATAATAGAAAGTAAATTACTATGCGGAAGCGGAATAACATGCGAAGCACGAAATTCATTAGTGGCAGCAATTGCATCTGCTCCAAAAGCCAGCGCACGTTTGATTGCTCCCAATTCTCCTTTTAAAAAGATTGTTACAATTCCATCGCCCAAAAGCTGTTTGCCAATAATATTAACAAGCGCTTCTTTTTGTATTGCTTTCACCGCTTTAAGTGATGAAGAAACGCTGCTTGTTTCAAATATTCCTAAAGACTCAAAAACCATTTGTTTGCTCCCGATGCAGATTTTGATAGGAAAAAATAGCTTGTATGTTAAGCAAAGTCAATTAAAACGATTGGTTATTTCGTTTTATCGAATCAAGATACTCCTGCAAAATTATTGCCGCTGAGTACATATCTAACAAATCTTTATTCTGTCTTTTAACTTTTTTGTTTACTGATTCCAAAATTTTTTGCTGAGCAATTGCAGATGTATAAGTTTCATCCCAAAGTTCTACTTCAAATGAAAATTTTTTTTCTAAACTTTCTTTAAAATTTTTAACATTATTTATTATAGATGTTTTAGAATTCTTATTTTGTCTTTCTTCGTTCGGAATTCCAAGAATAAACTTAGTTACATTTTTTTCTTTAACAATCTTATCAATTTCATTTAAAGTTGTTGAGTTATTTAAAATTGTTTTATGCGCATAGGCAAACATTTGTAATGAATCAGACAGTGCGATGCCGATTCTTTTCAAACCAAAATCAATTGCCATTATTCTGGTTTCAGCATGTTCAGTCATTAATTACTTTCAAATCTTTCAACAGAATAAACTCCTGTCAATCGTTTTAATCTTTCAATAATTCTGTTTAGATGATCAAGATCATTTACATAAACTGTAACGCTTCCTTCAAATATTGAATCATTTGTGTTTATGTTTATTGATTTGATATTTGTATTCTGAAAGGAAACGATTGAATGTGAGATATCATTTAATATTCCTGCTCTATCTTTACCACGAATTGAAATGCCTGCAACAAATAAAGAGTCTTCCGCTTCGGGCCACTGAACACTCACAAGTTTGCTTGTATCCTTTGCTGAAAGCGAAATTAAATTAGCACAAGTTTTACGATGTATTTTTATTCCTTCTCCCACGGTTATATATCCAATTACAGGATCGCCGGGAATTGGATTGCAGCACTTTGCATACGTGTACAATATATCTGATTTTTTTCCATCAACTAAAATTCCGCCAATTTCGTTTCTAGAAGATTTAGCAAATTTTTGAAACTCAATTTCCTTTTCAAATTCTTTTTCTTCTTTTTGAGTCGTTGCAGTAAGTACTTCATCAATGTTAATTGTGTTTTGTGAAATAGCTTTAAAGAACTGCCGCGAGTTATCAAATTTATTTGCGTGTGCAATTTTTAAAATATCATCCGGTGTAAAAGTAAGTTTCAATTTCTTGATCTTTTTTTCCCAGACTTCTATTCCCTTATCTACAACAGCCTGTTCTTCTTTATTTAGCCATTTTCTAATTTCATTTTTTGCTTTATGTGTCTGAACAAATTTTATCCAGTTCTTATTTGGATGCTGATTTTTTGAACTGATAATTTCTACCTGATCACCGCTGTTAAGTTTAGTATCTAACGGAACAATTTTGCCGTCTATTTTTGCACCGATACAATGGAAACCAACCTTGCTGTGTATATCAAAAGCAAAATCAACAGGCGTTGATCCGACAGGCAATCTTCGCAAATCACCTTTAGGAGTAAAGACATAAATTTCATCTTGATAAAGATTTAATTTAAAACTTTCCAACACATCTTTTTTCTGATCATCGCGCGAAGCATTTTCAAAAACATCTCTAATCCAATTTACCCATGCTTCAAGTTCACCCTCAGTAGCAGTTTTATTTTCTTTGTAACGCCAATGTGCAGCAACACCTTTTTCCGCAACTTCGTGCATCTGTCTTGTACGGATTTGAACTTCAACCAATCTTCCTAAAAGCCCAACTACGGTTGTGTGTATTGATTGATAATTATTTGTTTTAGGAATTGATATGTAATCTTTAAACCTATCTGGCACAGGCAAATAAATTTGATTTACAATTCCGAGTGTTGTGTAGCAGTCATTTCTATTATCTGTGTCAAGAATAATTCTTATGGCAAACAAATCGTAAATCTCTTCAAAAGGTTTATTACGCCGAACCATTTTGCGATAGATGCTGTAAAGATGTTTTACCCTTCCGCTCAACTCAAATTTAACATTAGCTTCATCAAGTTTTTTAACGATTGGTTCAGCAAACTTTTTAATGTATGATTCTCTGTCTTTACGTTTTGCTTTAAGTTTTCTTGCAAGTTCTTCATAAGCTTCTTTATTTAGATATTTAAAAGATAAATCTTCCAGCTCCCATTTTACTTTTCCTAATCCAAAACGATTAGCGAATGGAGCATAAATCTCTAAAGTTTCCTGTGCAATTCTTCGCTGCTTATCCGGATTTATAAATTCCAAAGTTCGCATGTTGTGCAATCTATCTGCAAACTTTACAAGAATAACACGTACATCTTTAACCATTGAAAGTAAAAGCTTACGATAATTTTCTGCTTTGGTAATCTCGTATCCACGAAAGATGCCGCTTATCTTTGTAACACCATCAATGATTTCTGAAACTTCTTTACCAAATTCACGAGTCATAAACTCAACAGTGTACTCAGTATCTTCAACAACATCGTGCAAAAGTGCGCTTACAACTGTAACATCATCAAGCGGAAATTCCTCAGCAACAACCATTGCAACCTCATAAGGATGCGTAAAATAAGGCTCGCCTGATGCACGCAAATCATTCTTGTGCGCTTCAAGGCTTAACTCAAACGCTTTGGTAATTAATCTTTCATCTACAGATGGAAGATTATTTTTACAAACCTTAATAAGATTCGCAAGCATTTCCTGATATTTAGAGTTTTCGACTGCCATTACTTTATTTTATATGAATAGTTTTTTAAGCGGAATCAATTTAGTTTTTTTTAGTGATTAGTTAAAGAGACGTAATAAGACATCTTAAAAATAAATTGCTATTGAGTTAATTCCTGTTTAAGTCTTTTAACCCGCTCAAGCCTGTCACTAACTTTTTCAAGTTCGTACTTTGAATAATCTTTAATTAACAAAATTTCATTGCAGAGCTTCAATGCGTCGTTCGGATTATTTAGTTTAATAAATTGTTGGGCAATTATATGTTTAAGCGTTACTTCATTAACCTTATTAGATTTTAGACTTTTTGGATATGAATTTAAAATCTCTTTGTACAATATTATTGATTTTGCAGGATCAATATTTTCATAAGCACGAGCCAAGCCCCATTTAAATATTCTTGATTGTGGATAATTTTTTAGAGCTGACTCCGCAACTTTTTTTGCGCTTTCAAAATCCTTTTGCTCAATGTAAATCCAGATTAAAGAATGTATCGCAAGATGAGAATTATATCCGGAATATTTAATTGCATTTTGCAAATATTTTATGCCAAGTTCTTTTTCATCATCAATAAACGGAAGCCAATTAATAAATTCTGTTTTATCACTTTTCCAAAATTTGTAACTGCCGATTGCAATTAATGATTCATAAAAATTTTTATCCATCTCCAAACAATCTTCAAACCCGGAAACAGCACTTAAACCCTTTGTAAACGCTTTAAGCCAGCTTTCATTCAGTGCATCATAATATGCGATGTAGCCTTTAGTTAGTGCAAGAAAATAATTATTCCAGATATTTTTAGGATCGTTCTTCATTAATCTTTCAGAAACTTTTTTTGCACCAACAAGATATTTTGTGATGACTTCATCATCATAAGGTTCTTGATAATCATAAGATTTAGCAATTAGAACTGCTGCAAGATAAATTTTACCAAGCGGAATGTCTTTTCGTGTTTTATCTAACTGATCAAAAAGTTTTTCGGCATCATCATACTTTTGATCAACAATTAAATTGATTCCTGCTTTTAAAATTTTATGTACGGATTTATCAGGATATACTTGTGCAAAGTTTTCTTGAAAGAAAACTATAAGTAAGAAAAGAAAAAGGATTTTTGAATTAAAGTGTTCCGAACGTTCTATCACCAGCATCACCTAATCCGGGGAGTATATAACCATTATTATTTAATTCACGATCTAAAGCAGCCGCAAATATTTTTACATCAGGATGCTCAGTTGATATTTTGTTTATTCCTTCCGGCGCTGCAACTATGCAAGCAAAAACTAATTTTGAAGCACCTCTGTTCTTCAAATATTTTAATGCTTCTGATGCGCTTCCGCCTGTTGCAAGCATCGGATCAAGCAAGATAACTTCTGCAGTTTCTAACTGCTTGGGCACTTTGTAATAATATTCTATCGGTTTTAATGTTTCTTCATCTCGCTGCAAACCAATGTGTCCAACTTTTGCTTCAGGAATTATTTGTAAAAAACCATTTACCATTCCTAATCCCGCTCTTAAAACAGGAACAAGAATTACATCGTTTGCAAGTTTTGCGCCTTCGGTTTTTTCAAGCGGAGTTTCAATTTCAGTTTTAGTCAGATTGAATTCTTTTGATAACTCTACTGCTAAAATATTTGATACACTCTGCAATGCTGCGCGAAATATTTCTGAAGTTGAATTTTTATCTCTTAAAACTGTTACATCTCGTTTGATTATTGGGTGGTCTATCAGAAATAAATTTTGTTTCATAGTTTATTGTAGATTTATTTTTGTCTAAAACTTACTGTTATTGGAACGCCTTCAAATCCATATACTCTTCTCAGCAATCTTTCCAAAAATCTTCTGTAATGATCCGGAATATGATTTGGATAATTTGAGAAGAAAAGAAATATCGGGTAATAGTCCCCAACCTGATTAATAAATTTTATTCTAATTTCTTTTCCTGTTGGAGATGCCGGCGGCGGATTTTTTTCAATCTCCGGAAGTATTGCATCATTTAATTCTGAAGTTGGAATTTTTTTAGAACGCTCTGCCTGCACTTTTTTACACAGATCAATCAGCTTATATATTCTTTGCTTAGTTAATGCTGAGGTGAAAATAACAGGTGCAAAATCTACAGTACCGAGTTTTTCTTTAATTGCATTCTCATAATCGCGTGCAGTATTGGTTTCCTTTTCCATCAAATCCCATTTATTAATTGCGATAACCAATCCTTTTCTCCAGCGCACAACTTCATCAATAATTTTTTGATCTTGTTTTTCAAATCCCGATTGAACATCAAGCATAAGAACTGTTACATCGCTTTCACTAATCGCTTTGAACGTTCTTAACGTGGAAAAGAACTCAATACTCTCTTCAACTTTCTTTTTCTTTCTAAGTCCGGCAGTATCAATAAGTATAATTTCTTCGCCGTAATATTTTAGGATAGAATCTAAACTATCACGTGTTGTTCCGGGAATATCGGTAACGATACTTCTTTCAGCACCAAGCAAAGCGTTTGTAAGCGATGATTTACCGACATTTGGTCTTCCGACAACTGCAATCTTTAATCTTCTATCTTCAACAATTAAATCTTCGGTTGGAAAATCTTTTGTGATATCATCAAGCAAATCGCCTGTTAGTCTTCCGCTTAGTGCAGAAATATCATAAACCATATCTACGCCAAGTGAATAAAATTCATTTGCGCCAACTGCGTGTGATTGTGAGTCAACTTTGTTTACAACTAAATAATATTTTTTGCCGGATTGCCGAAGCATATTGATTATAATTTTATCGATTGGATTAACGCCGCTTTTTACATCAACTAAAAAAATAATCGAATCGGATTCTTCAATTGCAACTTCAACTTGTTCGCGGATAGCTGTTTCAAATAAGTCGGATGATTCGGGTACATATCCGCCTGTATCAATTAAACGGAATCTTTTTCCACACCAGTCGCCTTCACCGTAATTTCTATCGCGTGTAACTCCGCTCTGATCATCTACGATTGCTTCCCGTTTGCCGATTAACCTGTTAAACAGTGTTGATTTGCCAACGTTTGGTCTGCCTACTATTGCTATTAATGGTAATTTCATATCGGAAAAATACGGAAATAAGATGAGGGAATGAAAAAGGTTTTAATGGTTAAAAGAGGCTCAATATCTTCTTTAGGATGAATTGTTACTTCAATTCGGGTTCAATATTTCGTCTAGCTTCATTCAAGGATCCTTTTAACCCAACGATCTCTCTTTCAAAATTGCTCAGACTGATGATTGAAAATTTTATATGAAAAAAAAATTAAAAATTATAGCTCAAATGGACTACAGGATAAAACTCTGCGCGATTTACAAGTTGAATATTTTCTAATCTTACATTAACAGCTAAATCCTTGTTGAATTGCGTTGCAGACCAAACACCATCCAATGCACTTAAAAAGTGATTTATATAAATTCCAATCACAGCAGTTGATGCAACAGAGTAAAAACTATTGGCATCTCCGCGCATACCTGAATAGAATGTTAAGTTAGGAGAAATTTGATCATTGTTTCCACCTCCGGTATAATCATTCCAGCCTGCAGCAAATTGATGATACTTCCCTATTAGTTCATAATATTGCTGGTCACCGTGCGGAGGTAATTTATGAGAACCAGATTCAACTGCGTTTATATCATTCCAACTTACTCTTTCCCAAGGTGGTAAACTTTCATCAGGGTTAATAGGAATGTTGGCACTTTTATATTGATTAAGCCACTCAGCATATCTTACAGCACTCCAATTATGATCAGGGTTTTTATAATCATCAGCATAATTTTGAAACTCTATAGTTTTATCATCACCTTTTTTATCGTAAATAAGCCCGGTAGTTATTACTGCTGCTTCTATCGCAAGAAAAATTCCAGCTTTTAGATATTCTTCAGAATAAATTTCGCCTGCGCCAGGGACTAACAAAGATAAAACACCAGCAAGAAAAGGAGATTTTTTAGATTTATCAGAATAAAATAATTGCGGTGTGGTTGGTTCAACATAGTTTGTTAAAATTATTTTTGCATCAGTTGTAAGATTACCGGATAAAATAATTTTATCCTCAACAGTTTGCGAAAATGTTAGCGAAGTGAAAACACAAATCAAAAATAATGATTGAATAATTTTCATTTTAATTTCCTTTTATCTCAATCTTGAAGATTTATTAAAATTAAGTATTTCAAATCCAAACAGAACTCCACCATAGAAGTTCCATTCTTTTCCGTACATAACTACTTCATTATTAACTTTTCTTTCGAACTGATCAAATCCATAAGAAGCATTAAAAAATATACTTGTTGGAAATAGATAATATGAGTTAAGCTGAATTCTAATTTCTGCACCCACACCTTTTTTAAAGTCGTTTAGCTTTGTTGCTTTTTGATTCCAGGCATTTCCAATATCACCACTGAATGAAAGAAAAATTTTATCTATGTAAAGATGTCCAACTTTTGTATCGATATTTCGGAATAACGGGAATCTGTATGTAAAGTTTAGCCATGCAAGTTCGTTGCCGCTGATTGCATAAAATGGATATGCTTTCATTCCAATTAATCCGCCCAGATAGAAATCAAAAAAGTCCGGCATTGTTGGTCCTAATATTGAACCGACTCTTAGCGTTGTATTAAGTGTGTGAGAATCAAAAAAAGGCATGAACAAACCGGCTTTTAATTCCAATCTATGAAAATCAAATTTTGAATATATTGGTTTTAAAAAACCATCTTCAACCGTGTATTCTCCTTCATTATTAAAATCACTAAACTCATAATTGTAGGTTAAATTTAGATCCATTCCAACGGGATTTATATCAGAATCTTTAGTTGGCAGTATTGCATTCCAAGTGTATTTAGCTTCAATATTATTGCCATTAAAATAATTATCCTTTGTTGTGGGATACAAAGTTCTATCTTCATCCGGGAGAATAAAGCTGTTAAGTGTTGCTGTGTAACTGCTGTATGCATATTTAAGCTGCAAATTTTGATCGCGGGAGAAAAGACGGTGACGAGCAATAAAATCAAACTCAAAAAGATTGTATGAAACATCGGTTGGGATTATATAATCATAATTTATATTTCCATTAGACAATGTATCAGCGCCAAATGAAACATCAACATTTGCTTTACGGCTTATACTGTAAACTTCTAAGGATATTTCCGGTTTTAATCCTAACGAACTGATTAAAGGAAGTTTATTCCGATAGTCAAATACAAAAAATAAATCTCTTTCCATTCTTGAATTTAGTGAGCCGCCCGCAAAAATTGAGTAACGGTCCAGCATATCACTTGATGTTACAAAAACACCTGGTTTAATTTTTTCAATAAACGAATTGCCTGTATTATAATTATCAAATCTTATAAATGGAAAAAAAGTTAATCTTGAAAAAACTCCTTTATATTTTTCTTTCTCAACATCCTTAATGTTTTTGTCTTCATAATTTATTAAAGATGAGATATTGTAGTTATTAATATCGCCCAAAGGTTTATCGCTATCCAAAGGCGGATTATCCAATCGAACATAATCATTGCCCGCAATAACTTTTTGCTGATCTGATTTATCTAACTTAAATATTTTATAACCGGTTGATGTATATCCTGCGTAAAGAATATCGCCATCAACAGAAACATTTGCCATAAACGCGCCGCCAAGTACATTGGTTAATTGTGTTTTACTTTTTGCTTCCGGATTGAAAGAATATAGATTATAAATTCCTGTTTCATCGGATGAGTAAATAATGTTTCCGTTATTATCAAATGCGGGATTTCGCTCATCATTTTCGGTTGCGATAATAAATTCAATATTACCACCCTCCGATTTTACTTTTGCAATATCACGCGTGTTGGCATAAGAGTAATCAAATATGATGTAAGAATCATCGGGTGAAAATTTTGGATTGTAAACCTGCTCACCGTTTTCAAAAAATGTTATACGTTTAAAATTCTTTCCATCAATATCTACCATACCAAGATTTGTGGTTCCATCTTTCTGAAAAATAAAAACTATTTTTTTCCCATCGTTAGAAACTGATGGATTGTTTGCTCTAAGATTATGTGTTAAACGAGTATCATCTTCTGTATCTAAATCATATACAAAAAGATCGTGAACGTTATACCAGTTTTCATTATCCTCAGTAATTTTTGCAAAGATGATTTTATTTTGTCCGGGAATAAATGAAAAAGTAGATCGAACGCCAGCTACCAAGTTCTTATCTTTTTTAGCTGCAATATCATATTCATAAATACCGGCAGGACCAAAGTAGTCTGATGATTTATTAGAAATGTAATAGATTTTTTTTCCATCCTTAGAAAAGATTGGATAGAAGTTTCCAAATCCGACTTTAGCAATTTGTTCACCTGCAACTAAGTTTGATAGGACTGCTTCACTTCTTTTTTTATAATCATTTTTAAGAAAGCTGCTCCACTCATCATAAATCTGGTTGCCGTCTTTACCGATAACATCTTTAAATGCAGCATCAATTGTAAAATTACCAAACTTGCCAAGTGCTTTAGTTACATCACGCAGTTTATCTTCACCATATTTTTGTGCGATATATTTTGTAAGCGCAAAACCTGAGTTATAAACAGATTCGTTACCTAAACTTGTTTTGCCAAACACACCCATTTGATTCCACGTAAGCATATCATTATCAAGTGCGTACGAGCGCAAAATCATATCACGATGTGAATCCCAATTATCATAATTAAATTCTTTGCGCATGTACTGTGCAGTTCCTTCAGCAAACCAAGCCGGAACATTTATTGTTGCAAGTGGATATGACACAACCACGTTTGGAAATCCGTAAAGAATATCCGGTCTTCGTTCATCTTCATAAGCTAATATTTGTAAAAATATGGCTGGTAAACTTCGATTTAATTTCATTGCGGATTGAATTTGAACCATGTGGGTAAATTCGTGTGAGATAACATTTCTTAACCAGTTATGTGCGCCGCGCAAATCAAAATCTAATGCGCTTGTCCAGATTTCAATTTTGTTATCAAAGAAATATGTAGCACCGTTGGAATAATCATCAATATCTTTTATTACAAAGTGTACAACATCAGGCTCATAATCATATAAAGAGCAGATTGGATCCCAAACTTCATCAGCAATTTTTAAAATAGTTTGTGCTGTACGTTCAGCGCCTTCGTGAAAGTGAACTTCAACATGTTTGCCTTTAATTGTAAACCAATCAAGTTCAGGATGAAACTCCGTAAACTGTGCAAAAATATTTGAACTGAGAACAACGCTAAATAGAGAGATGAATAATTTCATAAAAAGATTAAATGAGATTGTAAAAGAAATTATTTAACAACAGCAATTTTAATAACAACTGATTCCGATTTGCCGCTTGAACCGTTAGCTTCAATCCTTGCAAGATAAACACCACTTTGTATATTACTTACGTTCCAGGTTGTTTCATTATCCATTCCACCCTGTGCATCAGCATTTAGCTCCGCAACAAAATCACCGGCAAGATCAAAAATCTTTATATTGATTTTAGAATCTTCACTAACGTAATATCTTATTGCTGTTTGCCCATTGTAAACCGGATTCGGATAATTGTAGGCTCGTGAATTTGGAAAGAACTCGTTTATTGTATTTAAGTTTTCAGCAGCAGAAAGAAATGATGTATTTCCTCGATTGCCATTTTCTTCAAACCAGCCGAAAGTATTGCTGCTAACCGAAGAAATAATCCATGCTGTAAAATATTGATCTTGATTATATCCACCGAAAGCTGTTTGACCTTTATAATTAAATATCACAGGGTTGGAATATAATCGATTACCAAAAGAAATTGGAAATCCATCAATCATTTTTCCCGTACCGCCATCAAATGCAAAAACGTTTCCTTGTTTATCCGAAACAAGAATATCTGATTTTGAATCGCCCTCAAAATCAACCGCAAGCGGAGTATGGATTAATTCTGAAATCGAGTTTTTATTTACTGGATAATTATCTGCGAATGCTCCTGAAATATTGTATGCTTCAAGTTCTGAACCATTATTAAGGATTATATAATTTTCACCATCCTGCTTTATATCAGCAAGTGAAATTGAGTTTATCTCTAAATTTTTCTTTACATTAAAAGTCGATTGAATCTCGCCGCTAGAAATAACATAAATATTTCCCAGATCAGATAAAACTACAGAAGTTGGAGTACCTTTACTGTTAATTGTTGTTGTAAGATCAACCAGTCCTTCATTTGTAATTTTTATTTTTGTTCCATCAGTTGAAAAGAAATAACATTCTGTTGTATTTACGTTTGAAGTTGTAATTGCACTTATTGATGAACTTGAAGCCGAAATTTTTTGGATTGCATAAGTTAGTTCAACTAAAATAGAATCCTTAAATGTAGCATTACCGGAAATAATTGATCCAAGATCATAAACTAAAATTATACCCGCGGTCGTGCCAATAATTAATTCATAATTCTCAGTTAAAGTTTTCCTGATTACAGGTGCAGTTGAAGCCGCATATTGAATTTCAAGACTACCGCTGGTTATTTGAGAGTTTTCGCTGATCCAATAATTTATTCTATTAAATCTATTACCAATTGCTATTATTTTATCTCCAATTTTTGCGGAAGCAATTTTATAGCCACCGTGAAAATCAGGCAGAGTACTTATTATATTATTTCCATCAGTAACTAAAAGATCAGAGCCATTGGCAAAAGCAAATTTAATTGAATCGCCGTCTTCTAAAACTGTTGACTTAGTTACATTTGAATTTGGAAATTCTTGACTGAATAAAGGTTTTATTATCGAATCACCATACTCAATTTTAAAAGACATTTTGTTTGAGATACCGGAAAAATCTTTAATAGTGATTAAGCTGTTTGCACCGGTGTTTGTTTTTGTATTTGGTCGAGTATCTTTTGAAAATTTATTTTTATATAAAGCTGCTTTATTACCTGCATACCAAAAATCTTCTTCGGTTCCTTCACCAATTACCTCATCACCAAAAATTGTGATAAAGCGTTCACCAATATCCTGCACTCCATCAGCTTCTTCAACATCAACACCTCTTCTGGTTTTATCTGTGTTGATTTTATTTTCAGCTAACTTTTCATTGATTACATTTTCATCAATATGCCAAATTACAATTCCATTGCCCGGTAAAGCCCAATCAAATTCATCAACATCAAGCACAACACCGGAAAGCGAATCAGTATCAAAACTGTAAAAACCGGCTGTATCTTTTAAGAATGTTCTATTGATGATAGTACCATTGGATTTGTAACTAACCTTAGCACCATCTTTTGAAACATCTCTTTGTCTGTTTTCAATAAGAAAATATTCAGATGAGTTTATCGGAACTTTAAGAATTACTGTGTCGGATAAAGTAGCTGCTAAGTTTGCGGCAATATTTATTGAATAGTTTCCGAGTGAGATTTCAGTTGGTACAACCCATCCGAGTTTAATTTTTTCCCACGCAGAAGGTTCAGGCGGAAAGCATCCATTGTATGCAAAGATTGATTGACCATCCATTAATCCAAATCTGCCGATTGCGCTAAATCCAGTTTCCGTATCAAATAAATCAGGCAATCCTAAATAGCTTGCAACACTTGCAACAATTAAACCGTTTATGGATATCTCAAATAAAAATTTACCTGTAATAGTTTCTAATTCTCTGCTTTCAGTTTCAGGAATTATCATACTGTTTTTTATTTTGAAGCTGCCATTTGAAACCGGAAATCCATCGAAAGACGATCCATAAATATTTTTGAGAGAATTTTCGCCAAGATATACTGAAGGCAAATCTCGTTCGTTGCCAATACTGCCGGGTAAAGAAATATCTCTTCCAACACCTGCATGAAAAATCACAAAAAGATTGTACTCGGAAAAAGGAAATCCGGCATACATTTGATCCGTCATTGTCCAAACTTCTTCAGAAAATTGCCCTATTGGGGTTAAGTCAATAGAACCCGGAGCAGGAGCATAGTTTCTCATAGTTTTTGAAACTGAAAAAGTATCGGGTAAAATTGTAAACTGAACAATCGCTTTACTGTTGGATACTTTTTGAAAATAGTTTTTAACGAAAGTAAGATGAGATTCAAAATACTGCTGATCATGAGGAAGCGGATCTAAAATATCAGTACCATAATCTTGAGAGTATATGGAACCAAATTTTCCATTTCCAAAAGTTGCCCCATCACGGTCTTCTTGAAAATTTACCATAACTGCTAAAATTTTAATTGTATCATCAGCAGAAATGGATGAAGAATGATTTGGAGTTGGATTGATTTTTCCGATAAAACTTTGGGCAGATAAACTGCCCAAAGTAATTAAACAAATTGCAAGAGTGAGAAGATTTCTGTTCATAAAAAATTAAATTCCCCTTGGTAATCCTCTTGTTGATTCAGGTACACCGCCCCATCCGATAAGAATTGAGAATCTTAGCGTATTGTTAAGCGGATGATTTTCTCCATCTTTAAAAACTGAAGTAGTTATGTAACTAAAATCAAAGCCGTAAATATCGTACCTAATTCCTGCACCAAAGGTTACAAATTTTCTATTTCCGTAAGCTGGGTCTTCATAAAAGAATCCGGTTCTAAGTGCAAAAAGAAAATCACCTGGTTGACCGTACCAATACTCAAGACCCATAGAAGTAACAATATCTCTTAACTCTTCACTCATAGGTTTATCACCCCAGGCAGTAAAAATAGCTTTGTACCATTCATCCGACTCGTTTACAGTTTTTGTTGTATCACCGGACGGAACTACTTTAGTAATTTTACTTACAAGTAGCTTACTAAAATCTAATGTGTATATCAGACTATTAAATTCGTCATCAAGTACTTTGTATGCAAAACCTAATCTAAAGTTTGTAGGGATTGGATCTGCCTGTGCTTGATCTATATATGTAATTTTTGGTCCAAGATTACTTAGGTTAACTCCGATACTAATTTTTCCACCAATGTCTTCATCAATCAAAGGAATAACGAAAGTTTCCGGACGCCACATTGTTGCAATATCAAAACTAACGGATGTTGCAATGCCGCTTCCCTGTTCTTCTCCAGTGGGCTTATCGGCTAATTGGCTATGGATTAATCTTGCATTAAAACCAATTCCCCAGTCTGAAGAAAGTTTGGTAGCATAGCCAACAGTAAGTGCAAAATCGAAAGACCGAAATACATCTATAACCTCGGGACCCTGTTCAGTGGTACGATTGAATTCGCCATAGTTCATATATGTAAAACTGGCGAGCAAACTTCCGTTTATTTCTTCAAAATACTGTCTGTAAGTTAGATAATCATAAAACAAATCTAACTTAAACTGAGGCAGCCAGTTACTGTGTGTAATACCTACTTCTGTACCTGTAAGAAAAGCAACACCAGCAGGGTTCCAGAATATTGCGGATGAGTTATCTGCTAAGCCGCCGCCTGATTCACCTAATCCAGCGGCACGAGAATCCGGCGCTAAAAGTAAGAAAGGAACAGCAGCCTCACCTTGAGCATACGAAATTTTGCCAAAGACACCAAATAACATGCTGATCATCATTAGCTTAAGAACTATTTTCATTTTTTATCCTCCGAGATAAATAAGATTAATTAAAATTTCTAATCAAGTTTGAACATTAAATATAACTAATATCACATATATAAAACATATTATTTTGTAGCGGATTATTTAATCACTGCAAGTTTACCAAGCACGCTTTTGTTAAACTCTCCATCAACAGATTTTATAATTACTTTGTAAAGATATGTACCGTTTGCAAGCTGATCTCCATCTGCATCTCTTCCATCCCAATCTACGACAACAAATTTATCATTAACGTTAAACTGTTCAATTTCTTTAATTAATCTGCCGGCAATTGTGTAAACTTTTATTTTAACATCAATCGGTTTTGTTAAATTTTGCTGGAATGTAAATTGTGTTTTATCGCTAAATGGATTTGGATAGTTGTAAATATCTCTTATAACTAAATCATTACCATCAACTACAGAAAAGAAAGTATTTTGTTCTGAAAAATTATTAAATACATCCCACGCTTTTACAAGCAGTTCATGGTCTCCGCTTTCAATATTGGTAAACTTATAATTTATTGATCCGGATTTTCCGCCAGCATCTAAATCACCTGTAAAGTAATTAGTAAAATCTATAGGACTGCTAAGTTTTTGATTTAAAACTCCTTCTAATTTATGACCAACACCTGTACCTGTTGTGTTCAAGCCTGTTTCATCTGAAAGTTTGACAATAAGATTCGGGTTTTGATTAACAAGATATCCATTGTTATACGCTACATCATCAAAAAAGATTTCTATATCCGGTCCCTTACCATCATTAGCCAAAGAACTGTCTGTTCCGCCAACAATAATTCTATTTGTATAACCAAGACCATCAACCGAATTATTTAAGAAGTACAGAATTACTTTGCCATTTTTGTTTTCATAAGAAATATCTTTTGGTACGATAAAGGATTCTGAAAATTTACCATTTGTAATTGATACTCTACCATTAAAAATTAGACCGCCGGAAATATTAACCTCATAGTTAATGGCAGTAATCATAACTTTTCTTTCGGAATCATAAATAGAAAGAATTCCTTCACCATTAAAATCCGTCCAGGGTGTGTTATCCGGTTTAAGAATTGTACCATCAATTTTAGTTTTACCTAAGGCTTTAACCTGCACATCCATAGACAAATTTTGCCCATTTACAGAATCAATCGAAGCTGGATATTGCGGAACTCTTAACCGTAATGTTGGATCGCCTAAAATATTATATTTCTGATCATTGACGAGAGTTGTTTTGGATTGTTTTGCTGCTTTACCTATAGTAAAGCTTAGATTTAGTGAGTCTCTTCCGGAATTAAACAATTTAGTAACAAAGTCATACATTAATCGTTCATTTGATCCAGCAAAGACTAATCTAGATGCAGTGAAGCTGGCGATTGCACCGCTATTTGGCAAAAACATTAGTGCTTCTGCACCGCTTTGATAATTCGGTATATCAAAATATCCAAAATCGCAAGTAGCTGCGCCTAAGAAAAAATATCTATCATTTTTAAGCTGCGATAGTACTACACTTTTTTCAAAAATATGTTCGTCAGCCCAAAGTTCCGGACTTCCGTGACCGAAGTAATTTAGAAATAAAGTGCCTTCATTTATTGCATCTATTATTGCTTTATTAACATCCGGCTTTCTTCTTCCCTGACCGGTAATAACATCAGGATACGCCGCAGCGTATATCTTTTTGAAATTAAAGGACTTTGGGAATTTGATATTTGATAAATTTTCTGATGGAAGTGTATGCATATTACCTTCATTACAATCACGAGACTTACAACCATCATCAGAAACGAGTGTAATAAGATTTCTCCATTCACCCTTTTCTTGATTTAATTCATAATCAATAATTTTATTAACCATCTGATCAGCATTTGCTGGCGTTGTACAAGTAATTCTCCCAATGAATAAATCTATAAAATCATCGGGTCCAGAAACACGAACAAAAAAATCATCGGTGGTGTAGGAATCTTCCTGACCGTAAACAAATCGTAATGATTCCGTACTTTGCCAAGTTGGAACAAAATTATCGCCAAATCCTTCGAGGTTTTTATAATCGTAAGTGCCCTTGCCAAAAAGCAAAACATAATCAGGTTTTATTTGCCAATTATCAAAAGCGTATTTCAGATAATCTCTAACAGCTGTAGGATCAACAACACCACCAGAAAATTCATTATAAATTTGGTCTATATCTGCAACATAAGTTGAAAAAGTTAGCGGGATATTATTCTCTTTATGGTTCTTAAGTTTGTTTGCGGCTTCCATAAAGTTTTTGTGCGTGATGATTACAAACTTTGCACCAACACTTTCACCATGCAAATTAGAGTTTGACACTTCAACAGGATTAGTGGGAGATTTAAATCCTGTGTTTTCCACAGCTAAATACTTTGATCTTTGAGAAGCGGTTTCATCCATCTGAAATTTACAATCTCCACCGCTAATTAAAGTATGATTGGTAATTAATTTTATATCAGAATAATTTGTTACATCAAACACTTTGATGTTTGAAGATGAAAATCCAACCAAACTATATTCAATCAATCCGCCAGTAGGATTAGAGAAAAATAAAATATTATCTGAAAATGCTTTAAGTTGTTTTACATATTTGATTGTAAAGTAATCTAAATATCCAATTGTTGAGATTGTTGAGGGCGTTACACTTAAATTAAGCACACTTCTCTCATTAGGTAGGATTCCGCTATACGAGGCATTTACATCATGATCATTACCAACTATGTATAATCCTGAATATCCAGCAAGATTTTGTTGAAAAATTTGGCTGCCGTTTTCTGATAATTTTAGAACCATAGAATTAGGAGCAGCAACAACAAACCTTAAATAGTAAGAAATGGGAATTGAATCCACTCTTCCGCTTAGTGTATTTGTATAAGTTCTGGATTTTACAGAATTTGAAAAATCATCACCCATAAATTGACGACCGGTTTTACCTAAATTAATTTTATCAACTTCCCAATCAGCAAATGCTTCGGTTGTAGTTTGATTGAGCGTTGGTGTAGTATTTTGTCCGGGTTTATCAGTTATTCGTTTACCTGCGGAGCCATTAGCAGTTATCCAAAAATAATTTTTAGTTGAGTAAGGATGAAAATATCTAGAAATTGTTTTTCCATCGGAACCATAATCCCAAAAACTGCTTCCTCTACCATAAAATAATATGTAATCAGCCTCATCAAATTTACCGTCATCTTCACCTACAACTAAGATAGCATTTTCTTCCAGATCTGCTGGTCTTGGTAACGAGTTATTTTCGGGCAGCACTTTGCCGCCGTTGTTAAATATTTTAATTGTTCGCGGATCAACAGTGTTTGCATCTATTCCATATAAAGATAATTGAGATTTACTGATTTTGTAAATTCCTTCTTCAGGAGCTTCAAATCTAATCCACTTACCGGAAGCAAGAACACTGTTTGCTACTGTTACCTTCGTCAATTTTTTATTTGCAGATTCGTTATTCCAATATTTTGCCACATTATAATTGATTATCAATCCATCCAAAAAATCGCCTGCGGGTTTTGATGAGATAACACCATTTGGACTAAAATTAATTCTTACAATAATATTTGTGTACAATCTTATTTTATTTTGAATTGGAAAAAATTTTACTGGATTTAAATTGATCGTTTGAGAATAGACTTCTCTAACAAGACCAATTTCACCAAAAGAAACTAAATCCTCTTTGGGTTCATATAAATCATATTCAGCATTTTTACTAAAATCAAATGAAACAGAAAAACTATCAGGCTTTGGATAAGGAATAGGAATTAATTGTCCGGAAATTTCCTGATACGAAGATGAAAGAACCTCAATTGTATTCCCATATTCGGATGGAACGCCAACATTAATTATTCTAGTTAAAATTTGTGGCGAGCCGAACTCTGAATAATTTATAAGTGTTCCAAAATCAAATTCAGCTTTTCTAAAATCAATTCCGTTGTACGACACAATAGATGTATCGATATAGACAGGAGAATATTCAACAGTAACAGAATTGAAATCTGAAGAAATTATTTTAACATCACGCTGGGAGTATGAAAGGGATGCAGTGATGAGAAACAGTATTATTAAGATCTTGCTTTTCATTTCAATCAAACTATTATTAATTGATTTGTTATTTAATTCTGAACATTTAATGTAGCAAAGATCTCTAAAGTTTCTCCTAATTTTTGAACAAAAATGGTATCTATTTATCAAAAAAGCAAGTCTTTTATATTAGCTTTGTTTTACCTAATTCAAAAAGTAGTTGCGTAGTATCAACAAAAAACACAGACAAGGTTGATCGCTCAAACTTAATTTTTTTGTTTTTTCCTATTAAAACTAATTTTCTTTTGTTTTGACCAAGCAAATTTAGAGCATCAAACTGTCTGCTAACTTTTTTTTCATTATCACTTAAAACAGGAAAATCAATTTTATTATTTGTACAAAAATTATTGTGGGACTCGATATCAGCTATATTAACTCCAATAATTTTTATACCGTGTTTTTCAAGTTCAATTTTATTTAATGAATAATCAACTAATTGTGATGTACAAACAGGTGTATTGTCCTTTGGATAGAAAACTAAAAGCACATCCTTATCTAAATTTTCATATAGGTCAAAATCATTTCCATCCTGATCTTTTAATTGAAAATTTTCTACAACATCTCCTATTTTCACAACCCAAGCATATCTTTATTTTTTTTCATTGCATCAATGCAAAACTGTATATGTTCATCAAGTGGAATTTGCAATTCTTCCGCACCTTTTTTTATATCCTCTCTGCTAACAGCCTTTGCAAAAGCTTTATCTTTCATTTTCTTTTTTACAGAACTTACTTCAACTTCATCAACAGATTTTGAGGGACGGACATAAGTTACAGCGGTAATAAATCCGGCAAGTTCATCACAGGCAAACAAAACCTTTTTTAGAAGCGTGTCTCTTGGCTCGCCGCAGTAATCAGCGTGAGAAAGAATTGATTTAATAAAATCTTCATCAAAACCTTTTTCTTTCAAAATCTCAGCACCTTTAAATGGATGTTCGTCTGCAGTTGGATATTTTTCATAATCAAAATCGTGAAGCAAAGCAACATTGCTCCAATATTCAACATCTTCATTAAATTTTTTAGCGTAAGCGTTTACACAAGATTCAACAGCATAAGCGTGCTTAAGTAAGCTTTCGCTTTTTGTGTAATCTTTTAAGATTGCCAGGCAAAACTCGCGGTCTCTATTTACGTTTATCATTCTTTACTTTTTTTAGATGATAATTAAAACTCGGACACAAATCAGCAATCACACATTCGCTGCATTTTGGTCTGTTGGCAATGCAAATTTTTCTGCCGTGTGTTGCAAGCAAGTGAGATGATTTTATCCAATACGATTCAGGTAATAATTCTTTTAATCTAATTTCTATTCTATCAGGATTTTGGGAATCAATAAATCCTAACAGATTTGATAATCGTTTTACATGAGTATCAACAGCAATTGCAGGGATATCGAACGCATTGCCCGCAATTACCGAAGCGGTTTTCCTTCCAACTCCGGAAAGTTTTACAAGTTCATCAAAATCAGCAGGTACTTTCCCTTTGTGATTTTCTAATAATTCCATACAGCAAGCTTTTATACTTTTTGCTTTCTGTTTATAGAATCCGGTTGAAAAAATTTCTTTTTCCAATTCTTCATTTGTAAGATCAACAAAATCCTGCGGCTTTTTAAATTTTTTAAAAAGTGATTTTGTAATAATATTAACACGCTCATCAGTACATTGTGCCGAAAGAATTGTTGAGATAAGAAGTTCAAATGGATTTGAATATATAAGCGCAGGTTTAACTTTGGGATATTGATTATTTAAAATATCAAAAATTTGAACAGCAAAGTTTTTATTTATATTTTTAGACATCTTTGTTATACCTTGAGTCAGATATTTTTAATCTTTCAACAGGCACATTATTTATAATGTGTGATTGAATGATCTCTTCAACATCCTTTAAAGTTATTCCGCCATACCAAACCTGTTCTGGATAAACAACTGCAGATACTCCAAATTCGCATGCATCTAAACACCCGGAAGAATTAGCTCTTACATTTGAATTCAATCCTAATTCTTTTAAACGAGATTTGAATTTTTCACGAACTTCTATGCTCCCCTTTTCTACACAGCATCCGCGCGGATGACCTTCTGTCCTTTTGTTTTCGCAAATAAAAATATGTTTACTAAATCTTTTCATAAGCTATAAAATAAAGAAAGCGGAATTAAACTCCGCTTATCTTTGTAGCGCGTACGGGATTCGAACCCGTGATCCCCGCCTTGAGAGGGCGGTGTCCTAAGCCACTAGACGAACGCGCCAGTGTAAATGAAAAATCCCCTTTAAATCTCCGCTATGGAGAGACTTTCATATTAAAATAAATCGTTTAATGAAAAATTTTGGTGTGCTTATTTCGATTACATAATCAATAGTACATCTTCCATCAACCGTATTCTGTTGTCCTATTAGGACTCGAACCTAAAACCCAGCATCCAGAGTGCTGTGTGTTGCCAATTACACTATAGGACAGTAATTTTATTTGCTTTTTTGCGCTCGAAATATATCGAAGCCATTATATAAATGCAATTTGAAAGCGAACCATTATTTGCTTGAGATTGGATTTATCTTAAACTAATTTGATAAGAAAAATTAGAAGATTATTATATAATGAAAACCCTTTTACTAATATTTATTTTTTCGTGTGCAATGCTGCATGCACAGAACTTTGAATTCAATAAATCGTTTGGTGATTTTAAAAATGCATCATCGTTTTATATTACTGCAAATGGAATGATTTATGTGTCCGATTCTGGTTCTGATGAAATAATTTTATTAGATACTCTTGGAAACACTTTAAAAACATTCGGCGGATATGGCTGGGATGAAAACTCATTCGATAATCCAGCAGATGTTTTTGCCGATCCATTAACAATTTACATTGCTGATAAAAATAATCATGCCATAAAACGGTTTGATAAAAACTTAAATTATTTGTCTTCACTATTTAAAAGAGAAAGTGATAATCCAGCAGAGCAATTTGGATATCCATCAAGCTGTGCTACTTCTAATCAGGGTGATTTATATTTTATTGATTCCGAAAATAAACGCGTAATGAAATTTGATATTTATGGTAATTATAAAATTAGTTTTGGCGGATTTGATGGAGGCAAATATCAACTTTCAAATCCAACTAAACTTGCAATCTCATCATCAAACAAAATTTATGTTATTGATAATGAAGATGTTTTTGTTTTTGATGATTTTGGAAATGGAGTCAACATTATAAATATTGATAAAAAATTAAACAGTATCAGAATTCTTTTTGATCAGCTTATAATAACAACTTGCAATGAGATTTTTTATACGAATTTAAAATCCATTGACTCAAAAGTTAGCAAGATAAATTTGTTAGGATATGATGAATTACCAAATATTGTTTCGGCAATATTAATGAATAGTAAACTGTATGTGCTGGATTCAAAAGATATTTTGATTTTTAATAAAGTGGATTAAAAATCTATTGTTCAAATTTCAATCAATAAAAAGAAGAGCCTTTAGATTTTCACTTTTCTTTTTGCTTACAATTTGGATTTTTGGTTTTCTATCACCGTGTTTGGAAATAAACTTTCTTCTTCCCTTCTATCCATTTCAAAAAATGATTTATGCGAATGTTTGTCATCAAAATCCCATAAAATCTTTTACATGTACTAATGTGCCCTTTTTAGTTTGCGCACGATGTTCGGGAATTTATATTGGAGCTTTTATCAGTTCGTTTGTTTTGATTTTTTATAAACATCAAATCAATTTAGAAACAAAATATCTTTACCTATTATCAATCCCTATGGTTATTGATGTTGCTTTTTTAATTTTTAACATTTACAACTACAACAA
>JAGOXU010000164.1 GCA_018059515.1 Ignavibacterium sp.
GATTAAAAGCCCAATCGCCGCGCTTAGTTGCAATTGCATCCCAAATTATATAAGCAGTGCTTACAAATGCGATTGATTTTAAAAGGCGAGGAACTTTTTTGTAATACGTAAGATTTTTATCAAACGATAAAACCAAAGGGAAAAAAATGATTAAAATATTTATCAGTAAGTATGTGCTCATATAATAGAAAAGCCGGTATTGCTACCGGCAACTTAATTAAAAATTATTTTTGTTTTAGGTAAGCCTAAAGATTTTTATTTCAAGTACACCGCGTAAAAGCAATGCTAACTTAGTTGTGTTAGATACTCTAACTCTTTGATTCATCAATTCTTTGATCTTTAATCTTTTTATCTTTTTAAATAACCCGAGGTAATATAAGTAAGCAGAGTAAACACCAAGCTTAACTCCGGCTGGCAATTTTTTAATTCCAATTAAGGCGTTTTTAAATTCAAGCTCAATTTCTTTTTCAAGATTTTGTTTGCTTGCATCATCAATTTTAATTGCGTGATTTACTCCCGGAAGATAAATTCTTTCCCGCTCTTCCATATCACTTTTAATGTCTCTTAAAAAATTTACTTTCTGGAAAGCAGAACCCAAACTTCTTGCAGGTTCAATTAGCTGATTAAATAACTTATTATCACTGCCTGCAAAAATTTGCAAACACATCAATCCAACAACTTCTGCGGAACCATAAATGTAATCTTTGTACTGCTGTGGTTCGTAGTAGGAGTTTGTTAGATCCATTTCCATACTGTTTAAGAATGCATCTATGTAATGATAATCTATTTTGTATTCTTTAACCGTGTGAATAAAAGCCTGTAAAACAGGATTAGTTGATATTCCGGTTTTTAAAGCCTCTTCAGTTTCATCACGGAAATTTTTCATTAAATTTTTTTGATCAAACTCATTAAATGTATCAACAATCTCATCAGCAATTCTTACAAATCCATATATGCCGTAAATTGCATCCCGATACTGCGGAGAAAATGCTGCAATGCCAAGACTAAATGAAGTGCTGTAACTTTTTGTTATCACTTTGCTTATTGCATACGATGTCTTATTGTATTGATTCATGATCACTCCTGATTCTGTCTGTTACAAGTTTTGAACTAATTATAACCATTGGTAAGCCTGTGCCCGGCGTTGTTGATGCGCCTACATAATACAAGTTTGGAATTTCTTCATCTTTGTTTTTTGGTCTGAATGCGCCAACCTGATTTATACCGTGTGCTAATCCTAAACCAGAACCTCTGTACAGATTAAACATATTTTCCCAATCAACCGGAGAATATATTTGTTTAACCAAGGTGTTGGCGTTTATATCGAATCCAACTCTGTCTGATAAATTTTTTATAATGTTATTTGCAATTTCTTCTTTATCATCCCAATCCTTCTTATATCTTCTATCTGGAACAGGACAAAGAATAAAAATATTTTCAGATCCATCCGGTGCACAATCAGGATTCGATTTGGATGAAACATTAACATAGTAATATGGCTTTTGAGGAATAATTGAAGATGTAAAAATCTTATCAGCATAACCTCTAAAGTTGCTTCCAAGAAAATAGTTATGATGCTGAAGCGAATCGATTTTACCTTTTACTCCAAGATAAATTGTAAACGGCGCAAGAGTCCAATCCATTTTATCTAATTTTTCTTCAGTGAATTTTTTTCTTCCCAAAACCTGTCCTCTAAAAGATGCGGCATCAGAATTTGAAATAAAAATATCAGCACTCCATGTTTTGCCTGTTCTATCCATTAAAGAGTTTAATTTACCGTTAGAGTTTGAAACAGATATAATTTCAGTATTGTAAACAAACTTTACTCCGCGCTGTTCTAAAATGTTGATTAACTCTTCAACAATTTTGTACATGCCGCCCTTAACTTTCCAGTATCCATCATGCTTCATTTCAGTGTAGTTAAGCAAAGAATAAATCGCAGGTGTTTGAAACGGGGTTGATCCCAAAAAGAATGCAACTAAAGAAAAGATTACTCTAACTTGTTCTGATTCAAAATTCTTTTCAATTTCACTCCACATATTTCTAAAAAGATATGGAAGGTGTTTCTTTGGAACTCGGGTAAGTTTTAAAATGTAATCAACAACATTTTTATAATTTGATTTTATAACTTTGTCTTCAGTATCGTGAAAGAATTCTCCAGCACGTTTTAAATATTTTTCAACCTTAGCTGCAAGATTTGGTTCGATATCTTTAAACTCTTCTTCAAGATTGTGCAATGTTTTCCAAATTCTGTAAGGTTTATTTTCATTTTCAAAATAAACCTGGTAAAGTGGATCAAGTTCTTCAAGCTCAATCGGATTTTTTATTCCGCAGCTTTTAAATAATTCTTCAAGCTCCCAGCTCATACTCATAAAAGATGGTCCAACATCAAAAGTAAATCCATCCAACTTAAGCTGGTTTAATCTGCCGCCGGGTTTAGAATGTTTTTCAATTACGGTTACATCGTAACCTTCTGATGAAAGTCGAAAAGCTGTTGATAATCCACCAAGCCCGCTGCCAATAATTATGGCTGATTTTGATTTTTGAGTTTTCATATATTCTAAACGGATTTAAATTATATTTAGTTCCATAACTGATAATATTTTTTTACTTCTATATGGATTTTCACCCTGAAGAGGGTAATTTGATAATGGATTTAAGTTTTAATGATTTATAAAACTAACTTTTGGTAATAGATTTATGATAGGATCAGCAATAATATTTCTCAACAGCAATAATCAGGTTTTGTTATTATTGCGTGATAATAAAGCTGATATTCCATATCCCAACATGTGGGATATTCCTGGTGGAAGAGTAGAAGAAAATGAAACACCCGAACAGGCTGTTAAACGAGAAATGTTTGAAGAGTTAGGGCTGCAAGAATTAGGTGAGATTAAATTGTTCAAAATTATTACATCAGAAAAAATTACTGATTACGTTTTTTGGAAAAGATTGGATTTGGACACAATAAAAATTGATCTGATGGAAGGACAAAGAATTGAGTACTTCGATCTAGTAAGGATTAGAAAAACAACCTTGGCATTTAATTACAATAAGGTAATTGAAGAATTTTATAATGAAGTGGTATATTTAAAATAATTTTTGGAACAAGAAAAAATTTATGAAAAAATTAATTGTACTATTTGTTGTGATAACAATTCAAATCTTTTCTCAGCAAAAAGATTTAACAGGCATTTGGACTGGTAAACTTGCATTGCCAAATTCTTTGGAGCTTACAATAGTTTTTAACTTATCAAAAAATGATTCTGGAAAATACACATCAACTTTAGATAGCCCTGATCAAGGTGCGATGGGAATAGAAACAGAAAGTACCACTTTAAATGGCGATTCCATTTTAATTAAAATACCTGTTGTGCAGGGTTATTACGCAGGAGAAATATTTTATGATGAAATGAAAATTGCAGGAAAATGGTCGCAAGGCGGAATGAGTTTGGATTTAACAGTTAGCAAAGTTGATAAACTTGAAGGTCCAAAACGTCCGCAAGAACCTAATGAACCATTCCCTTACAATTCTGAAGAAGTTTTATTTGAAAATGAAATTGATAATGTTGTTTTAGCCGGAACACTAACATATCCAAAAGAAGGAAATAATTTTCCAGCCGTAATTTTGATATCCGGCTCCGGTGGTCAGGATAGAAATGAAGAACTGCTTGGTCATAAACCGTTCTTAGTTATTTCAGATTATTTAACTAAAAACGGAATTGCAGTTTTAAGATTTGATGATAGAGGAATAGCACAATCAACCGGTGATCATTCAAACGCTACTAGTGAAGATTTTGCAAGAGATGTTTTGGCTGCTATAGAACTTCTGAAAGAACGAAAAGAAATTAATAAAACAAAAATTGGATTGATTGGACATAGCGAAGGTGGAATGATTGCACCAATGACAGCAATACAATCTAACGATGTTGCCTTTATTGTTTTGATGGCTGGACCAGGAATTCCAGGCGATTCGCTTTTGTATCTTCAAGGAGTCTTGATTCAAAGGTCTGTAGGTACTAATGAAGATGAGATTCAGAAATCTTTAAAAATACAGAGAGAAGTTTTTTCATTGGTAAAAGATATTGATGATGATGAAATGTTAAAGAAAAAACTAGAAGAAATATTTAGGTCAGAATATTCTGTAATGACTGAAGAAGAAAAAAGCAAGCTTGGTGATCCGGAGGTTTATTTGAAAACGCAGATGCAAACAATTACAAGTCCTTGGTTTAAATATTTTTTAAAATACAATCCTATCCCTGTTTTAGAAAAAGTAAAATGTCCGGTGCTTGCAATAAATGGAGAGAATGATTTACAAGTTCCACCAAAAGAAAATTTATCTGCAATTCAATCAGCCTTGAAAAAAGGAGGTAACAAAAATTTTGAAGTAAAAGAACTTGCTGGATTAAATCATCTTTTCCAAACATCAAAAACTGGAGCGATCTCTGAGTATGGAAAGATTGAAG
This sequence comes from Ignavibacterium sp., assembly GCA_018059515.1. GTDB lineage: Bacteria > Bacteroidota > Ignavibacteria > Ignavibacteriales > Ignavibacteriaceae > IGN3. The sequence continues at coordinate 4,467 of JAGOXU010000164.1, forward strand.
AAACAATTTCTCCAATAGCATTACAAACAATGTTAGACTGGATAAAGAAAATAATAAAATAATCAACTTGTCATTCCCGCGAAGGCGGGAATCTGTTTTATTTAATTTGAATTTATTTTTATATGAATCAAAAAAAACTTTTGAAAATGAAAAACACAGGTCGGATTAATACAGTGAGTCTATTAGAAATAAGAAAAGAAATATTAAGCAATAAAAATCCATCTCAAGCAATTATCCTGCAAAGATTTTTTAAAACAGGTAAAGGTGAATATGGTGAAGGAGATATTTTTTATGGAATCAAAGTTCCAGTACAAAGAAAAATATCAAAACAGTTTAAAGACTTACCATTTGCTGATTTGAAAATCCTTATTAACTCCAAAGTGCACGAAGAAAGGCTAATAGCAGCGTTTATAATTGTTGAGCAGTTTCAAAAAGGAGATGAGAAAAAACAAAAAGCAGCTTTTAATTTTTATATCAAAAACAGAAAAGGTATTAATAATTGGGATTTAGTCGATCTTTCAGCACCAAAAATAGTTGGACAGTATCTTACTGATAAAGATAAAAAGTTACTTTATAAATTTGCGAACTCAAAAAACCTTTGGGAAAAACGTATCGCAATATTATCAACATTCACATTTATACGTCAGCACTGGTTTGAAGATACATTTAATATTTCGGAAATATTAATGCATGATGAGCATGATCTAATTCACAAAGCAGTCGGTTGGATGCTGCGAGAAGTTGGAAATCGTGATATTGAGGCTGAGGAAGAATTTTTAAAAAAATATTATAAAACAATGCCGCGAACAATGCTTAGATATGCGATAGAAAAGTTTCCTGAAAGAAAACGTTTAGAATATTTGAGAGGGAAAATATGAAAAGAAAAAATATTTCATCCGGTGCAAAGTGGGAAGATATAGTTGGATATTCACGAGCCGTGAGAATTGGTAATGTAATTGAAGTAGCCGGTACAACAGCAGTTGAAGATGGAAAAGTAATTGGTGTAAATGATGTATATTTTCAAACAAAATTTATAATTCAGAAAATTGAAGCAGCTTTAATTGAAGCAGGCGCAGCTCTAAAAGATGTTGTACGAACAAGAATGTTTGTAACTGATATTAAACGTTGGGAAGAAATTGGCAAAGCTCACGGCGAGTTTTTTAAGAACATCAAACCAGCCTCAACAATGGTGGAGGTAAAAGCTTTAGTTGATTCGGATATGCTTATCGAAATTGAAGCAACTGCAATTATTTTAGAGGAATAGAATATTATTTGCAAAATTAAATTGTAAATTTCCACCCGCTTTATAAATTAAAAAGTATTGTAATTATGTTTAAAAAAATTTTATTTGCCGCATTTATCATTACGCTAAAATTAAACGCACAAGTTTTAGTTAGTGCAGATTCAATTTCTTTCCAGCAAAATTTTACTGGAAGCTCGGATAGCTTTTTTGTTTATGTAAAGAACAATAATATTCAAACTTCAAACATTAGAATCAGTAACTCTAAAAGTGTTTATAATTTATCAGACACTCTTTTGTCAATTCCTGCAAATGATAGCACGTTATTGTGGATTAAATATTCGCCGAATCAAAACGTGATTGATAAAGATTTAGTTTTTATTACAAGTAATGACAGCACAGTTGGCACGTTGATAAGAGTTACAGGTTCCGGAAAGTTTGGTGATAGTTATGATGCCGCAACATTCAATCTATATGATACACAATTGAAATCAGTACTAACGCAATTAGTAAGTGGTCATAATTCACTCGGATATACCCCTGCGCGTGATAAAATGTTTATGGAATTTGATAATCAAAAAGTAAATGGACAGGGCGCTGCACAAAACACTTTGGAATGTGTTTACACAGGAAGGTTAGCAATTGGTTATACAAGCAGAACAGTAGCGCAGAATGCACCGTATAATTTTAACACAGAACATACCTGGCCGCAATCAAATTTTGGCGAACAAGAGCCAATGAAATCAGATCTTTATCATTTATTTCCAACAGATATAACCGCAAACAGCATGCGCGCAAACTTTCCATTTGGTAAAGTTGTTTCAAATATTACCTGGCAGGTTGGAGGAAGTAAGCTTGGAAATAACAGCCTTGGGCAAATAGTTTTTGAACCACGCGATGTTCACAAAGGTGATGTTAGCCGTTCTATGTTTTATTTTATTACTCGTTATCCTGTTAATTATGGCAATTTTTTAAATGCAACTCAAGAAAGTGTTTTTAGAGAGTGGAATGTGTTTGATACTGTTGGTGTTGTTGAATCGAATCGTAACAACGCAATCGCGCTTCTGCAACTAAAAAGAAATCCGTTTATTGATCATCCTGAATTTGTTGACAGGATTTACAGTTTTATTAATAATAATGTGCGTCCGGTTTTTGCAGAGTTGGAAGTGCTGCCGCTTAAAGTAGAGTTTGATTCGACTTTAGTTAGCACTTCATCATCCAACCAGATTTATATTGCAAACAGCGGCAGTGCGCAATTGGTTGTTGATTCAATTTCAATTTCGGATTCAAGATTTTCTATAAGTTCAAATAATTTTTCTATCGAACCTTTTTCTTATTCAAAAATATCCTTACTATTCAATCCCGATAGCATTAAAAACTATCAAGCTACTTTAAAAGTATTTTCAAATGCAGGAACGCAACAAATTGCTTTGACCGGAATTGGAAAAGATAATGCAGCAGGTGTTGAAGATGAGAAAGCAATTCCATTAGCATTTTCTCTTGAACAAAATTATCCCAATCCATTTAATCCAACTGCTAAGATCCAATATTCAATAGGCGACAGGCAATTTGTCTCGCTTAAAGTGTATGATATTCTTGGTAATGAAATTGCAACATTGGTTAATGAAGAAAAGCCAACTGGAAATTATGAAGTGGAATTTTCCGTAGAGCAGTTCGCCGCGGCGAATGGTCTTGCGATTTCGAGCGGAATATATTTTTACCAATTACAAGCCGGAGATTTCATCCAAACAAAAAAAATGATTTTGATGAAATAAAAATCCAAAATATTATTATTGAGATAACAAACCCAATTTTTTTTTTTAGAAATTGGGTTTGCGGTTAAAAAGTTAATTGCCTTTTCTCGCATCTATTATAAAATCCTAATTATTTAAAAGCATTTAATTTTGTATTAAAACTATATGAGGGTAAATTTGCCTCAACATTTTAGATTAA
>JAGOXU010000165.1 GCA_018059515.1 Ignavibacterium sp.
TATGATGTTGTATTAACTAGTCCACCATATGGTGATAGTAGAACAACTGTGGCTTATGGACAATTTTCAATTCTATCTAATGAATGGATGGGAATTAAATATGCTCGCAAAGTGGATAGCAAATTAATGGGAGGATATGTAACCGATAAAAGATATTCTGAAGGTTTGATTTCTGACTATATTGAAAAAATTGCCAAAGTATCCTTAAGAAGATCTTGGGATGTTTCTGCATTTTATAGGGATTTAGATAGCTCGATAAAAGATGTTTCAAAAAGTATAAAGAAAAACGGTCTCTCTATATATGTTGTAGGTAATCGAACTGTTAAGAATACAATTTTACCTACCGACCAATTTATAGCCGAAAAATTTGAACAGAATGGGTTCAAGCATCTACTTACTTACGAAAGATTATTGGGCAATAAAGCAATGCCTTCACAGAATTCACCATCAAACATACCGGGACAACGAAAAAGCACGATGACAAAAGAGTATATTGTAATTTGTGAAAAAACTACAGAAAATTGAATCCTCATAATTGATTTTCCATACATCGATAAAAAATACTACAACTAAGAATTTTTGTATTCGTAATTGAAAGAATAGGGATCTGAGGGTTCAGGCTCATATTTCCAAAAATGGAAATAGGACTCCACAACCGTTGGGTCGTATTTCCAAAAATGGAAATAGGGCTCCACAACTGTTGGGTCGTATTTCCGAAAATGGAAATAGGGCTCCAAAACCGTTGGGTCGTATTTCCGAAAATGGAAATAGGGCTCCACAATCGTTGGGTCGTACGTCCGAAAATGGAAATAGGGCTCCACAACTGTTGGATCGTATTTCCGAAAATGGAAGATGGGCTCTGAAGGTTCTGGCTGGCATTCCCAAAATTGGCGGATGGGCTTTGAAACTTCAGGGACATATTTTTAAAAACCGGAAAGAAAAAAATCTACACGTAAATCCATTCTAACAAAATTCCGTCCCGCTGGAACTAAAATATTTTATATTGTAAAGTTCCGTTAGTATAGTATCATTGCTAAAAAAGGCTGTAAAATTTCAAGCCCCATTAGGGACGAAATCTTGCTAACCAAAGCAATCTCAAAAATCTGAAGTCCTCTTAAGGACGAAATATTGTTAACCATAACAATATCAAAAATCTCAAGTCCTGTTAAGGACGAAATATTGCTAACCAAAGCAATATCAAAATCTCAAGTCCCGTTAGGGACGAAATAGGACAGATACTAAAATAAATACAAGACTGCTTCAATTATCTAAGCATTTTTTACCGTTCTAATAATTTTTACACCTTACTTTTGGAAGAAATAACTTTCTTTTCCGTTTAACCCTCTTTTTTATCCATTTTTAATGCGGATGCAACGCTTTTATCACGGCAAATCTTTTGCAAATAGCTTATATTTATGCCCAATTGTAATAGATTTATATGAATATCAAAGAACTACTAAAAAAGTACAGCAAACCCGAAAATTTTATAAACAGAGATTTAAGCTGGATTGAGTTTAACAAACGAGTTTTGGAAGAAGCTCTAAATCCTGAATTACCTCTTTTAGAAAAAGTAAAGTTCATTTCAATTTTTTGTTCCAACTTAGATGAATTTTATATGATAAGAATTTCAGGTTTAAAGGAACAAATTGCCGCACACGTAGAAGAGCCATCCATTGATGGTTTAACACCGATTGAACAATTAAGAAAAATCGAAAAACTTTTAATGCCTTTGCTTAAAACTTTAGATAATTATTGGAATACATATATCATTCCTGCATTATCTGAAAACAACATTAAACTGTTATCGATTGATGAAATAAGCGAAGTAGATAAGGCAAAACTTACTGAATATTTTAAAAAAGAAATTTACCCTGTGCTAACTCCGCTTGCATTCGATCCGGGCAGACCATTTCCTTACATCTCAAATTTAAGTTTAAGTCTTGCAATATTAATTAGAAAACCAAATGGTGAAAATCATTTTGCAAGAGTAAAAGTACCAAGCATTCTTTCCAGGCTGATGCAAATAGACAATATACTTCAGCCGGGTAAAGCGTTAGGTGTAAACGGAAATTTTAGCGCAACATATATCTGGCTTGGCGATCTTATCAATGCAAATCTTGCTTTGCTTTTTCCCGGAATGGAAGTAGTTGAAGCGCACAGATTTAGAATTACACGAGATACAGATATTGAACTTCAGGAAGATGAAGCAGATGACTTGTTAAGTGTGATTGAAGAAAATATTAAACAGCGCAGATTCGGAAGTGTTGTAAGATTGGAAGTTGGTCATCCGATGCCTGATTTTATGTTAAACATATTGGTTGATAATCTTCAAATTACAATGGATGATGTTCACCTATCTGATGGTCCTTTAGGTTTAAGTGATGTGATGAGCTTATTCAAACTGCCGCTTCATCAACTAAAGGAAAAACCATATTACCCTGTTACTCCAAAAGTGTTTGAAGAGGATGAAGATTTCTTTTCGATAATCAGACAGAAAGATATTTTGCTTCATCATCCTTATCATTCGTTTTCACCAATTATAGATTTTATAAAACAAGCTGCACTTGATCCCGATGTTCTTGCAATCAAGCAAACACTTTACAGAGTCGGTCCAGATTCGCCAATAGTTAGATGCTTGATTGAAGCCGCAGAAATGGGCAAACAGGTTGCTGTGCTTGTAGAATTAAAAGCAAGATTTGATGAACAGAATAATATTTATTGGGCACGCGAGTTAGAAAAAGTTGGTGTTCACGTTGTCTATGGTTTGGTTGGATTGAAGACACATGCAAAAATGACTTTAGTTGTCCGCAAAGAATATGATGGTGTAAAACGATATGTGCATCTTGCAACCGGAAACTACAACGCAACTACCGCAAAGCTTTACACTGATTTAGGATTTTTTACTTCTGATGATGATATATGCAGCGATGTGTCAGATATTTTTAATTTCTTAACCGGCTACTCAAAACAAAAAGAGTATAAAAAATTATTTGTTTCTCCAGTAAATATGCGTGAAAAATTTATCGATCTGATTAATAGGGAAATTGATAATGCAGTTGCAGGCAAAGAAGCAAAAATAGTTATGAAACTAAATTCTTTGGTTGATCCTGCAATTATTTGTGCCTTGTACGAAGCATCAAACAGCGGTGTGGAAATAAAATTAATTGTAAGAGGTGTTTGCAGCCTTGTGCCGGGAGTTAAAGATCTTAGCGAAAACATAGAAGTGCGAAGCATTGTTGGAAGATTTCTTGAGCACAGCAGAGTTTTTTATTTTTTAAATGATGGAAACGAAGAGGTTTATTTAAGCAGCGCCGATATGATGCAGAGAAATCTTGATAGACGAGTTGAAATCGCATTCCCAATTGAAAATCCAAGATTGAAAGAAGAAATAATAAAAACGCTTTTAAAAGTTTCACTTAAAGAAAATGTTAAAGCAAGAATCCTTCAGCCGGATGGTTCTTATGTTTTTCCCGAAGTGAAAGAAAATATAAAAAGGTTTAATAGTCAGGAATGGCTTATGAATCACGCACTAAAAGCGATGGCTGTTAGAAATAAAAAACCATTTGGAAAATAATATTAAGATTAATTTTAGTATAAAGTTTTAAAATCAATAAATGTTAAAAAATATTTTTAGAAAGAAACAGGAAAGTAAAATGTTCGAGATCACCAAAAGCACAATTATCAATTCATTGAAAAATATAAGTAATGATAAAGTTAACACAAGTACACTTACTCTTAATTCAATTAGAAAATTTGAATTCAGTAACAATAATTTAATTTTAGATTTATCAATTAATGCCAATAACTCCGATGATGTAAAAAGTTTGGTTATAAATCACCTTAAAAAAGAATTTAACTGGTTAAAGAATATTGATTTAAATATCACTTCAAAATCATCTTCAACAGTATCCACACATAAAGATGCAAAAAAAGATGCAGTATTACCCGGTGTTAAAAATACTATTGCTGTTGCAAGCGGTAAAGGCGGAGTTGGTAAAAGCACAGTAGCGGTTAATCTTGCAGTCGCTCTCGCAAAAGATGGTGCAAGCGTTGGTTTGATTGATGCGGATATTTACGGTCCGAGCATTCCACTAATGCTTGGAACCACAGAAAAACCAAAAGTTTATCAGGCAGAAAATTCTGTTAAGATGATTCCGCTTGAAGCACAAGGTATAAAATTTATGTCCATCGGTTTATTAGTTGATGATACTGCTCCTGTTATTTGGCGCGGACCAATGGCGAGCGGTGCGATTAAACAATTTATGACTGATGTTGAATGGGGCGAACTTGATTATTTAATTTTTGATATGCCTCCCGGAACAGGCGATATACAATTAACATTAGTTCAAACTATTCCATTAACCGGCGCCGTCATCGTTACAACTCCGCAAGAAGTTTCTTTAATTGATGCCCGCAAAGCTCTAAAAATGTTTGAACGAGTTAACGTTCCGATATTAGGTGTAATAGAAAATATGAGTTACTTTATAGCGCCTGATACAGGAAAACAATATGATATTTTTGGCTCCGGCGGCGGACAAAAAATGTGCGATGAACTTAATGCACCTTTGCTTGGCGGAATTCCAATTGATCCAAGAATTAGAATCGGTGGAGACAAAGGTGAACCAATGGTTATTGGTATGCCTGATGCAGCCGAAACACAAATATTATTTGATATTTCTCGCAAACTCACTGAACAAGTAAACATCAGAAATGCAAACGCATCAGAAAAGATTGAAATTTTACTTGGTGATGATGATTAATCAATAGTCCATATTTATTATAGAACAGCTACTGAATTTTGATTAGGAATGTAATTAAGTCAGTTTTATTTTTGCATAATCAAAAACAATTGAGGCGATAAAATGAAAAAGTTAGTATTGTTCTTTTTTGTACTTTCAATTTCAGTAGCTGCTCAATCCCTTCCCACCTCCGGTAAACCATTTACAATTAAATATAATCCTTCTGATAATAATATTTTCACAACAGATTCTAAACTTAACTTGGTTTATGCATTTGATTATTGGAGCACAAAAGGGATTGCATCAAGAGGTGCGGCGAGTTTATTTCAAAATGTTTTGGAACCTGACGAAGGAAAGAGCAACGAAATTAAAATGTCCAAAGCAAATGGAATTTTTAGTGCTATAATTACAATTCCGGATTCAGCACAACTACTTTCATACTACATTACTGATGGAAATAACTTTGATTACAACGATAAAAAAACTTACACAAGTTATGTTTTTGATAATGCCGGTAAACCAGTAAAAGGTGCAAGATTTAGAAATATCGATTTTTTAATAATGTCTGGCGCAGATAATAAAACTTGCATTGATGAAATTGAAAATGAGCTGAAAGATTATCCGGATTATCATCTTGCCCGATTTGTACTTTGGGATAAAAAATTTGGAAATGAGAAAAATTTTGAAAAACTGTTATTGTTAAAAGATGATTTTGAAAATGAGTTTACAGAGTTAAAAGCAAAATATCCGGGTGACTATGAACTATTAAACTCACAAGGCAAAGGATACTATGCTTTTCAAATTGCTTTAAGCAATACTATGATGCCTTATTACCAATCAGCTTCTGAAAAAATTTTAGAAATAGCACAACAAATTCCTGAAAATAAAAGAGCTTCTATTATTCAACGAATTTATGAGTCAGATCAACAACAGAAAAAATCAATTCAGTTTAATGAAGGAATTGTTGGGAAGCCTTCAATTGATTTTGAGTTTACATCTACAAAAGGTGAGAAGAAAAAATTATCAGACTTTAAAGGCAAGGTTGTCCTATTAGATTTTTGGGGAACTTGGTGCGGACCTTGTGTAGGTGAAATTCCTAATCTTGTAAAAGCTTATGCAATGTTTAGAGAAAAGGGATTTGAAATAATTAGTATAAGCAGCGATTTAATGATGCAATCCAAAACTGAAGTTGAGTTTAATAAGTTTACCGAAGAAAAAAATATGAGTTGGATACAGGTTTTGGATGATAAAAATAAGACTATTCACTCTTTGTATAATATTGCTCATTGGCCAACTTTATATCTTGTTGGTAAAGATGGAATGATAATCAAAAATGAAAATGTCCTTAGAGGAAATGATCTTGAAAAAACTCTTGCAGAAGTTTTAAATTAAATTAATATCTTATTTAACTCGGCTTATGCGAGATGTAGGAAAACGTCCAAGCTTTTAAGATTCTTTCTTCTAAAAGTATGATTGTAGAAAATACTTTATTTAATACTCTCGGATGTTTTAAAACTTAACGTAAGGTAAGTTATTTAACAAATTGTTTTTTTTATTCTTTCTCAGAAGAATATTAAATTTGCAGAAAGTACGATTTATTTATTGGGCTTAAAATTAAGACTCAGATGAAAGACGAAGTACAAAAAGCGCTAAATAACATCAGACCCTATTTACAAGCCGATAACGGCGATGTAGAATTGGTTGAAGTTACGGATGATGGAATTGTAAAAGTAAGGCTGCTTGGCTCCTGCAAAGATTGTCCCCTTTCCGTTATGACGTTAAGAGCAGGCATTGAAAGAGCGATTATGAGAGAAGTCCCATCCGTTAGAAGAATTGAAGCTGTTAGTTAGTATCTTATTATATGGAAATATTTAATAAAAAAAATAGATGGATTATCTTTTTAGTTTTAGGTGCAATTGCACTTTTTTATCTGTCCATTTTGCTTGCTGATATTGTAGTGCTTCTCGCAATTTCTGTTCTGTTAGGATTCATCTTTGCGCCGTTTGTAAGATTACTTGAAGGACAGGGATTTACAAGAACAATTTCAACAATACTTGTCTTTACTGCTTTTGGATTTTTATTATATCTGGGTTTATCCTTTGTTATCCCAAAATTTTTCCTTCAAATGAATCAGGTATTAGCATCATTAAAAGATTTTTCTTTAAACCAAGAGCTTAATGATCTTGAAAAGAAAATATTAGGTGTCTTTCCGCTTTTTAACAAAGGCGAACTTTCAAATAAAGTTCAAAATATTATTTCCATATCCTTTAATGATGCAATTAATCATATCACACAATATGTAAGCGGTATTGTTTCAATTGCTGCATTTTTAGTGATTGTTCCATTCATAACTTTTTATCTGCTAAAAGACAGCGCTGTAATTCATAAAGCATTAATCCATATCGTACCAAATAAATATTTTGAAATGTCTTACTGGATTTTAAAAAGAATCAGCTTGCAGCTTGGCAGATTTGTTAGAGGCTGGATTTTTGATGCTGTGTTTGTTGGAACTGCTGTTGGTTTTGGATTTTATTTTATTGGATTACCAAACGCACTTCCTTTGGGTGTAATTGCTGGTATCGGTCATTTAATTCCCTACCTCGGACCTATAATCGGCGGTGTTCCCGCAATTGTACTTTCGATAATGCAGACAGGAGATTTATCACAAGTCCCTTTGATTATGACCGTCATTGTGGTGATTTACACATTAGATAACGGATTTGTGCAGCCTTATGTTTTTTCAAAAAGTGTGGATATGCATCCAATCATAATCATACTTCTAATCATAACTGGCGGCGAGTTGTTTGGAATACTTGGAATGTTATTAGCGGTACCCACAGCAACCATAATTAAAACCGCTGCTACAGAAATATATTTTGCATTTAAGAATTATTCGATTGCAAAACTGTAGGGAGATTA
>JAGOXU010000024.1 GCA_018059515.1 Ignavibacterium sp.
CTCATCACATCTTCAATTTTAATATCTGGTTTATCTATTAAAGATTTCAAACAAATAATCGGCTGCTTTGGCGTGATTAAACTAAAAGCCCATTTTGTTGCGATGTGGATTCCGGGATTTACAATTAGTAAATATTTTTTAATTCTAAAATTAATAGGAAAAAGTTTTTCACCTCTCGATTCAGCAAAAGATGGAACAGGATTTAGAAAATAAGGAACATCAGAACCGAGTTTGATTGCTAAATCCAATATATTTTTTTGGGATAATTCTAAATTAAAAAGCTTTGAAAGTGATAATAATGTTGTTGCAGCATTAGAACTTCCGCCGCCAAGTCCTGCACCGATTGGAATATTTTTTTTTAAATAAATATTAACAGGAAGCTGGGTAAGGAATTCATTTTCTAAAAGTTCTTTTGCTCTAATAATCAGATTAGTTTTTTCTTTATTCAGATTTTCATCATTGCTGTTAAATGTAAACCTATCTGATTTTGAAAAACTGATTTCATCAAAAAGATTTATCGGATAAAATATTGTTTCAAGATTATGAAATCCATCATCTCTTTTATTAATTATATTTAATCCAATATTAATCTTTGCCGGAGATTTTACTGCAATTTCATCCATCAATTAAGCTTTTTAATTTCTTTGTATGTTCCGGAGATGAACCACAACAAGAGCCAATAAAAGATGGATTGTAAGCAAGATATGGTTTAACCAATTTTGCATATTCTAATGGAGAAACCGCACAATCAATTTTATTGTCCGTAAACTTTCCGCTGCCGCAGTTAAGATAAAATCCCCAAGCCAATTCAGGTTTTAATCTTTTAACAGCATTATCAAATGCTTCAAAAGTAATGCAGTTAAACCCGATTGCAAGTGGGTGATATTTTAATACATATTCAATTGCGTCTGTTAGATTTTCACCTGATAATAATTTTGGTTTATCAACAAAGAAAAAATTCATTATATAAGGAATATGATTTTCACCACAATATTTTGATATGAACTTTATCTCATCAAAATGGCTTTGCGTTTCATTCATTATAAAATCACATCCGCTTTCCATCAAAGCATCGATGTGAACTTTGTGATTCCATTCCAAATCTTTTTGTGAGATTGTTCGCTCAACCTGGTAGCAATCTTCCGCAGGCGGATTTGAACCAGCAATCAGTACAGATGATTTTCCGCGCGCACGTTTTGCAAGCTCTACAGCATTAGAAACACTTCCGACTATATCTGTAACTCCTGTTGAGATAAGCGCATACGGATTAGTTCTAAATGTATTTGTTGTGATAATATCAGCGCCAGCTCTGATGTAATCTTTGTGTAAAGTTATAACCTCACTTTTGGAATCATCATTAGCAGTTGCGCTCCAGACTCGTTTATTTGGTGTAAGCTTTTTCTCTTGAAGAACGCTGCCCATTGCGCCATCCAAAATTAAAGGACGTTTTAATTTTTTTGCTCTTTCAAAAATATTATCGCGCTCCTTAACCTTTGCGATATCAAAATCTTCAAAATATTTTTCCGTTTCGATAATCATTCTATTAAGATCAAGATTTTTAATACATTCAAGATCATACGGACATTCTTTTTTCCAGCAAGGTGAACAGAATAAATCCTCTTGATAAATTTTTACTCCACGGTCATAAAGATCAATTTCCGTCCAGCAGCTTAATCCAAACCAGGCGATAACATATTTTTTGAGTGCAATAGCTAAGTGCATCCCAAATGTATCACCGGTAATTATAACTTGTGGAATAGCTTCGTAACATGCACCTTTGCGAACACCATTTGTTGTTGGAGTATTAATAACTCTTCCTTTAAAGTAATCAGCAATTTCTTTGTTGCGGGCAGTATCTTCGGGTCCGCCGAGCAGCATAATTTTATATTTTCGTTTTGATAAAAATTTATTTATTAGAAAAATATGCTGACCCACAGACATTTTTTTGTTTGGATAGAGTTCTGAGCAGCCTGTGTTAAAACCAATTATTTTATCGGTCTCACGTAAACGAACTTGTTTTTTATAATCTTCAATATAGCGAAGTTCATCAGTAGTAAAATTAAATGTGTAATCATTTCGTATGTATTCAAGGTCAAGGGTTTCCGCAAGATAGTCTTGTCCGGTTCTTTGATTTACTTTGAACTTAAGATTATCATCCATTCCCAAATTATAATTGTAATTTGCGCCTTTATTTACAGGCACAATCACGCCATTTTTATCAAGCCCGAATCCTAACTTTTCCTTTGCATTTACAGAATTAAGTAGTGCACAAGATCTTTGAGATTTATCAACATTCATAACAATATCAAATTCAATTTGATTTAAGATTAAAATTGATTCAGTATCGTAAATAAAAATCTTATCTATAAATTGATTTTGCTGAAGAAGGGGAGCAGCATTTTTAAGAGTTATCCAATAGATTGTTGAATCAGGAAATTTCTTTTTTATTGCCGGCAACTGTGCAGTTGTCATCAATACATCACCCATTGCATCAAGATTTATAATTAATATTTTATGTCCAATAGGTTTATTGTCTTTGCAGCCGTCTGTCCAGCAATTATGATCTGGATAACAAGGTTTATAGCCGGAAAAATTTTTACAGGATGGTATTTCAGTTTTGGTTTTCATTGTACTTATTTAAGATGTTTATCGTAAATATCCATAAATGAATTAAACACTTCATCAACGGATACGCTATTTATAAAATTACTTTTTGATTTAATTGCTTTAAAGTTGTTTGATAGAGGCTTCCAGCTAATAAAGTTCCATTCATAATCCGGATAGATAGCAACCATTGGTTTATTAAATGCGGATGCAATATGAACCGCAGAAGTATCCGGAGAAATTAAAAAATCACTATTGTAAATATATGAAGCAAAATGATGAAATGATTTAAACTTCTGATCAGTTAAAAAATTATTGCTGACTTTTTCGAAAATCTTAAAACGTAAATGTTCATCTTTATCGGTACTTATTGGCAAAAATTTAATCCCAGGCAGCTTTGCATGGATACGGTTTATCAGTTCTATCCAATATTCAATTTTCCAATAGCGTATTTCTGCACCGGCAGAAAGATTTAAAGCAATAATTTTATTTTGCTTTTTATACTGATGTAATTGATTTTCTACATCAGAATTTTCTTTGCTCCCGAGATAAAGTTTAGGATGAATCTCGTTCTTGTTTAAATTGATTCCCAACTCATTCATCAGAAAACTTATTCTTTCAATAATATGGGTTTTATCCTTTGGCGGCTGAGGGAATAAATCGGGAGATTCATTGGCTGTAAAGTTGAATCCAACAATTCTTTTAGCTTTAATTATTTTTCTGATCGCGCTTGATGTAGTTGATGGATCATCATTCAAGTCAATAACAAGATCGAAAAATATTTTTCTTAAACTAAGTAGTTGGAAGTAAATCGAAATATTTTTCTTTGAAAGAATTAAATGATCAATATCAGTATTGTACTTTAAAACTTCACGGTTTGATTCTAAAGTAAGCAGTGATATTTCAATTTCAGGAAATCTTTTCTTTAAAACTTCAAAAACAAAAGATGAGATTATTATATCACCAATTTTTCCCAGACGAACTATAAGAACTTTTTTATTACTAAGATCGATCATTATCACTTTTTCTGAAATTATCTATTTGATAAGAGAACTAATTTTATTGATAACCTTATCAACATCCAACTCCCACATACACTCGTGTTTAAACGGACACATTAATTTATTACAAATTATACAATCCAAATCATCTTTAATTATGTAATCAGAATTTGGCGAATATGGTCCGTGAGCTTTTGGATCTGTAGGTCCAAATATTCCTAATGTCGGAACGCCAAGCGCCGCTGCAATGTGCATTGGACCGGAATCATTTGCAATTACAACTTTGCATTTTGCAATTAGCGAAGCCATTTGAGGCAATGTAGTTTTTGGAGCAAGCAAACATTCATAACCTAAATTTGATTTAATAAACTCTGCATCACTTTCATCTCCAGGGCCCCAAAGAACTAAAATTTTACAGCCAAATTCTTTTGTTGCTGCTTTACAAATTTCCACCCATTTCTCTTTATTACATCGTTTTGATTCCCATCCGCCTGCGGGAATTATACCAAATACATTTTTATCGTTAAGATTATTTTCAGTAAAAAAATCATCTGCAAAACTCTTTTCTAAAGTTCCGATATTATAATGAATTTTTTTTGAAATGATTTTTACATCAAGAGGTTTTAATAACTCTAAATTATGTTCAGCAGAATGATGTTCACCTTTACCAGAAGTTCCTAAAATGTTGTAAGCATATTTTCTTCCCCGATAACCATATCCAACTCGATACTTTACTCCTGATAAAAAAGTAATTTGTGCGCTGCGTGGATTAGACCATAAATCAATTAACAAATTGTATTTTTCTTTTCTGATTCTCCATGCAACTTTACCAACAAACTCAGTTTTACTCATTGTTAAAACTTTGTTTACAAGAGGATTGTTTGCAACAGAATATTTTGCAAAGCGTTCTGTTAAATAATCTATCTTAGCATTTGGAAAATGATTTTGAAGATTTTCAAGAATAATTGTTGATAGAACAATGTCTCCAATTCCACGTGGTTTAATACAAAGAATTTTCTTTATTTCAGATGGATTTATTTTCATTTTCTTAAATAAAATTCAGCAACACTTTTTGACTATTATGCCCAAAATAAGGAGTCAATTTTAAAACGATCTATTCCTAAATAAACTTGAACTTAAACCTGAACTTAAACCTGAACTTAAACTTAAACTCTAATGCGCATCCAACCAATTATCTCCAATTCCAATTTCGGCAACTACAGGAACTTTTAACGGTAATGCGCTTTCCATTAATTTTTTTATTACAGGAAGCAGTTTATCAATCTCATCCTTGTGTGCATCAAAAAGCAGTTCATCGTGTACTTGTAAAATCATTTTAGTTTTTGTTTTTCTTTTTGTAAGCTCGTTGTAAATGTTGATCATAGCAAGCTTAATCATATCCGCCGCAGTTCCTTGTATCGGCATATTGATGGCAACACGTTCTTCAAACTGCCTTACAACCCTGTTGCTGCTATTAATATTTTTTAAATATCTTCGTCTGCCGGATAGAGTTTCCGCATAACCATTTTCTTGCGCAAATCTAACAGAGCTATCCATAAATTCTCTAACACGTTTAAATGTTTTAAAGTAAGTATCGATAATTTCTTTAGCGTGAGTTTGCGTTACTCCAAGCCGGGTTTTCAATCCAAATGGACCAATGCCATAAAGAATTCCGAAGTTTACTTCTTTAGCTTTTCGTCTCATATCAGGTGTAACATCTTCAGGATTAACATTAAAAACTAAAGCAGCGGTGCTTCTATGAATATCTTCACCTTCGCTGAAAGATTTTATCAAGGCTTCGTCTCCGCAGATGGAAGCCATAATTCTTAGTTCAATCTGACTGTAATCAGCACTTAAGATCTTATAATTTTTATCTCGCGGCACAAATGCTTTTCTTATTTCTTTTCCGATTTCTGTTCGGATAGGAATATTTTGCAGGTTGGGATCAACACTTGAAAGCCTGCCGGTTGAAGCAACAGTTTGATTAAAACTTGTGTGAACACGTCCTGTTTTTTTATTGATCATATTCGGAAGCGCATCAGCATAAGTTGATTTAAGTTTTGCAGCCTGGCGATAATTTAAAATCATGTCAACAATTTCATGTTCGCCGCGTAAATTTTCTAATGCACGTGCATCGGTTGAAAAACCGGTTTTTGTTTTTCTTCCCGTTGCAAGATTTAATTTTGTAAATAAAATTTCTTGAAGCTGTTTTGGAGAGTTGATGTTAAACTCATTGCCTGCAACTTTGTAAATTTCACTTGTGTAATTATCCAAAAGAATTTGTAAGTCTTTACTAAACTGATTTAACGCAGCAGTATCAATTTTAATTCCTTCATTTTCCATATCTTCTAAAACAGGAACGAGTGGGAATTCAATATCGTAAGCAACTTTTTCAATCTTTTGTTTTTTTAATTGTTCATCTAAAACTTCATAAAGTTTAAATGTGATGTCAGCATCTTCAGCGGCGTAGTTAGATAATTCTGCCGCATCAACATCAAATATTTTTTTTGGATCTTTTTTCTCTCCAATCAAATTAGAAATGGAAATAGGAGAGTAATTAAGATATTTTTCGGATAGAGCATCCATTCCATGCTTTTGATCTGGATCAAGAATATAACTTGCAAGCATTGTATCGAAGTAAAAGTTATTGACGTTAATTCCGATACTTCTTAAAACTGCAATATCATACTTTCCGTTCTGGCAGACTTTTTTAATCTCATTATTCTCAAAGATTTTTTTAAATATTTTTACAAAAATTGAAACAGGTAACCTATCGCTTAACTTATTTTCAAATAAGCCGGGTTCATCATCAAAAGGATTTAACGCAATAAAATAAGCTTCATCCGGTTTAATGCAGAATGATGCACCTGCTAACTTAACTTCAAAAGTATTTAAACCGTCTGTTTCAGTATCAAAAACAAAAAGCGGCACATCAAGTAATTTTGCGGCAAGTTTACGTGCTTCATTTTCTTTTTGGATAAGATGATACTTCACTTTTTTCTCATCAAACAAATTCATTGCTTCGTTTGAAAAGTCAATTTCAGTATCAGCATTTGTTACTTTATCAGAGTTTACTTCATTCGAATCTGAAGAAACATTTGTTTGATAATACTTAATCAGTTTTGCATAAATGGATTTGAATTCAAGCTCAAATAGAATTTCTTTCAACTTATCAAAATCAGGGTCGGTGAATTTTGCATGTTCAAAATCAAAATCGATTGGAACCTCACAAAAAATTGTCGCAAGCTCTTTAGAAATAAAAGCATTTTCTTTACTTGCTTCTAATTTTTTTTTGATTCCTGCTTTTTCAATTTCCTCTATATGTTTATAAATATTTTCAATCGTGCCATACTTTTGAATTAATGGAACTGCACTTTTGGGTCCAATTCCAGCAACACCGGGAATGTCATCACTGCTATCGCCAATCAAAGCAAGATAATCCACCATATTTTTGGGTTCAAATCCAAGTTCATCAACAACTTTTTGCTTATCGTACAAAATTGCTTCATCAGACATTTTGCCCGGTCTTACAACCTTTGTTTTATCTGTAATTAATTGGAAGTAATCCTTATCAGGTGTTATCGCAAACGAAAGCAAACCTTTTTCTTCAGCTATTTTTACAGCGGTTCCAACAATATCATCAGCTTCATAGCGCGGTAAAATATAAAGCGGAATGTTTAATGCAAGCACAATGTCTTTTATTCTTTGCAATTGCGGAATCATATCATCCGGCATTTTATCGCGTGAAGATTTGTACTTATCGTACTGCTCATGCCTAAAAGTTTTTTCTTTGGAATCAAATGCAACGGCAATATAATCCGGTTTGTGGTCTTCAAAAACTTTTATAAGTTGATTTAAAAATCCATAAACAGCGGATGTAACTTCTCCTTTGCTGTTCGTCAGTGGTCGGTTTATAAATGCAAAGTATGCGCGATAAGCAAGCGCCATCGCATCTATTATTACAAACTTTTTGTTTTTCATAAAGAGGTTTTAATGAGATTAAAATTATTGCCAGAAAATAAAGATTAGTTACTCAAAATTGAAATGATAAAAAGAAAAGAATTTTTATTTATGTTGAATAATATTTGTGATTGAAATTTATAATACTATATTTTTACCCGTTAAATAATCCGAAGGTATAATGAACTTTTTGCTGTTTAAATGAAAGCAACAAAGTTTTATAAATGAAAAGTTCAAACACAAATCCTGCAAAGGATATTATTAAAGCAATGGGGATAGTTTTTGGAGACATCGGAACAAGTCCTATCTATACACTTTCTATCATTTTTACTTTAACAATTCCATCGCAAGAAAATATTTACGGAGTTCTATCTTTAATCTTTTGGACACTTATTACACTTGTAACCATCCAATACGCATGGCTGGCAATGAGTATGAGTACAAAAGGTGAGGGCGGCATTATTGTACTGAAAGAAATTCTTATCACAACTTTAAAAAAGGGCAGGAAGGTTGGATTTGTTTCTTTTCTTGGATACATCGGTGTTTCATTGTTAATGGGTGATGGTGTTATTACTCCTGCAATAAGTATTCTATCCGCAGTGGAAGGTTTAAAACTTATTCCCGGATTAGAATCCACTGGATTACGAACAATCATTTTAGTTACAGCCATAATTACTGTTCTATTATTTGCGATTCAGTTTAAAGGTACATCAAAAGTTGCATTGTCTTTTGGTCCAATTATGCTGCTGTGGTTTATTAGTCTTTTTCTTTCGGGATTTTTTTATTTGATTCACATGCCGGGAGTATTTTTAGCATTTAATCCAATGTATGCAATAGAGTTTTTTATCCACAACGGTTTGCCGGGATTTTTTGTTTTAAGCGAAGTAATACTTTGTGCAACTGGCGGAGAAGCGCTTTACGCGGACATGGGACATCTTGGCGGTAAACCAATTCGTCAAGCCTGGTCTTTTATTTTCTTTGCATTGATAATTAACTATTTTGGACAGGGCGCATATATTCTTGAGCATCACGATTCAAATCAAGTTCTCTTCAAATTAGTTAGCACCTATTCGGAAATATTTTATATTCCTTTTTTGATATTGACATTGTTCGCAACAATCATCGCATCACAAGCAATGATTAGTGCTGTTATGTCATTAATATTTCAGGGGATAAACATCGGCATATTTCCGTTGATGAAAATAAAATACACATCCACAGAAATGCGATCACAAATTTATATTCCATCCGTAAACTGGCTTCTGCTGTTTGCAGTCCTTTTGATGATAATGATATTTAAAGAATCAGCAAACCTTGCGGCTGCATACGGATTGGCAGTAACAGCAACAATGTTTATCAGTTCTATATTTATTGTATCTATTTTATATAATAGAAAAGAATATATTAAAATGTTCATCGCAATTTTTATTTTGATAATCACATCAATTTATTTAGTTGCTGTTACGCATAAAATTCATGATGGTGGATATTGGTCTATAATTATCGCAGCTTTTGTACTAATGATTATGGGACTATGGATTGTTGGAATGAACAGATTACGTAAATTTCTGCGCTCTGTAACCCTGGATGTTTTTGTTGAAAGTTTTAAACAGATTTATGAAACTGGAAATTATATAAAAGGTGAAGCAATGTTTTTTACAAAAAACATAAATGTTGTTTCTCCATACATACTGCATTGCATGTTCAGAACCGGAATTATGTATGAAAAAAATATTTTAGTGTCGGTTGAAAACACAGATGTTCCTTACGGTATAGAGCTTGAAAAATATGAAGAAGTTAGTCCCGGTTTATTTATTGTAAGAATTACATACGGATATATGGAAGTTCCAAATCTTCCGGTATTATTTAAGGAGTGGAAGTTTAACGAGAAAGCCATATTTTACGGTGCGGAAGAAATAAAAACAAATAAATTCTTCCTAAAGTTCTTTATCGTGCTTAAAAAAATTGCTCCAAACTGGGTTAGCTATTTTGATTTCCCTTATAATAAACTGCACGGTGTTGTAACCCGAATTGAAATTTAATTATCACACATAACGTTAAACTATTTTAATGAAAAAGATTTACATAATATTTATACTGCTTGCAATCTCTAATTTAACTTGTGCACAGCAAAACAACGATACTTTATACGTGGCGCATTGGAATCTTGAAAATCTTTTTGACACCGTTGATGATCCCAAAACGGAGGATGAAGAATTTTTACCTTCAGGAGGTAAAGAATGGACTGATGAAAGACTTGATAAAAAATTATATAATCTTTCAAGAGTTATACGTTCAATGAATAATGATAATGGACCTGACCTGCTTGGCGTTTGCGAAGTTGAACATCAGGCTTTATTGGATACAATGATTTCAAGATTTCTTTCCGATAAATCTTATAAAACTGCATATCTCGAATCACCTGATGGAAGAGGGATTGATAATGGAATTATTTACAATTCCAATAGATTTAAATTGATCGATGTAAAAGGTTTAAGGATTGATATGGGCGGTGGATATAACACGCGCTTAATTTTAGAAGGAAAATTTTTATTTGAAACAAAAGACACACTTTACTTTTTCGTAAATCATTGGCCCTCACGAAGAGGAGGCGAAAGTGAATCTGAACCGAATAGAATAAAAGCTGCAAAAGCTCTCCGAGAGGAAATAGAATCAATATTTGCAATCAACAGCAAAAGCAAAATTATAATTGTTGGTGATTTTAACGATGAACCAACAAACGTATCAATAACAGAATATCTAAAAGCTCAGCCGTTCTTTTGCGATTCTTTAGACCATAAAAATTTGCCGGAAGATTCTGGAACAGATTTGTTCAACTTGGCGTATAAAGCCTGGTTTGATGGTTTAGGTAGTTATAAGTATAAAGATGATTTTAATATGCTTGATCAAATCATCATCTCAAAAGATCTTTTATTAGAAGATGATTTAAAATATATTTGCAACTCATTTGAGGTTTACAAACCATATTTAATGGTTACACGAACAGGAAAATTTCAAGGCGCACCGTTTCCAACTTATGGCGGTTCAAGGTATCTTGGTGGTTACAGCGATCATTTTCCGGTTATTGCAAAATTTTTAATTAAACAAAATTAGTAATGAATAATAAACTTATAATATTCGGTGCAAACGGCGCCTTAGGAAAAGGCGTAACAAAAACTTTGCTTTCAAAAGATTATGATGAAATTTATTTGTTCGGTTCTAAAATTGATGAATCTATTTCCGATCCAAAAGTAAAACAGTTTATTGTAAAAGATTTAAGTATCGAGAATAATGTTTTAGCTGCGATGTATGAGATTAAACCGAATGAAAAAGCTAATTTGTTTTTATTCTCAACAATAGGTGGATACTACGGCGGAACTGCAGTTTGGGAAACTGAAGAGATTGATTTTGATAGAATGATTAATAGGAATCTAAAAACTAATTTTTTTATCGCTAAACATTTTGCCGCTTTGGTTAAAAAAAGTTTAGGCGGATCGATATGTTTTACATCTGCATTTACAAGTAATCATCCGGAAAAATTAAAATTTGCTTATGGTGCTGCTAAATCAGCTTTAAATTATCTTGTAAAAACATTATCGCAAGAAGCAACCGACTTGAATTTATCTGTTAACGCAATTGCACCTTATATTATAGATACAGCCGCAAATAGGGAATGGATGAAGAATGCAAATTACTCATCGTGGATAAGACCGGAAGAAATTGGGGAGCTTGTTCATTCGCTTTTTGCAAATTATAACTTTGTATCCGGCAACATTATCGAACTAAAAGAGAGATTTAGTAAATAAAAATATCTGAGATTTCCAAATAATAAAGACCAAACTATTTTGTTGACTTTGTTTTTTGAAATACTTATTGTAGCTACACGTTTTTAAGAAAATTATTGATCATTTACCAATTTTGAACTAAAATCTAATTTACCAGGAGGTTATCTTTTATGGACTTCACAACAACAATCGCGTCGATATTCAATATCATAGCTCAGACTACTAATGATACCGGAGCTTTGAACTGGCTTGCTGAAAAATACACAGCAGGTGGTGGTTTTATGCATCCAATTCTTGCTTCATTAGTTATCGGTTTAGCTTTTTCGTTTGAAAGATTATGGACATTAACAAAAGCAAGAACCAACACTAAGAAATTTATCGTTGACGTAAAAAAAGCCTTAAATTCCGGCGGTGTTGATGCTGCAAAAAAAGTTTGCGAAAATACAAGTGGTCCTGTTGCATCTGTATTTTATGCTGGCTTGTTAAGATATGACGAAGGTTTAGATGCCGCAGAAAAAGCAATTGTTGCTTACGGCGGTATTGAAATGGGATTCCTTGAAAGAGGATTGATCTGGATTTCTACATTTATTACAATTGCACCAATGCTTGGATTTACAGGTACGGTACAAGGTATGATTGAAGCTTTTGATGCTATTAAAGAAGCAGCTCAAATTTCACCTGCAGTTGTTGCTGAAGGTATTTCAGTTGCGCTTTTAACTACACTTTTTGGGCTTGTTGTAGCTATGATTCTTCAAGTTTTCTACAATTATTTTGTTTCCAGAATTGATAGATTGGTTGGAGATATGGAACAAAGTTCAATTGAATTGATTGATGCTTTGTATGCAATGAAAATTAAAAAATAAATTTCAGTTAAAATTTTAAATACTGAGAATCAAAAATGATAAAAAAGAAACAAATACGCGAAGCTTCTATTCCATCTTCATCGATGGCTGATATCGCATTCCTGCTTCTTATTTTCTTTCTTGTTGCAACTGTTATTGATGTTGATACTGGATTAGGATTAACCTTACCAGAGATAAATGAAGATCAAGTTGAAGTAAAAATTGATCCGAACAGAATGGCTGCCGTTTTGGTTAATGAAAATGGCGATGTGCTTATCAATGGAGAAGTTGTTCCTGTTTTTCAAATTAAAGACTTATTGAAAGCAAGAATTGCAAGCAAGAATGATTTACCGAAAAACAAGAAAATGATTGTATCATTAAAAACAGATAGAAAAACTGTTTATAATGTTTACATAGCAGCATTAGATCAGATTAAACTTGCATATTTTGAGGTTCGTGATGAATACTCTAATGGCAAATACGGCAAAAAATATAATGACTTAAATCAGGAGCAGCAAGCTGATGTTAAAGAGGTTGTTCCAATTATTATTTCTATTGCTGAACCTGAATCAATAAAAAAATAGCAGAGGATAATTAAAATGCGTTTTGAAAAAAGAAGAGCTAATACAAAGACAGAAATTCCAACTTCTTCAATGCCGGATATTATCTTTATGTTGCTGCTGTTTTTTATGGTTACAACAACAATGAGAGAAACTGAAGTTCTCGTAAGTTTTAAACTTCCGGAAGCAAAGGCAATCGAAAAAATTGAAAACAAAAGATTAGTTTCTTATATCTGGGTTGGAAAAGACAAACGAGTACAGATAAATGATTCGATTGTTAGAGTAGATGAAATACAAAGAATTATGTATGATAAAGCAGTTGAATTACCTAACATTATAGTTTCACTTAGAGTCGATCAATCCACCGATATGGGATTTGTAACTGATATTCAGCAAGAACTGAGAAAAGCTTCCTGCTTAAGAATCAATTACTCGGCAATGATAAAAGTTTAATTAAAGGTTAATGTTTTTTATTTAAAGGCAGGTTTGAATTTTATTCGCCTGCCTTTTTCAATTTATCGAGGTTTAAATGAATTTAAAAGATAGAATAAATCAGGATTTAAAAGATGCGATGAAGTCTGGTGATAAAACAAGACTAACAGTTGTTCGTTCAATTCGCGCATTAATATTAGAGTTTGAAAAAAGCGGTACAGCAAAAGAATTAAATGCGGAAGAAGAAATTAAGATGCTAAGTACCGCCGCAAAAAAACGTAAGGATTCTATAGAGCAATTCCGTAATGCAGGCAGAAATGATCTTGCTGAAACAGAAGAAGCCGAATTAAATATTCTTATGGATTATCTTCCAAAGCAAATGGATGAAACTGAAATTAAAAATGAAGTAGTTCGATTAGCATCTGAGATTGGTGCTAAATCAAAAGAAGATTTTCCGAAACTAATGCCGCTTGTAATGAAGGAATTAAAAGGCAAAGCGGATGGCAAAATTGTAAAATCCATTGTAGAAAATTTCTTAGGCTAAATTTGAATTTTATAGATATAATTATTGTCGTTGCAATTGCCATTGGTTTTTTGCTTGGCTTTAAAGATGGTTTTGTGCGTAAGATTGTTGGTATAATTGGTTTTATTGCGGCGGTTATTATTGCAATATTTTTCTCCTCTTATGTCGGAAAAATAATTGAATCATTATTTGGTATAGAATTTTATTTAGCAGAAATAATGGCTGGTCTTTTACTTTTTGTTGCGATTATGATTGTTACAACAATTCTTAAACGAGTTATCCATCCGTTTGATAAGGTAAACAATCTTATAAATCAATTACTTGGTGGATTTTTTGGAATCATTCAACTGCTGTTTTTTATCAGTGCATTGTTTTTATTGTTAAACATTTTTGATTTTCCGGATAAGAAAACCCAGCAATCTTCCATGCTTTATAAATATGCTTACGGTGTAATTCCAACATCGATTGATTTTCTTAAAGATTACACACCAAGTACAGAAGATATAATTAAGGATTATATTAATCAAAAAGATTCTATCCAATGATAGATGAGATTGTACTTGAAAAATTAGAATTTGAAAAAATTTTAAATCACATCTCAAAATATTCAACCACCGAAAGCGGAAAGGAATTAATCTTAAATCTTTATCCTTCAATTGATTCTGCATTTATTAAAACAGAGGGAATATTAATTGAAGAAGCAAAGGAAATACTTAATAAAGCAGGTTATCCTCCAATCGATTACATATCAAACCTAAACAATGTTTTATCCGAAAGCAGAATTGAAGGCGCCATTTTATCGAGCAGTAAAGTTTTAGAAATTCTTAAGCTTGCTAAAAGTTCCAGACTGCTAATTCAATTTTTAAAATCTGAATTAAATGAAGATTCAAAACTAAAAGAAAAACTATCAAATTTATTTTCGGATAAACTATTTGAACATCAAATAGAAAAAATAATAAATGAACAGGGCGAGGTTAAAGAAAATGCAAGTTCAGTGCTTTCACAGATTAGAAAAGATATAAACTCAAGAAGAAATGAACTTGTAAAATCTATAAATCGTATAATCAAAACATTAAAGGACGATGATATTGTGCGCGAAGATTATCTTACTTTGCGCGATGGTAGAATGGTTATTCCGATTAAAGTTGAGCACAAAAGACACATCCGCGGTTTTATTCATTCAGAATCTGCAACCGGGCAAACAGTTTATATTGAGCCTGAAGAGACGCTTGATTTAAATAATGATATTATTTCGCTTTCATTTGCTGAACGCCGTGAGATTGAAAGAATTTTAAGGGAACTTACAAAGATGATCGGGCAATCGAGTGAACTTCTTAAAACCTCTCTTAACGCATTAGCATATATTGATTCTATTTTTGCACGTGCAAAATATTCGATAGAAATAATCGGAGCTTTTCCAAATGTTGATGCAACCAAACCAATTTTTATTTCTGAAGCTCGACATCCAATCTTAATAAAAAAATTAGGAAGACAGCAAACGGTTCCGTTAAGTTTTGAACTTAACAACGATAAAGTTGTAATAATCACAGGACCAAATGCAGGTGGTAAAACTGTAGTTTTAAAAACAATTGGTATTTTAAATCTTATGCTTCAATCCGGAATTCATATTCCTGTTAATTCAAATTCAAACTTTCGCATTTTTGAAAATATTTTACTTGATATTGGAGATCAACAATCGATTGAAGATGATTTATCTACATTTAGTTCTCATCTTAAAAATCTTAAAAGTATAATTGAAAATGCTGGGAATAATTCTTTAGTGCTTTTAGATGAGATTGGAACAGGAACTGATCCCGCTGAAGGTTCAGCATTGGCAGCGGCAATTTTATCAACACTATTAGAAAAAGGATCAACAGTTTTTGCCTCAACGCATCATGGTAGTTTAAAAGTATTTGCTTATAATATTAATGGAATGCAAAACGGAGCCATGGAATTTGATCATGCAAATCTTTCTCCAACTTATAAATTTAATCTGGGTGTTCCGGGTTCCAGCTACGCATTTGAGATAGCAAAGCGAACCGGTTTAAGCGATGATGTTTTAGAAAAAGCAAGACAGAATATTGATTCCGATAAACATAATTTGGAAAAATTCTTATCCGAGCTTGAAGAAAAATCAAACAAGCTTAATAAAAAATTGAATGAACTTGAAATTGAAAACTCAAGACTGCATGGATTGTCCGAACTCTACAAAAAGAGCTACGAAAAAATAGAAAAAGAGAAAAAAGAAATTCTAAAAAAAGTAAAAGCCGAGGGTGAGATTTATCTTGAGAACGTGAACAGAAAAGTGGAAAAAGTAATTAAGGATATTAGAGAATCGAGCGCAAGTAAAGAGGTAATTAAAGAATCAAAAAAGATTATCCAGGAAATAAAATTTGAGAATAAGGATTTTATTATTGATGAAGTAAAAAAAATTAGTAATAAAAATGATTTTGCAATTGGTGATTTTGTTGGAATAAATAATTCCACCACAACAGGAAAAATAATTCAACTTAATAAAGCTAAAGATAAAGCAACTATTTTATCAGGTTCAATTAAAATGCAAGTAAAGTTAGCCGACCTTTTTGAAACGAAAGAAAAGAAAGCCTCAGCGCAAAATAATTTTTCATCTTATAATATTTCTAATGTAAATTACAGATTAGATATTCGTGGTGAAAAACCTGATGCTGCAGAATTCCAAATAATAAAATTTTTGGATGAAGCATATCAGGCATCTTTGGAGCGGGTAGAAATTTTGCACGGAAAGGGAACAGGCGTTCTTAAAAAAACTGTTTGGGATATTTTGAAAGAACATGAGTATATAAAAAATTATTATTTTGCCGCTATTGAGTTTGGCGGTGATGGTATTACCATTGCAGAATTAAAATAGGAGTTTGTTTGTTCAAAAAAATTCTTATCGCTAACAGAGGCGAAATTGCCGTTAGAATAATTAAAGCCTGCAAAGAACTTGGAATTAAATCTGCTGCAATTTATTCTGATGCTGATATAACTTCACTTCATACAAGAATGGCTGATGAAGCATATAATATCGGTACAGCTTCCGCTTCGGAATCTTATCTAAACAAAAATAAAATTATAAAACTTGCAAAATCAATCGGCGCAGATGCAATTCATCCCGGCTATGGCTTCTTTTCGGAAAACGCATCGTTTATTAAAGAAGTTGAAAAAAGCGGAATTACATTTATCGGTCCTTCTTCAAAATCAGTAAAGATGATGGGAAGCAAAACTGCGGCGCGTACTTTAATGAGTAAACACAATGTGCCTGTTGTTCCGGGAACTTTAGAATCAATCAAAGATGTGAAAGAGGGAATTAAATTTTCTGAAAAAATAGGTTTTCCTATCTTACTTAAAGCTTCCGCTGGCGGCGGTGGAAAGGGGATGCGTAAAGTATCAAGTAAAGATGAATTTAAATCAGCACTTGAATCAACAAAACGTGAAGCACTAAAATCTTTTGCGAACGATGAAATTTATATTGAGAAGTTTATTGAAAACCCAAAACATATTGAAGTTCAAATTATTGCGGATAAGTTTGGAAACTATCGGCATGTTTTTGAACGAGAGTGTTCAATTCAGAGAAGGCATCAAAAAATAATAGAAGAAGCACCTTCATCTTTTTTGGATGAAAAAACCAGAGAGAAAATAACTTCCACTGCTATACAAGCAGCAAAAGCTTGTGGATATTTTAATGCCGGTACAATTGAATTTCTTATGGATTCCAATAAAGAATTTTATTTTCTTGAAATGAATACGAGAATTCAAGTTGAGCATCCTGTTACAGAGTTGATTTCCGGAATTGATCTTGTGAAAGAACAGATTTTAATTTCTGCTGATAATAAAATATCTTTCGAACAAAAAGATATTAAGCTAAATGGATACGCACTCGAATGTAGAATTTATGCTGAAGATCCCGAAAATAATTTTTTTCCATCAACCGGAAAAATATTGAATTACAAAGAACCGAATGGAATAGGAACTCGTGTTGATTCAGGTTTTGCAACCGATTCTGAAATATCAATTCATTACGATCCAATGATTGCAAAACTTATTTGCTGGGATAACAATCGAAGTAAAGCTATTAGCAGAATGAATCGAGCTTTGGATGAGTTTCAAATAGCAGGAATTACCACGAATATTAGATTTTTAAAATTCATTTTAAATACAAATGAATTTAAAAAAGGAAAGTATGATATAAATTTTATCGATAATCTTAATTATTCAGGATTGACCGATCAATCACTTAATAATAAATCAGACAATGAAAGTGCTGCTGCTGTGTTTGCGGCGCTAATCAAATCAAAACAAAAATCTTCATCTAAAAAGAATATTATGGTTAAGGATAACAAATGGTGGGAACAAAATTATGAGTGATTATATCGTTAGGATTAACGGCAATCAAAAATCTATAAAGATTGTTGATGACAACTTTATAGAAATCGACGATGAAAAAGTTGAATATAAGTTTTATGAGTTAAATCATTCCAAGTTTATTCTTAAAATAAAAAACAAAGTTTATGGAGCTTCATTCCTAAAAAATTCCGGTGATGCATTATCATTGCAAATAAATAATGAAAACTTTGATGTCAGCATCAGAACATCTCTTCAAGAAAAAGCATTTCAACTGCTATCTGCTGCAATAAAAAATGAAGCAACAGTACAAGTAATAAAATCGCCAATGCCGGGTTTAGTTTTAAAGATATTAAAAAAGGCTGGAGACAAAATTAAAAAAGGGGAAACTGTTATGATTTTAGAAGCAATGAAGATGGAAAACGAAATAAAAACAAATATTGATGGCACAATAGCCGAAATTTTCGTTACCGAGGGAAAAGCGGTAGAAAAATATATTTCTTTGTTCAGTCTTAAATAATTTGTTATTTGTAAAAAATTGCTAATTTTTCGCTAAACTATTTTATCAATCACTATCACCAGGAGGAGAGAATTGAAATCTCGACTATTTCTTTTTATAGTTTCCGCTTTATTGATTTCCACTAATGTTTTTGCAGGTGGATTTCAATTAAATGAACACGGTGCAAGAGCCTTAGCTATGGGCGGCGCATTTACAGCCGTTGCAAACGATCCATCCGCTGTTTATTGGAATGGAGCCGGTTTATCTTTTATTAAAGGTACAAACATAGTTTTTGGTGCTTCTTTTATTGCCCCAAATAGTAAATTTAGAGGAGTTGCGCCTGATGTAACAGAATATAGAGGAAAGAATTTATTTTTCTATCCGGTTAATTTCTTCGCATCACATCAAATAAATGATAAATTTACTGTGGGTCTTGGTTTTACAACACCTTTTGGTCTCGGTACAGAGTGGGATGAAAATTGGCCCGGAAAATATCTTGCTGTCGAAACAGAATTGAAAACTTTTATTGTAACTCCTGTCATTGCTTACAAACCTATTGAAACTCTTTCAATCAGTGCTGGATTTATATATAGCTTTGCGGATGTTTTGATAACAAGAAAAAACTATGTTGGTCTTAATCCCGGCGATCCAGTTTTTATTAATTCTGATGCATTTATTCATTTAGAGGGTGATGATATGTTTGCATGGGGATTTAATGCTGGTTTAATGTTTAAACCGACAAAGTGTTTAACCATTGGCGCGTCTTACCGAAGCGAAGTTAAATATGGATTTGAAGGTACTGCAACAGTTACAGCACCTGAACAAATTAAAAGTAGAATTCCGCAAGGAGCGATTACTGCGGAATTAACCACCCCGCAAAATATTGTTGGCGGTATAGCAGTTGATGTTTCAGAAAAAGTTAAACTTAGTGCTGATTTCCAGTATGTTGGATGGTCTAGCTATGATAAGTTAGAAGTTACTTTTACTGATGTAAATTACGTTTCTTCAAGCCCAAGAAATTATGATGATTCCTATATAGTAAGATTAGGCGGCGCTTATAAATTTAGTGATCAAACTACATTTATGGGCGGTGTTTATTATGATAAGAATCCGGTTTCTTCTCAATACTTAAATCCATCTTTACCAGAAGGGAATAGAATTGGATTAAGCCTTGGTATTGAAGCACATATTTTCAAAAACCTAAGTGTACAAGGTTCATATCTTTTTATTCGCGGAGAAGAACTTACTGTTACTGACAGTGAAGAGATTTATACACCTGGTGGAAGTAAATTCAATGGAACTTATAACACTTATGCTAACATTTTTGGACTAAGTTTTCTACTTAGTTTATAAGGAGGATAACCAATATGAAATTAAAATTTAAATTCTTAACAATATTATTAGTTAGTGCTTTATTTGTTATTAGTTGTGATGACTATACCGAATTAGAAGCGCCAGTTCAAAATAGTGTTAGCGGTAATGCTAACTTTACAAGATTTGTATCGATCGGAAATAGTATTACTGCTGGATATCAAAGCGGTACTATTTATCAAAGCGGACAAATTTACAGCTATGGTAATTTAATTGCACAACAAGTTGGTACACCATACGAAATGCCTTTAGTTTCAGATCCCGGTCTTGGCGGTAGAATGGAATTGCAAAACTTAGCACCGACCATTTATTACAACCCATCTAAAGGCTCTTTGTTAAATGCAAACTATCCTGCACCTTATAATAATCTTGGTGTTCCCGGCGCATTAACTTATGATGTTTTGTTTGCAACAAATTCAACAAACTGTGCATCAGCATTATTTGCAAATTCACCAAATCCGTACTTTGATGTTATTCTAAGGAATAGCGTTTTAAATAAAGGAACGCAATTAGAACAGGCATTATCATTAGCTCCTACTTTTATAACTTTGTGGATAGGAAATAATGATGTACTTGGATATGCTACAAGCGGTGGAACTTCTCCGTCAGCACCTACTTCTTCTGCTCAGTTTGGTCAACTTTTTGGAGGAATATCTCAAGGATTATCACAATTCGCAACTCAGACTGGTGCTAAAGTGGTTGTGGCAAACATACCAAGCGTTACAGCAATACCGTTCTTTACAACTGTTGGACCATTAGTAGCTACAAATCCTGCCATCAACTGGGCGCAAATAAAAGCACTTCAGTTGGCGAGTGGATTACCTGCAACAGGGTTGATTTATGGAAGCCACGAAGGCGGAACAAATCTTGGACAATTACCTTATAAAATAGGATTTGCTGATTCCACCGCATTAGTTACTTCAACGACACTCATAACTTTAAAAGGGCAATCGTACGCGCCTTTATTAGGTCAACCTACAGGTAAATTTTATAGAGATAATAATTTGCCTATTCCGCTTGGAGTTGATACAACTAAATTATTCGGTTTCCATCCTCAAAATCCATTTCCTGATGCGTTTGTCCTAGACCCAGATGAAATCACAACTGCTGGAAATGCTGTTACTGCATATAATTCTACTATAGCAGGCTTAGCACAAAACTTTGGTTTTGGTTTAGTTGATATAAATACAAAATTTAATCAATTCAGAGCAGGTGATTTTACTGGTGGTACATCTGTTAATGGAATTAAATTTAAAACTAGTTACATATCAGGCGGCTTGTTTAGTTTAGATGGAGTTCATCCTTCCAATCAAGCTCACGGTATTTTGGCTAACGAATTTATTAAGGTAATCAATTCAAAATTTGGAGCAAATATTCCTTTGGTGGATGTTTCAACAATTCCTGGAAGCATTTATTTTTCAGGCAAGATTAGCTACAAGCAAGGTTACCCAATAATTCCAATCGAAGCATTTGATAATTTATTGTTCTAAAAATAATTAATCGTTTATTTTAAGGGATGGTTTTACCATCCCTTTTTTTGTTGTTTTTCTAAAATAAAATTGAGGTGTGTTAATGAAAAATTATTTTGTAATCAATTCATTTTTAATTCTGTTATCCTATGTTCTAATCTCAGGCTGCACAGCATCAAAGCAAAATTCTGATGAAGATAAGCAAGTATATATATTTGATGAAGTACCGGTAGAAAAAACAATTGAAGTCCCAAAAACAGGGGAGTATCCAACGCTTAAAGAAGCATATTACGTTGTGCAAATTGGAGCTTTCACTACAGAAGAAAATGCAAAAGCTTTTGCTGAGCTAAGCAGAAGCAAAACAAATTATAAGTATAGTGTAATTTATAGCGAGAATATAAAACTTTATTTAGTTCAAGTTATTCCATTTTTCAAATCAAGATCAGAAGCAGAAGAAGTGCGAAACAATTTGTGGAAGCTGGAAGACTTTGTTGATGCCTGGATTGTAACGGTTAATAAGTGAAAATAAAAAAGGCTGCTAAAATTAGCAGCCTTTAATGACATCAATTATTAGTTTAACCCCAAACTGGAATTTTTACATTTCCGGAGTACCATAATTCAGGTACAAATAGTTTTCTTTTCGGGAAATAAGGAGGAGCCCAATTATCAAATCTTCTATCGTATTTGTGAACATAACTATAACCACGAATAGGAACATATTTTTTGAGTGTATTATTCCATACATAGTCCGCCGTAGGCTCAACATAATTTCCAATTATTCCTCCCACAATATTCATGTTATGTACCCCGGAATATGAACTATAGCTGGCTATTTTCATACCACCATCTTGAGAGAAAACAGATGCGTGAATATTTACATCTCCACGTGAATTATCAAAAGGTACAATTACTTCTTTTTCAGCAACTAAGCCCAATAAGTCAGAACAACTGTAAGGCGGACTAAACTTATTATAATCTGCAAGCGGATCCGTAGAATAAACTATTGAGTTTGGAATTAATACCTTTCCAGCATTTGCATCTGTGCATCCACCGGTAACTGCTGCTATAGTTACCTGTCCATTCAATACTCCTTCAACCGAAACCCTTCCGCCCTGAACGTAAATAAGTCCATTACTACTTAAATCTGTTATTGGTTTATTCTCAATTGTACTCCATGAACCGGTTCCGACTTTAGATTTATAATCTACGGTACCATTTGAATAAAATTTTAAGTAAACATCAGTAAAACGCTTTGCTCCAGTAGTATCATAGAAAGCCTTACCACCACTAAATGCAGCTGCTCTCATACCAGCGGTATCTAAAGTTGGGGATTCAGCCGGTGCTATTTTGGGAGTAACGTGAAAAATCGGGTTAGATTTTGAATCATATTTTTTTACACCTTTCGTTGACGTTACTTCTCCCATAAATTCAGGATCTCCATAACATCTAATAAAATCATTAGCATGAAATCTACCATCAAATATATCTCCTGTGGCTGCCCAAACATCTGATAGGCTTACAGGATTAGGAAATTTAAAGTTGTTATAATAGTTGCCATATTCTGAAAATGTCCGCTGTCTAAGAGTGGTTATTAC
>JAGOXU010000166.1 GCA_018059515.1 Ignavibacterium sp.
TAAAGAGTTTGATCTAAGCAATTTAGGATTTACCCAAGGTCAAGGCGTACACAAACTGTGGGGGTCAAGTGAAAATAATATATGGGGTGTTGGACCAAATGGCACAATTGTTCATTTTGATGGAACAGCCTGGTCTAAAATTGATTTTGATGAAGGTTTTAGATTTGATGCAATAACTGGTTCTAAACAAACAGGAATTGCCTATGCAAGTGCTACAAGTCAGCAGTTTAATACAATCATTGTTGAACTAAAGAACGGCGCTGTTAACATTATTTATGATACTGCTATTGATGAAAATCATTTAACATCTTTTTCTATAGGATTATTCAATGAAGAAACATTGATACTGGGTAACAAAAACGTTTGGACATTTAATATACTCTCAAAGGAAACTGAGATAAAATACGTTTTTCCAATAAATGGTGATTTTATCACCCTTTTGGCAATTTATAAACCCAACGATATTTATTTTTTTGCAGATAAATACGGTAATGGAGAAATAATGCTGCATTACAATGGTAAACGATTCTCAGGTTTCAATTTTAGTAATAGAAATTCAGTTATTTATGGAGGTGCCTATGCAATAAAAGATTTAGCTGTTATGACCGGTTTTTCAAATAACAAGGCTTATTTAATAAAAGTAAAAAGGGTGATGTGACAGAATAAAACAAATTAAATAAACAGGGTGGCGTTTGCAGCACCACCCTTAAGTAGAAAACCTAAAGCCTCGTCAGCTTTTACTCTTATTTAAGAGGAGTGGTTTTCTTGTTATAAAAATAATAAGAATATGGAGATAATAAAATGAAATCAAGATTATATCTTGTGTTAATGATAATCATATCATTTTCACAAAACGTAGTATCTATGGGTGGTGAATTTGAAGTAATATTTGATTCAATAGTTAATAATCGAAAATTCAGAATTGAAATTAATACTTCAGAATATACGTGGAGTTGGATAGAATCTAAAAGTGAAGTAATATTTCTACCAAATTACAGTTTTACTACTCAAAGAGGATTGACACAAATAAGGTTTGATTCACCTGATAATCAGGATTCTGCACCTTATGTAATGCCTTGGGGAATAATGAATATTAATATTGTGGTAACAGATAATTTAGATTATGGAATTTCAGCAAGTTCGATAACTATTGATTTTAGGGATCAAAGATGGGCTGAAGGATATGGTTCATCCATTGATACAAGGATAATCATTGATCCTATAACATATCAAATGTATGTATCGGCAAATCAGAGCATTGATCCAACTGATTTATTATTAAGTGGTCAAACATTAAATATATGGGATTTTTGGAATCAAGGGACTCCTACAGTAGCAAATTTTAAAGTTCCAATTACTTTGTTTAATAAAATTGAAAATACAGAAATAAGCTTTGGATATTTGAAAGCAAATACTAAAGATATCTTATCAGGAGAAAAAGATTATTTTAAATATGGTACCACACAATCTGTAGAGCACGGAACTTTGGAAAAATATACTAATGTTCGTAATTACTCTTTTAAGTGGAGCAATTCAAATAGAATTACACCTGAAACTAATCAAAATATGTTTACAGGAACTTTTAATTTTTCTACAGTAATTGATGTTGCCGACAAATCCATCACCCGCAACTTCCGCACTGTTTATCCACTTACAATCAAAAACAATATTATAGAAAGCAATTTATCAAGCGTTGGTGACATTTTATTTAAAGACCCAACAACAGATAATCAATTTCATTCTTATTCAGCAGCAGGTAATGGGTTTGTAAAGAATGAAGCTTTCTATGATCTCGATTTAGGGGTAAACGGCCAATTGCATCAAAAATACAGCATAAAGGCAATTAGTCCCTTTATTTATAATGGAAGAACGTATTATTGGTACAGCGGCGATTATAATCCCACCACTCAAACAGATTTATTAATAACCGGCGCAACAACTAAAACAGCAAACTACAAAGGCACACAGCTAACAAATCAAACAAACGCAATAACAGGTAACGGACAAAAAAAGATTGTAAGAACTTCCGATGGTCATCTTCACCAAGTTTATGAAAGCTTAAATAAAGTTTGGTACGAAAAAAGCACCGATAACGGCGCAACGTGGCAAATTATGAACGGCGGGCAGCCTCTTTCGGGCAGTTTTTATTCAAAGCAGCCTTCAATGGATTATTACAATACGGCTTCGGGTAAGATTTTGGTTATTGTATATCAGGCTTATGATAATAATGGTTCATCAGTAACTGCAAAAATATTTAAGGATGGGGTTTTTATAAATTATTATATTCTTGCTACATACAGCCACAGCATTGGTGTAATTAACGAAGTTAATACCACGCCTGTTGTTTCAGTAAACCCAAATGGTAAGCTACTTTTTGTGTGGTCTTTAAACGATGCGCCTGATGTAATATTAAACAGTCCACCAAAAGGATTATACTACAAGTACGCAAATCTATATTTAAATGCTAATGGTATGCCTTTAGTTTCCTGGTTTACCTCAACACCTGTAATAATGTCAAGAACAAGTGCAGCATCAATTAACCCAACCTTAGATGTTTATAAAAACTCAGGACAACCTTTTCAACTATGTTATGAAAACAGCAATCAGATAAGCTACCGTACACTTACAGATGATGCAAATCAGCCGACTCATTTATACGTAAGCAGCGCACAAACAACATCAGCAATAAGTGGTAATACCTACAATAATAAGCCATCAATTATTGCAGTTAATAATGGTGCAAGGGTTGTTTGGGAAGCTAATAACTATGGTTACAGTAAAAAGATTGTTTTTCGCGATCCCGGCTATTCATATTTTTGGTCTTTTAATACTACGGGCGGCGAATTTAACTGCATAAACCCTAATATAAACAGACCGGACAATTACTCTGCATATTATTTAAGTTGGAGTGAAGATAACACTGCCTATATGGTAAACAGCTCGCTGTCACTTTCAGCAATCAGAAGTTTAAATATATTCGGACAGGATGTGCAATTAAACAAAGGCTCAACATCCGCAAATATGTACGCAACAACGTTGCAGTCAGCAAGCGTTCCGTATTATTTTACTCAATCTGCAAATCTTGGCAGCTTTTACGGATTAAATAAACTTCAAAATATATTTGGCGGCACTGAAGGAAGAAGTGGCGTGGTAAATAAAGACAGCGCTTCATTTTATTTTAATTTTGGAAAAATATTAGTTGATGATGCAAATATTGGATTTGTATCCATTGATGATACTGCAAGTTTGTATAATGAAGAAGTTCTTAATCAATATCTTGTAAGTAATCCATTTTCTTTAAATGATAACAGCAATTTTACATTCAGTATTCAATACGGTGTTACAGATACTTTAGCTGCAAAAGCAGTTTTATTAGATAATGATTATATTTTATACAGTTTACAATTGGTTGATTATGAGACCACCGAAATTATTGGTGAGTACGATAATGTTCAGTATTCAAAAACAAATCTTACGGAGCATAATAATCTTGATTATATTGTTAATACAAGTGGAATTGGGAATAGAACAGTTATTCTTAAATTAAAAGTGCATTCAAATTGTGAGCCTGGTTTTGCATTGGTTATAGAAAACTCCGGCAGCGGTAACGTGGTATGAAATAAAACTAACACAAAAACAATTTCCTACACAGGCAATGCAGTTATTAAAGAATACGATCTTGCACAAAATTATCCAATTCCATTTAACCCGAGTACAAAGATCAGTTGGCAGTCTCCAGTCGGCGGTCATCAAACATTAAAGATTTATGATATACTTGGGAATGAAGTGATAACATTGGTTAATGAATATAGAGAAGCTGGCAGGTATGAAGTAAACTTTAATGCATCTGCTCTTGCAAGCGGTGTTTACATTTATCGCATAGCGATCCATTCGGATAAAATACAGGCTGGCTCTTTCACTAATTCCAAAAAAATGATGTTTTTGAAGTGATTGATTAGTACGCAACTATTTTTTGAACTTACATAATAAAAAGAGGCTGTCTCATAAGGCAGCCTCTTTTAATTCAATATTATATAAAATAATTAAGCTACCGTTATATCTTTTTCAGCGTAAACATCTTGAATAAGATTTAATAATTTAACACCATCAGCCATTGGACGTTGGAATGCTTTACGTCCGGAAATTAATCCCATTCCGCCAGCTCGTTTATTTATTACTGCTGTTTTAGCTGCTTCTGCAAAATCGTTATCGCCGGAAGCACCGCCGCTGTTTATCAATCCTGCACGACCCATATAATTATTAATTACCTGGTAACGAGTAAGATCAATTGGATGATCGGTTGATAAATCAGTGTAAACTTTTTTATGAGTTTTTCCGAAACCTTTTAATGAATTGTATCCGCCGTTATTTTCAGGAAGTTTTTGTTTGATAATATCTGCTTCTATTGTAACGCCAAGATGATTTGCTTGTCCGGTTAAATCAGCAGAAACGTGATAATCTTTATCAGATTTGAAAGCCGGATTTCTTAAATAGCACCATAAAATTGTAGCCATACCAAGCTCGTGTGCATATTGAAAAGCTTCGCTTACCTCAATTATCTGTCTCGCACTTTCTTCCGATCCGAAATAGATAGTTGCGCCAACAGCAGCCGCACCCATATCATAAGCCTGCTCAACACTTGCAAACATTATTTGATCAAACTTATTTGGGTATGTTAAAAGTTCGTTATGGTTAACTTTTACAATAAAAGGTATTTTATGTGCATATTTTCTTGCAGTCATTCCAAGCACACCAAGTGTAGATGCAACAGCATTACATCCGCCTTCGATTGCAAGTTTTACGATATTTTCTGGATCAAAATAAACCGGATTTGGTGCAAAAGATGCGCCCGCACTGTGTTCAATTCCCTGATCAACCGGAAGAATTGAAACATAGCCTGTTCCGGCTAATCTTCCTGTTTGAAAAATCCATTGGAGATTCTTTAAAACATTAATATTTCTGTCTGTCTGAGCGAAGATTCTATCAACAAAATCTGGTCCTGGTAAATTTAATTGCTCTTTTGGAAATTTTGCTTTGTACGATAACAGCGAATCAGCATCTTTACCCAATAATTCTTTTATTTTACTTAACATAATTACTCCGATTATTAAATGATTTTTATTAATTGTTCATATTTACTATGCTAAAATAGCGTAAGCAGGAAAGTAATTCAATTTAAATTTGGTTTAAGAATGAATAAATAAGATTTAAAAAAGAAAAACCCGGTTATTCCGGGTTTTAATTCTTAAATATGATGACTTTTTCTTAGTTCATCACCAGATTATCTAATCCTGCAATTTTGATTTCTTCAACCTTAATTTTTGCAACGCCTCTTTTAACCATTCCAAGTTCAAGAGCTGCTGCTTTAGAAAGATCGAGATCTCTTCCGCTAATGTAAGGACCTCTATCATTTATCCTGATAACAACGGATTTGTTGTTTCTGGGATTAGTAATCTTTAATAATGTGCCAAATTTTAGTGATTTATGAGCTGCTGTAAATGACATCTGATCATAAACTTCTCCATTTGCGGTTAATCTACCATGAAAACCGGGACCATACCATGATGCTTTCATGCTACCCTTATCCACAAACTCAACCAAAGAACGATCAGCAGTTACAACTGCTTCTTCTACAGAACCTGAATCTTCAGTTACAACCGGCTCAGTTATTTTATCTTCGTTTACTATTACAGTAAAACCAACCAGCGCAACTAAAATAAGAACAAAAAATACCTTTACTAATGATCTCAATAAGACCTCTTTTTAATTAAACATATCGGATTGCTGATACAAAATTAGTTCGAGCCTTTAGACTATCCAACAGAATATTTGTCCTCAAGGTCTCGTATCACACAACCCCAATCATCCGACTTATTTAGTATTAAAGTCGGATTTAGTGTATTTTAAAAATTTGACCTTGGCTTTCCATCAGTGAACAATAGAAAATAGTTAAAGACTTTGGCACTTTTATTTTTTAAGTTTGTATAAGGCTCTAAAATCGGAGAAAAATATGAGATCGATTCAGAAAAGAGGAATAATTTTCCTAATTGCAGTTTTTATTACATCATTTTTTATTGGCGGCTCAACTCAAATGCTGCTGTCTGATGAAA
The DNA here is from genome assembly GCA_018059515.1 of Ignavibacterium sp. Taxonomy (GTDB): domain Bacteria; phylum Bacteroidota; class Ignavibacteria; order Ignavibacteriales; family Ignavibacteriaceae; genus IGN3. The sequence continues at coordinate 6,111 of JAGOXU010000166.1, forward strand.
ATGATAATTTCTATCTTTCGAACTATACAACATTTGCACCTGGAGATATTGCTAAACTAAATCTGTACTCTTATGGACAAAGCACAAAAAAGTTTGCCTTTAAGCTTTTAAAGATTGAAGATCCAGTGAGATTTTTCTCCTTGTTAGAGAATAATACCAGCCGATATGCGTTTGATGTTTGGGGAAAAGACAAAGAACTTTTGCTAAAACACACCAGATTTATAAAAGAGTGGGATTTTAACCTATCCACAATAAATAATAACAATGGCGAAGTTACAGTTGGTAAGATAGATGAACCAGGAATTTACATTGTTCAGGCGATCCGTAAAGATAAAGTTGGATACTGCGCAATTGTGGTGACTAATTATGCAATGGTTTATAAAAATAATCAAAAAGAAATTCTGGCTTTTATAGCAGAAGCTAAAACTGGTGAGTTTGTTAAAAAGGCAAGGTTTGATTTTTATCAGAACGGAAAAATGCTCGATTCAAAAATTTCGGACAAAGATGGATTACTTTTTTCCAGTTTGTCAGACATTAAGGGATTAGAAAACAGTTACGTCCAACTTTACGGATATACCGGTGATGAAATAATTTTAAGCGATCCATATTTTTATTTCAATCGTAATCAGAATGAATATCTAACTGCGTACATTTATACCCAACAACCTGTTTACAGACCAGCGCAGGAAGTGAATTTTAAAGCAATCTTTCGCAACAAAAAAGGAAATGAAATATTAAACGTTCCCAATGCCAAAATTGGGATTTCAGTAAAATCTCCAAAGAACAAAGAAGTTTATTCCGGTGAAGCAGAAACAAATGAATTCGGTTCACTTTCCGCAAGTTTTGTTTTAGATACTGAAGCCGATCTTGGAGTTTATTCAATTTATCTTACCAAAGATGGACAAAGTTATTATGGCTCATTTTCGGTTGAGGAGTACAAAAAACCTGAGTATAAAGTAAATGTATCAACAGATAAACCTCAGTATGCAAACGGCGATAAAATAGCCGCCACAGTTTCTGCTGATTATTATTTTGGTTCCCCGGTTAAAAATGCAACTGTGCTGGTTAATATTTACAAACAAACTTACTGGCGCCCGTGGTGGTATTTTAGCGAGTGGAGCTGGTTTTACAAAGGTTTTAGAAATGAAAGGTACTTTGGCGGGCAGCAGGAAATGATTCATCAGGAATCCGGAGTTTTAAATGAAGATGGCAAGTTTGAATTTAGTTACAAAGTTGAATCGTATAAAGATTACGATTATCAGTATATAATTTCTGCGGAAGTTACTGATGCATCCCGCAGAGCGATTTCTGGTTCTTCAAGAGCATTTGTAACTCGCGGCTCTTTTACGATTTCAACTTCGCCAGATAAATGGTTTTTTCAGCTTGGTAAAGATGTAAAGTTAAAAGTAAACGCTTCAGATTTTTCTGATAAGCCTGTGCAAACCGAGTTTAGAGTTATTATTAATTATCCCGATCATCCTAAAAG
>JAGOXU010000167.1 GCA_018059515.1 Ignavibacterium sp.
GTGCAAGAAGTTATTGTATGTTCCATCAAGTTGATGGAATTTATGTTGATACCGATGTAACATTTGCCGAGTTGAAAGGAACATTAGTTTCTTTCGCAAAACAATTTTATGGTTCAGATTTGAAATACAGATTTCGTCCAAGCTTCTTTCCGTTTACTGAACCAAGTGCTGAAATGGATATTACTTGTTATCTATGCAAGGGAAAGGGCTGTAAGATTTGTAAAAACTCCGGCTGGTTAGAAATACTCGGCTGTGGAATGGTTGATCCTAATGTTTTTAAATTTGTTGATTATGATTCAGAAAAATATACAGGCTACGCATTTGGAATGGGCATCGAAAGAATTGCGTTGTTAAAATATGGAATTACGGATATAAGAATTTTCTTTGATAATGATTTGAGATTCTTAAAACAGTTTTAATGTGGATATAAGAAAATGAAAATCTCACTTAGTTGGATAAAAGAATTTGTTGATTTAAATGATATCAGCACCGATGATATTGTTACTAAACTTACAATGTCTGGATTAGAAGTTGAAGATGTTGTTGATCAAAAAAAACTTTATAAAAATTTTATTGTAGGGTTTGTTAAAGAAACAGAAAAACATCCAAACGCTGATAAGCTTACAATCTGTAAAGTGTTTGATGGTAAAGTTGATCTTCAAGTTATTTGCGGCGCTCCAAATGTTGCAGCAGGACAAAAGGTTGTGTTTGCGCCTATTGGAACCATAATCCCTAATGGAAATTTTGAAATTAAAAAAGCAAAAATTCGCGGTACTGAATCGAACGGAATGATTTGCGCTGAAGACGAATTGCTTTTAAGTGATAACCACGATGGAATAATGATTTTGGATGATTCATTTGAAGCCGGACAATCAATATCAGATGCGCTTAATCTTAACGATGTAATATTAGAAATTGCTATTACACCAAATCGCCCGGATGCTTTATCACACATTGGAGTTGCAAGAGATTTAGCTGCTTTGTTTGATAGGGATTTACATATCCCTGAAATAAAACTTAATGAGATTGAAGAAGATATAAATAAATTAGCTTCTGTTGTGATCGAAGATAAAGTTAACTGTCCGCGTTACATTGCAAAAGTTGTAAAAGATGTTCAGATAAAAGAATCACCACAATGGTTAAAAGATAGATTAGAAAAAATTGGATTACGTCCAAGAAATAATATTGTAGATATAACAAATTTAGTTTTACACGAATGCGGACAACCATTACACGCTTTTGATCTTGATAAACTATCTGATAAAAAAATAATTATTAAGAGTACAAAATCAGAAACAAAATTTATTACTCTTGATTCCAAAGAAAGAAAACTACCGCAAAACACTTTAATGATTTGTGATGGAAAAAATGAAGTTGCCGTTGCAGGAGTAATGGGCGGAGAAAATTCAGAAATCACTTCATCAACAAAAAATATTTTGATTGAAAGTGCTTACTTCAATCCATCCGGCATAAGAAAAACATCTAAAGCACTTGGATTGAGCACAGATGCATCATATCGTTTTGAAAGAGGAACTGATCCGAACATTACTAAATATGCCGCCAATAGATGTGCACAGCTTGTTGCGGAATTAACTGGCGGAAAAATAGCAAATGGAATAATTGATGTTTATCCTGATGTAATTTATCCAAAAGAAATTGAGTTAAGATTTTCTCGAACCACAAAAATATTGGGATATGAAGTTCCATCAGGAAAAATAAAAAATATTCTTTCAAGATTAGGATTAGCGATTAGAGTATTAGATGAAGATAAGTTATTAGTTTCAGTTCCAACTTTTCGTCCTGATATCGAACGAGAGATTGATTTGATTGAAGAGATTGCAAGAATTCATGGTTACGATAATATTCCAACGGTTTCTAAAATCAATATAACTCTTGAAAAGAAAACTGATGAAACCGAAGCTGATGAAATTATAAGACAGGCTGCAAATGCACTCGGATTTTTTGAAATGATAAACAATCCCTTGCAAGCTGAAAAAGATGCTGCTTTAACAGGAAGCCCAATTAAAATTTCAAATCCATTAAGTGCAGATATGGAATGTTTGCGAACGTCTTTATTATCAGGTGCATTAATAACAGTATCTAAAAATATCAGACAAGGCGTAAAGGATTTAAAGCTGTTTGAGATTGGTGATACATTTAATAAAGTAAATGTTAATGAAATAAAATCATTCGATGATTTTAATGAAACACAAAAATTATTGTTTGTTATCAGTGGATATGATGCTGTAAAAAACTGGAATACCGATGAGAAGGAAACAGATTTCTATCTTATAAAAGGACTAGTTGATTCATTTTTAAGTAAGTTAACCCTTGACAATGTTTTAATTGATTCATATTATTCGACCGCAAATGTAATTTACGCTTATTACTTAACAAAAAGCTTTAAAGAAGTTGAGATAGGAATAGGTGGAAAAGTAAAAAGCGAAGTTCTTAAACAATTTGATATCAATCAGGATGTTTACTGTTTTGAGTTTAATTTATCGGCATTAAAAGCAATTCAATCAAATCAAAAAACATATACTGAACCATTAAAGTATCCAAAAATTATCAGAGATTTTGCTTTTGTTTTGGATAAATCAGTTAAATATCTTGAGGTAAAGGATTTTATTAAAAAGAAAAGTTCACCGCTTCTTAAAAAAGTTTCTGTGTTTGATCTTTTTGAAAGCGATTCTTTAGGTGCAGATAAAAAAAGTTTAGCGTTTTCACTTGAATATTATGATGCTAACAGAACTCTTACTGAAGATGAAGTTGAAAGTGATTTTAACAATTTAATTTCGCTGATAACAAAAGAATTTAAAGCTCAATTAAGAGGTAAATAATTGGTTGATTTAGCAAAATACGACTCAATAATTCATGATTTATCTTCTATCGAGGCTGAGATTGCCACAATTGGCAATAAGCTTAAAGATACCGAACAAAGAAAAACTGAATTAGAAATTCAAGTTGCAAAACTTAGACAGGATAATTCTATCTTACAGAAAAAAATGATAGAATATGAACAGGAAATTTTGTTATCAAAACAAGATGAAGAGGGAAATATATTTAATACATTAAACTCTAAGGAGAAGGAAAATTTAAAATTAAAGTTACAGGATATAATTTCTAAAATTGATTTTCACTTAAGTTCATAAAAATAGTTCTTAATAATAAATGATTGTTAGATGGTGTGGATAATTCAATGACTGATAAAAAGAAGCTAAAAATAAAAATCTTTGATAAAGAGTATTCTCTACTTGTAGAAAATGAAGAAATAGCAAAAGAGCTTGCCATTTATGTAAATAAAGTAATGGAAGAAACCAAGGACGAGCTGCCAGATCAGCCCGCCCAAACTATAGCTATAATTGCTTGTTTAAATATTGCCTACGATTTGTTTATTGAAAAAAATAAAAACCGTGAGTTTCTGATACAAGCCACAGATAAAATAAAGAGAATAAAGCTTCTTCTAAAAGAACCTGAAATGTCTGACCCATCTTAAAATTTACCGCACTGCCGTTTTTTAATGAAAAACTAACAGTTGAATTAATAAGGGAGTGTGAACTTCGGCGCGTATTACAGGCCTCATCCTGATTTATCAGGATTCTAACTTTGTGTTAGGACAGTGGAAGTAAAAAGCTTTCGAGCGCGTTCCCACCGTGCATAAATAGGGTTTTTCCTATTAGCCGCGGCAGTGTCGGTATTTATAAAAATATACAGTACGGAGGAAATATGGATCTGATTATTATAATACCAATGGTGGTGGTTCTAATTGTTTTGTTTTTTTATTTAGGCTGGATGTTTAATTCTAAAGTTGGCAAAAAAAGTATTGTTGCTGCAGAAGAAAAAGCTGAATCGATAATTCAAGATGCTAAAAAAGAAGCTGCTAACCTTAAACGCGAAAAACTTCTTGAGGTAAAAGATGAGTGGTACAAAAAAAAGATAGAGTTCGATACAGAGGTAAATCAGAAAAAACAAAAACTTTCTAATCTCGAAAAACAAATTCAACAAAGAGAAGAAAACAGCGAGAGGAAGTTTGACTTAGTTCTTCAAAAAGAAAAAGAGTTAAGAAAACTCGAAAAACAATTACAGGATTTTAAATTAAATCTTGATGAAAAATCTGTTGAGATAAAAAATCTTGAAGTTCAGCAGAATGATAAACTTGAAAAAATATCTGGTTTAACTTCTGAAGAAGCTAAAAAAATGCTTGCCGAAAATATGGTTAATCAGGCTAAAATAGATGCCTCACAAACCATAAAAGAAATTCACGATCGTGCAAAAGTTGATGCTAAAAAAGAAGCACAAAAAATAATTGTGCAGGCTATCCAAAGAACTGCGGCAGATTATTCTATCGAAACTACTGTATCAGTTGTTCAAATTCAAAACGATGAAATGAAAGGCAGAATCATCGGTAAGGAAGGACGAAACATTCGTGCTTTTGAATCTGCAACCGGTGTTGATGTAATTGTTGATGATACTCCTGAAGCTGTTATCCTTTCTTCATTTGATCAATTCAGAAGAGAAATTGCAAGATTATCTTTAGAAAGATTAATCTCTGATGGTAGAATTCATCCAGCTAGAATTGAAGAAGTTGTTGAAAAAGTAACGCAAGAACTTGAGGAGGAAATCCAGCGCGAGGGTGAAAACACAATTTTACAACTTGGTTTACACAATATGCATGCCGAGTTAATTAAACACATCGGTAAAATGAAATATCGTTCAAGTTATGGGCAAAATTTATTGCAGCACAGTGTTGAAGTTGCTTACTTAACAGGTATTATGGCTGCTGAATTGGGGCTTGATCCTGTTTTGGCAAAAAGAGCTGGTTTGCTGCATGATGTTGGTAAAACTGTTGATAAAAGTATCGAAGGTCCGCATGCGTTACTTGGTTATGATTTAACTAAAAGATTTAAAGAACATGCAATTGTAGTTAATGCAGTTGGATCTCACCATGAAGATATTGAAATGGAACATCCGATTGCGGCGCTTGTTCAATCCGCAGATGCAATAAGCGGTGCACGACCCGGTGCAAGACGTGAACCGTTAGAAAGTTATGTGAAACGATTAGAGAATTTAGAGATACTGGCAAAATCATTTGAAGGTGTTGCAAAAACTTATGCAATACAAGCGGGCAGAGAAGTTAGGGTTGTAGTTGAACATGATAAAGTTGATGATGCTAATGCTGATAGATTAGCAAGAGAAATTGCTCAAAAGATAGAAGAAGAAATGGATTATCCCGGTCAAATTAAAGTTGTTGTAATTCGTGAAGTTAGAAAAGTTGGTTACGCAAAATAACTTTTGTTGAAAATTGTTTTTATAAAAATGTCACACTTCGACAAGCTCGGTGTGACATTTTTTTTATTCCAATATTTTATGGATAGCATCACATTATTAATGGAGTGAGAAATGAAAATTGCAATAACAGGAAATATCGGTTCAGGTAAAAGCACATTTGCACAATTTGCAGAAGAAGCTGGATTTACGGTTCTTAAAGCCGATGATATTTCAAAAAAGATTTTAGATGAAGATGAAAAGATAAAAAGTTTAGTAATTAAAGAATTTGGGGAAAAATCATTTAAAGCTGGTAAACCGAATAAATCTTTTTTAGCAAGTGAGGTTTTTAAGAATTCAACAAAACTGCAAAAGTTAGAATCAATTCTTCATCCACGAGTTATAAAATCAATTGAAAAATCTTCTGCAGAAATTTTAAAATCCAATAAAGTTGTTTTTGTTGAAGCTGCATTGATTTATGAAGCAGACATGGAAGCAATGTTTGATTATGTAGTTTTAATTACGGCTCAAAGAGATTTAAGACTTGCAAGAAAAATTAAAGCTGGACTTACAGAAGAAGATTTTATAAACAGGGAATTAAATCAGATACCAGAGGATGAAAAAAAGAAACGGGCTGATTTCATTTTTTCTAACGATGGGAGCATTGAAGAATTAAAAATGAAGTTTGATCTTCTTTTATTAACACTGGGAATTAAATAGTTTCATCTCTTGATGTTATTCCCAAGAAGGAGGTTGTGTGAGAATTTGTATTCGTCAGGCTGAGCGGACCTGCCTGCCGGTAGGCTGGGACGAAGCCGAGCATTTTTTAATAAATTCACATCTCGACTTCGCTCGATGCGACGTTTTAGAATAATTTAACACAACCTCTAAAAGATGTGTCAATTCAGATCCTATTCAATAGTCAATTCATTTTTATTCCATCCATAAAAAACATTAAATTTGGAAAGCAATTTTAAAGGAGTTTGTTGTGGACGCTTTCAATAATCTTATCGTTCGTGCAGTTCAATTAATGCCTAAACCAGTAGTTGGATTCTTTTCTAAAAAGTATATCGCCGGTGAAACGCTTCAAGAAGCAGTTGACTTTGTAAAAAAATTAAATTCTAAAGGTATCTATGCAACGATAGATGTGCTTGGTGAATCTGTTGCTAATAAAGAGGAATCAATTCTATGTAAAAATGAAGCCCTGGAAGTTTTAGAAGCTATCGAAAAAAATAAATTGATGGCTAATCTTTCTATCAAACCTACTCAAATGGGTTTAGCAATTGATGAAGAATTTGCCTACCAACAAATTCTTGAGCTTGTTAAAAAAGCAGCCGAGTATAAAAACTTTGTTCGAATAGATATGGAGGACTCGCCATTTACGGATAAGACTTTAAATCTTTACAAAAGAATTTATCCGGATTACAAAAACGTTGGTGTTGTAATTCAAGCCTATATGAAACGTTCCTTTGATGATATTGTTGCATTAAATAAAATAGGAACTAATTACAGGTTGTGTAAAGGAATTTATGTTGAACCCGCAGCTATTGCATATAAAGGTAAGCAGGAAGTAAGAGATAATTATTTAAAGTTACTGGATCAACTATTTAAAGATGGTAATTATGTTGGCATTGCAACTCACGATAAACCATTGATTGATGCAGCTTATACTCGCATCAAAGAGCAAAACATTGGAAAAGATAAATTTGAATTCCAAATGCTGCTTGGTGTAAGAGAAGACTTGCGTGATAAAATAAATGCTGATGGCTATAAGATTAGAATATATGTTCCTTATGGTAAAGATTGGTACGCTTATTCTGTAAGACGCTTAAAGGAAAACCCTTCGATGGCTTGGCACATTGTTAAAAGCTTTTTAACTTTTGGAAGAAGATGATCGTACTTGGAATTGAAAGTTCTTGTGATGAAACTTCTGTTGCAATATTAAAAGGGGATGAGCTTACTGCTAATTTAATTGCTTCACAGGATTTTCATAAAAACTATGGCGGTGTTGTTCCTGAGTTATCTAGCCGCGCTCATCTTCAAATGGTAAACCCGCTTGTCAAATCTGCATTAAAGAAATCTAATATAGAATTAAAGGATGTTGATCTTATTGCCGCAACTGCTGGTCCAGGTTTAATTGGTGCTTTACTTGTTGGATTAACTTATGCAAAAGGTTTAGCGTTTGGTTTGGATAGACCACTCATAGGTGTTAATCATATTGAAGGACATATCTTTTCCGGATTTTTAATGCAGCAAAAACCTGAGTTTCCATTTTTATCTTTAGTTGTTTCCGGCGG
>JAGOXU010000025.1 GCA_018059515.1 Ignavibacterium sp.
TGACGGAAGGAAGAAACTGGTTAACAGGCTATTGATGCCTAACGCCTCAACCTTCTCTACCGTAAGGAATAAAATATTATCATTAAAATCAATTTTTATTTGTTCACTTTAAACATACAAGCGCCTTAACCCGCCCGCCTTTTTAGTTCGGCAGATTAATTATTTTAGAGGTGTAGTTTTATTTATAGTTTGTTGTTCAATGTGTTCGTTCTAATTAATTAACTTACAAACTGCACTTGCTGATGCAAGTTAAGTGCAGTTTGTTTAATCATCGGCAATTGTGCCTGCCTGTCGGTAGGCAGGTTTTACTTGGCTTCCTTGTTCTGGGCGGCGGGTTAGGCGTAATGCCGTCGATATCGCTTAAATCATATTGATTTTAAATTGGAGTGTACGTATCTTTATCAAGTAATAATACGTAAACGAGGTTATAATGAATTCAAAATTAACATTGAAGCTAAATAAAAAAGCTATTGAACGAGCAAAAAAATACGCCAAGAAAAACAAAAAAAGTCTTTCGGGAATTGTTGAAAATTATTTTAATATGATTTCTAATAAAGAAACCCTGAATAAAATTGAAATTTCTCCAAATGTATTAGAATTATCTGGGATTATGAATTTATCAGAAGACATAAATATCAAAGAAACTTATGGTAAACATCTTGAAGAGAAGTATTCTAAATGAAAAAGGTTTTTGTTGATTCTGACATTATTTTAGATTTACTTGCAAAAAGAGATCCAAATTACATTTATGCTGCTGAGTTATTTACATTAATTGATCAGCAAAAAATTATTGGATTTACTTCCCCAATAGTTTTTGCAAATCTTCATTATCTTCTTAGAAAAAATACATCAAATCTATTTGCATTAAAAAGTCTTAGAAAGCTGAAGACTTTAATAAAAATATTACCAGTTGATGAAAAAGTTATTGAGCAATCACTAAATTCTGAATTCACAGATTTTGAAGATGCGATTCAATATTTCACAGCTGTAAACAATGGAATATCTATTATATTAACAAGAAATAAAGTTGATTATAAGAAAAGTAAAATTCTAATTGCAACAGCAGAAGAATATTTAAAAGGTTTACAATAAAAATAAAAAGCAATATAACCAGCGCGTAAACGCCGACTCCCGAAGGGACAAGCGCCATTTTAGTTCGGCGGACCTGCCTGCCGGCAGGCAGGTTTAAGATTTTTGGCATTTAGTTTTTGTTCGGCATTTTGTTCAATGTGTTCATTCTAATTAATTAACTTACAAACTGCACTTGCGAAAGCAAAATAAATGCAGTTTGTTTAATCATCGGCAATTGTGTCTGCCTGCCGGTAGGCAGGTTTTACTCGGCTTCCTTGTTATGGGCGGCGGGTTAGGCGCAAAGCCGTTAGGTGCATAAATCGAAAGGGACAGATTATGTTAAGTTTTTACCTTTTCTTTTCTCAATCAAAAAAGAAAGGTGCATTATGAAATACTTATTGATCTCTTTTGTTTTATTTACTTCACTTTTTATTGGATGTAATAAAGAAGAGTGTGATCCTATCACAACACCAATTGATGATAGAGTATCCTTTGAAATTGATTTTTTACAATACTCTGACAATAATTATTTTATTGATCAAATTTATACTGACACATCTTCGACACTAAATATTTTTACGCAATTTTATGGTAATATAACTCCAATTGTAATGCCAAAATATATTGTAAAAGATATCGAGGTTTATAAATCTGTAAGTTCAATTTTTGATACTGAAAATATAATAGCAGCTGCTTATATTAATTTGCCACCTCGAACCGCTGATAGTATGTATGATGATTCATACAGAAATAATAACACGGCTATACCCGGGCGAGTGGAAGTATGTCGTTTTACATTATTAAATGAAGGCATCGACTACATTTTTCATCCTGAGACAGGATATATTACTTTTATTAATCCACTCTTGGACGAAGATGTGATTGCAATAGCTTATAAGATTGAAAATAACCCCGGACCTGCTGACGATTTTTATTATGGAGAGTTTATTTCTGAACTTGTAAACAATTCTAAAACAAGAGGTGTATTGAAGCTTGTAAAACCTAACTTTCTCAAACCACAGTATGAAGACGCTTGGAAATTGAAGATGAAAAATATTTATCAAGTTCACCCATACATTGGACAAATCACTAATCTTGATTTGGATATTTATCTTAAGATACCAGATGGTTCAGAGTCAAATATGATAAACAACATTAGATTATTAGAGCTGTTTGGTTTTGATAAGCTTAATGAGAATTTGATTTCAGTACCTGATGGTAAATTTGATAATAGGCTAGGAATTAATTTTGAGTTCAGAACTTCTGAAATAATATTCCCAGTTATACAACCCTTTGGTAATAATATACCTTCATTGTTGAATGGATATAAATATCAAGCAATTTATGATACGCTGAAAACTTATTTGTCTTTACCTGGAAATAGTTTTATCATTAAAGGAAAATATAAACCAATTTAATCGCACCTAACCCGCGTCTCAACGCCGACCGCCTTTTTAGTTCGGCGAATTTATAATTTTTGGCGTTTTGTTTTTGTTTAGCATTTTGTTCTAAGTGTTCGTTTTAATTAATTAACTTGCCTTCGGTGCTTTGCTGAGCAACCTGCCTGACGGTAGGCAGGGTTAAGCACCTACGGCTTAATCATCAGCAATTGTGTTTTACTCGGCTTCCTTGCTTGGGGCGGCGGGTTAGGTGTAATGTCGTTATTTTGCAAAACAAATATCATAGGTGATGATATGAAAATATTATTTTTTATAACATTATTCTTTTCGTTTTTCTACTCTTGCGATACAAATGAAGTAGATAATTCAATGATCCAAGCATTTGGTGCAACAAGCATTGATAAAATCCAAATAAGCGGGAATGAAGTAAAAGTAACTACAACATATGGAACACCAACACCTTGTTGGTATTACTATAAAACTGAAAATCAAAATTTCAGAAATACTTTTATTTCAAAAGTCTTTGGGAAATATGATGGTCAACCTTGTATCGAGGTTACTGGTTCTTTTAGACACGAAGAAACAATTCTTTTTTCTGGAAGTGGAAACAAAACTTTAAGATTTTGGCAAAACGATTCAACTTATTTAGATACAGTAATTGTTATTCAATAATTATTTAAATGCAATATAATCAGCGCCTAAACGCCGACCCCCGAAGGGACAAGCGCCATTTTAGTTCGGCGGACCTGCCTGCCGGCAGGCAGGTTTAAGATTTTTGGCATTTAGTTTTTGTTCGGCATTTTGTTCTATGTGTTCATTCTAATTAATTAAATTAATAATTATTGGCGTTTGCAATTTAGTTTGTCGCTTTTGTTTTGGGCGAAGGGTTACCGGCAACGCCGTTATACCACTTAAGGAGTAGTTATGAAAAGGTTAATTTTAATCCTGATATTTTCATTTTTGGCATTTACCCTTTATACCTGTTCTAAAGATGAGAATATATTGAATCCACCAAATAATGATATTAATATTAGTATAACAACTTTAAGCCATTACTCTGCTAGACAAGGAGAAAAAGTTATTGCCTTCGGGCAAAATCTTAACAGCTATGATTTATTATACGTTGAATTAAACGATGAGGCAGTAGAGTTTAATAAAACTTCTGACTCAACTATTTCTTTATTTATTCCATATAACGGAAGTAACGGACAATTTGTTTTTTATTTTTACGCTCAGAATCACAATACTGTTCTTACAAGTCCTATAATAACAATTACAGATTATTGTATATCTGATCTTTGCTTCGATTTGAATACAAAAGATAGAATTGTTGAATCTGATTCCTGGATTAGATCATTTGATATTGATACTTTAAAGTGGACCTTAGAGAGCAGTGGTGATACATTATTTTTCACTAGAAATGGATTTTGTCACGATGAATGTGGTTTTTGGCATACAGTTGCTTTTATGAAAAAACAAAATAATGGACTTCCAGAATTCCTATACTCTATTTATAAAAAACGTGAATGGTTTGTACCGAATGTTGATGACACTCTTAGAAATGGTGTTATTAGAATTGATCAGTGGGATTCTACTTCAGTTTATAGTGGAACATTTTCTTTTGGAAATTATAATTGGATATTCTGGATCAACATTTAGTAGCAAGTGGTATAACCTGCGACTCAACGCCGACTTCCGAAGGAATTAGTGTTTTAAGTATTACTGAATTAATAGATTTTTATTTTTACATAATTTTTATCTCACGTCCTGAAGATTTTTGAAATTGTGTTTTTGTTATAGATTTTGTTCTAAGTGTTCTCCGCCACGGCGGACTAATTAATTAAATTAATAATTATTGGCGTTTGTAATTTAGATTGTCGCGTTTGTTCTCGGCAGCGGGTTAGGTGTAATGTCGTTATTTTGCTTCGGAGGCTAAAGCATTGATTTATAATTCCTAGCACTGTGTAAGATTCTATGAATCAGAATTGTCCTTTCTTCAATTGTGTAAAAGATGATATAATTTTGGACGATTATGTACCTATATCCAAGGTTTTTGATTTCCTCATCTCTAGGCATTCTTCCCAAATTAAGATTATCAGAAAGCAGTTCTAAGTTCTTTTCTATTTTGTTTGCAATTGATTCAGCGGCAATCGGATTATCATCTGCAATAAACTTTATGATTTCCGTAAAATCTTCTTCCGCAATTCGGAGAAGTCGAACTTGAATTTTATCTGCTGGCATTTATTGTGGCTCTAATATTGGTCATAACTTGTTTTAATGTTCGCCCTTTATCGCCATCGGCTTTTTGATTTTGTGCAACAGATAATTTCCCGAGTAAATCAAGTTTTAATTGCATCTTTGAATAATAAGACATTGACATAACAACTAAATCGCCTTCTCCATTTTTTGTTATGAATATTGGCTCGTTAGAATTATGTGCTAATTCAGAAATCTCATTTGATTTGTTCCTTAAATCAGATATTGGTTTTATTATTGGCATTTTTACTCCTTAGTTTATGTCAAAATTATATCATAATTATGATAAATACAATAGACGAGCTGATTGTATCATAACAAGGTACTGTGTTTTAGTTATAGTTTGTTGTTTTAAGTGTCCGTTTTAATTAATTAACTTTCCCGATAAGGAATCGGGATTAATCATCGACAATTGTGCCTGCCGGTAGGCAGCTAAACAAAATAAAGGAGTATAAAAATGTATCCATATAAAAGGTACTTATTGCTTCTCTTAATTATATTAATTGGTTGTAATAATGAACAGCCTACTGAAATCAATTCAGATTTATTTGGCTTACATGAAAGTTCCAGATTTATAGAACCTGGTCAAAGTGATGGAGGTACTGATATTCAATCATCGGGCGGATATTTACGAATAACATTCAAAGATAATTATAAATTTATTGCTGAATTGTTTATTCCAGATAATGTCCAAAGCAATTATCCAATAGGTAAGACTAATTACGAAGGGAACTACTCAGTTAAAGATAATTTAATAGAGTTTACATCTTCATTTATTGTTGAAAGTATGAAATGGAATAAAGAAACTAAGCAATTAGAATCTTTAGAAGTTCCATTAAGAGGACAACCTTTTGAAATAATTTTAAATAAATATCTACGATAATTCATTTTAAATATCAATTATTAAATCTTGATTTTGAAGTAAAGTTTTTCTTTAAGCTTGGGTGCTACCTAACTTCGTTTTATAAATACAAAGTCAAGAGGATATAAAAATATTATTAAATCCGTTTTTACGGATTGCCAAAATTAGTTTTTTTCACATAGTGATGACTATGTTAATGATTTTTGATCCGTTTATTAATGGATGTATTTTTGTAAGGATTTTGTTCGATGTTGATTTAACATACTTATGTTTATTTAAGTTGTAAAGTTGTATTTCTATCAGGAATAATTTTATGTTCAATGAAGTCAAAATAAATAATGGAGATTAGTTTGAAATGTAAACTGACATTTTTATTAGCAGTTATTATTACTTTTGGTTCATTCACTTTTAGTCAATCATTAAAACCAAGGGATTATGGAATTTATTTCGGATCACTTAAAACCGGTGAATTTAATTCCATAACCGACGTTAAAGGCGTACTGGTCGGACACGAAACAATAATTGAAAATCAAGATATCAGAACCGGAGTAACTGCAATTCTTCCATATCAAGGAAATATTTTTCAGAATAAAATACCTGCTGCAATTTATGTTGAAAACGGATTTGGAAAATTAACTGGAATTAGCCAGGTAGAAGAATTAGGAAATATTGAGACGCCCATAATACTTACAAATACTTTATCCGTGCCTACCTGTGCAGATGCTTTAATAGATTACACATTAACATTTGAAGAAAATAAAAATGTTCGCTCGGTTAACCCCGTTGTTGGTGAAACAAATGACGGCAGTTTAAATAATATTCAAGATAGATATATAAGGAAAGAGCACGTATTTAATGCAATACAAAATGCAAAATCTGGTCCGGTAGAAGAAGGAAATGTAGGAGCTGGAACAGGCACAATTTGTTTCGGTTTCAAAGGAGGCATTGGCACTTCATCCAGAGTTTTATCTGAAATAAATGGAGGATACACTGTCGGAGTGCTGGTTCAAACTAACTTCGGTGGGAATTTAATAATATCCGGAATTCCCATTGAAGAAGAATTAAAAAAAAATAAAAACAACAAATCCGGCGATGGTTCGGTAATGATTATAATTGCAACTGATGCTCCTCTAAAATCCAGAAATTTGAAACGACTTGCTAAGCGATCACTTTATGGAATTGCAAGAACAGGAGGCAATTGTTCCAATGGAAGCGGTGAATATGCAATCGCATTTTCGACTGCAATTGATTTGAGAAGTTCGTACGAAGTTGATGATGATTTTTTTGAAGTCGGTGATGAATTGAGAAACGACAGGATGACTCCCCTTTTTGAAGCAGTTATTGAGGCGACTGAAGAGGCAGTTATTAATTCGCTATTTGCTGCTGAAACAATGACAGGCAATGATAATAAATATGTACTGTCGCTTCCTGTTAAAGAGGTAATTAAATTGTTAGAGCAGCACAATTTGATTAAAGCTAAAAATAAAATAGAGTAAAATTTATATTTATGAACAACAAACCCCTTCTTGGTATTATCGGTGGAATGGGAACTGCCGCCGGTTTACATTTTCAAAAATTATTTTTTGATGTCTGTAATAAAAATGGAATTAAAGGAGATGATAATTATCCCGAATGGATTTACTTTAATGCTTCAAAAGCTCCCGATCGTACCGATGCTATCCTTAATAATGGGGACTCACCAGTTGGGTATTTAGTAGAGGTAATTAAAAAATTGGAAAAAGCAGGTGTTGATCTAATTGTAATTACTTGTAATACTGCCCATGCTTTTTATGATGAAATAATAAATCAAACTAAAATTCCATGGATTGATTTACAGAAAGAAACTGCTAAGCTTATTAAAACAGCAGGCTATTCAAGTGTAGCACTTTTATCAACTGAAGGTACATTAAAATCAGGAGTATTTAGAAAAGCAATAAAACCTATCGGAATAAATTATTTTGAACCTGGTATTGATTTAGAGATACAGAAAAAAATTACAGATGCAATTTATAATCCGATTTATGGAATAAAAAATACAGGGTCCCAAATAAGCAGCGAAGCAAAAAATATTCTGCAAGAGGTTATTGATAAATTAGAAACCGAAGCAATTATCGCCGGCTGTACTGAATTATCGCTTGCTGAAAAAGAACTTATACTAAAGGCTGATTGGTTGGACCCTATGAAAATAACCGCTGATGCCTGCTTTACTCATATTAGTTCAAAGTTGTAATAACAACATCCATATATTAAAATTGCTAACCAGGTAACGAGATCCTTTACTTAATTAAGAATTGAAAATTTGAACAGTATTTAGGATTCCATAATTTATTAACCAACCTGGCTTTATAATTAAAGACGCAGGTTAAGCGCAAGACCGTTACATCTATAATTTAATATGAAAAAACTAATTCCTCTCTTACTAATATTAAGCTTCAATTTCATCAATGCTCAGCAAGATAATTTCGCCTTATTTTTAAATATCGGTAGAGCAAGCGATAATGATGCAATTGGAAATTTTGGTGGAGGCGGTGGAGGGCTTCAAGTTTGGAAAGCCGGTCCAATATTTAGACTTGGTACGGAATACAAATTAAATAAATCTTTTTCTGCACAAGGTTTTGTTTCATATTCATTTTACAAATATGATGGCAGTCGCAGCTATGGTGAAAAATCAAGTGATGGTTATAATAATATATTTGATATTATGGGTAACATTAAATGGAAAATCGGAATATTCAATATGAATTTAGGCGTTGGAATTTCGACACAATTTAACGATGACATTAGATATTTGGAAGAAACACAATATCACCATGCAAGTGTTTTTATAAACTCTAAAAACAAGACTGTATTTGCCGGTCAATTCGGGTTAGGTTTTGATATTCACATTTATGATAGGTTTTCAATCCAATCAGAAGGTGATTTATTTTTTAGGGAATATCTTGGGTCAGCTTGGTTATTAGGGATTAAATATTCGATAGACAAAATTTAGATTTAATTAATAGTTTAGCCCGCACCAGCCTATTCAATATTGGTTACTTTCAATTTAGTGTTCAATCAGCTCCTAAGCCGGTTCTGACCAAGACTTACCGCAAATGCTTGCAACACTTAACCAATCTATTCATCTCCATCCTCGGTTACATACCCTCTTCATAAAACAAATTTCTAAAAAAACATCTGTTTTTTTTATTCCTATTATATTAAAAAATCAATTATCTTTACATTTAAGTTAGTAATACAATAGTTTTTTTTAAGGAAATATTTTATCAGTCAATAGATTTTGTAATACATGTCAAGTGATTTCAATCTTATTGAAACTCAATAATCATTTTTGTAAAATCAGAGTAGAGCCTTATGAAACAAGGAAAAAATAATTTGAATAGTCTCAAAAAGAAAATCAACACAACTATAAGAAAACTCGAAAAGAGTAAAACCACTGAAAACAATTCTATAATAAAATTGCTGAAAGAAATTTCTCAATTTCAGATCGAACCAAAATTAACCAACGAAGCACTTTTTCGTACCACACTGTATAGCATTGCTGATGCGGTTATCACAACTGATATAAAAGGTAATATTCAACAAATGAATCCTGTTGCTGAAAAACTATGTGGATGGAAAAAAGCGGATGCAAAAAATAAACCGCTCGAAAAAGTATTTAACATTATTAATGAGGCAACCGGTAAAAAATCTGAAAGTTCTATTAAAAAAATTATCAAAACAGGTAAAGTTACCTGCTTAGCAAAGCACACTCTGTTAATCTCAAAATCCGGAAAGAAAATTCCAATTGTCAATAGTATTGCTCCTATCAAAAATGATACAAGAGAAATTGTTGGAGTAGTTTTAGTTTTCAGAGATCAAACAGATGAAAGAAAAAATCAACTTCCTATTCAAGAAAATGAAATCAGACATAATCCGTTTTTTGATAACTCACCCGATGCTATTTTTCTTGCTGATCCTGAAACCGGAAGGATAATTGATGCAAATAAAGAAGCGATAAGATTATTAAAAATGCCGCGTTCAAAAGTTATTAAAATGCACCAATCTCAATTGCATCCAAAGCGACTTGAAACTTATTCTACGAAAGCATTCACTGAGCATATAGAAACGACACGGTTAAAAATACCGTTTGAAAACTTTCTTGTTACTGCAACCGGAGAAGAAATACCTGTTGAAGTTTTAGCAAGTATGTTAACATTAAATGGAAAGAATGTAATACAAGGTGTGTTTAGAAATATAAGTGAAAGAAGAAAAATTGAAGCAGAATTCCAGAAAAGTAAGGAAAGAATGCAATTGCTTATTGAAGGAACTCCGAATTTATTTTTCTATGTTCAAAATTTAAATGGCAATATTGAATACATTTCTCCTTCGGTTGAAAATATTACGGGATACTCTGTTGATAAATGGTTAAATCAAAATCATTGGTTTGCTTCTGATTCACCTATAAATCAAAAAGCTAAAGTGAGAACTCGAAATCATTTAGACGGCAATATTATTACTGAACCAGTTTACGTTGAAATATTGCACGCTAATGGCAGTAAGGTTATGATTGAACTTTATGAGAGACCCATTTTTAAAAACGGAAAAGTTGTAGGTTTGCAGGGTGTTGCACATGATATTACTAAACGATTACAAGCTGAACAAAATCTTAAAGAAAGTGAAAGAAGTTATACAAGATTATTTGATAGTGTTTCGGAAGCAATTTATATACTTGATGAAAACGGAATTTTTACGGATATAAATACCGGCGCATTAATTATGTACGGATATGATCGAGAGGAATTAATTGGTAAAACTCCTGAGTACGTGAGTGCCCCGGGTAAAAATGATTTAGAATCTGTTGCAGTTTCTCTCGAAAAAGCTTTTAATGGAGAGAAACAACAATTTGAGTTTTGGGGTAAGAGAAAAAATGGAGATGAATTTTTGAAAGATGTGCGGTTGTATCCGGGCAATTATTTTAATAAAAAAGTTGTTATTGCAATTGCTAACGATATTACAGAAAAGAAAAAAGCTGAAACTCTATTACGTGAAAGTGAAAAACGTTACAAGCTTATTGCTGAAAATACAGCCGACTCCATTGCCGTTTTTGATTTAAAACTTAATTACACTTATGTAAGCCCATCTGTTACAAAACTATTGGGTTACACTGCTGAAGAGTTAAGGAAGATTGGATTTGCAAAAATAGTTTCGCAAGAAGATTTTGGTGAGATGCAAAAGATATTACTTGAAGAATTAGAGAATGAGACTAGTGGTAATGCAGATAAACAGCGAAGTCGAATGATTGAGCTGCACCAGGTGCGTAAGGATGGAACTAAGGTTTGGGTAGAAGCTACTGTATCATTTTTAAGAGATGAAAAGGGAGTACCTGTTGGTATTCTATCTGTATCAAGAAACATTACCGACAGAAAAAAGGTCGAGGATGCATTAGCCTTAAGCGAGGAACGCTACCGCACAATTTCAAATCTTACATCAGATTATTTGTTCTCCACCCAAATCAGTGCAGAAGGCGTACACCAAATTGTTTGGATAGCTGGATCGTTTGAACGGATTACAGGTTACACAGTTGATGAATACAGAAAAGCCGGTGGATGGCGAGCTACACTCCATCCTGATGAACTTGAACTTGATGAACTTGATTTAGAACAACTCAAAAGAAATGAAAAAGTTAATCGAGAAATTAGAACATATCATAAAAATGGATCCGTAGTGTGGGTAAGATCTTTTGCGCAGCCAATTTGGGATGAGCAAAACAAAAAACTTTTAGGTGTTTATGGCGCCGTTGAAGACATAACCAAAAGAAAGCAAACTGAAATACTTCAGATGATACAGTACAAAATTGCCGATGCTGTTGTCAGTTATAAAACTTTAACAGAATTATTTGAATCAATTAGAAAAGAACTTTCGATAATTATTAATGTTAATAATTTTTTTATCGCTCTTTATGATGAAACAACTGGTCTGTTAAAATCAGATGTTGATAAAGATGAGGTTGAAGAAATTTCTGAATGGGAGGCTAAAGGTTCTATGACTGGTTATGTTATCGAACAAAAAAAATCTTTACTGCTTACTAAGAAAGAAATACAGAAATTAATTGATTCTGGGACTGCTGGAATGATTGGAGTAATACCGGAAATTTGGTTGGGTGTTCCTTTTAAAATAGGCGGTAAGGTAATTGGTGTTTTAGTCGTTCAAAGTTATGATAATCCAACCGCTTATGATAATTCAAGTATCGAAATACTTGAAATTGTTGCACACGAATTAAGTATTTACATACAACATAAAAAAGCAGAGGAAGAAACTTTAAAACTATCTGTAACGATTGTGCAAAGCCCGGTAAGTATCATTATTACTGACCCAAATGGAAAAATTGAATATGTTAATCCAAAGTTTACAGAAATCTCAGGTTACAACCTGGATGAAGTTAAAGGAGAAAATCCAAGAATTTTAAATTCAGGGGAACACCCGAAAGAATTTTTTACGCATTTGTGGACTACAATTACAAACGGTAAAAACTGGCATGGTGAGATTAGAAATCGAAAAAAAGATGGAAGTTTATATTGGGAGAATGCTCTTATCTCGCCTATTATAAATGCTGATGGAATGATAACTAATTTTGTAGCTGTAAAAGAAGATATTACAGATAAGAAAAAAATGATTGAAGAATTAATTGTTGCAAAAGAAAAAGCTGAAGAAATGAACCGCGTAAAATCGAGCTTCTTTGCAAATATGAGTCACGAACTTAGAACACCGATGGTTGGTATTCTAGGTTTTAGTGAATTCTTGATGAATGAATTAAAGGATAATCCAAGTTATTTTACAATGGCAAATTCGATAAATGTTTCAGGTCATAGATTGTTAGAAACATTAAATTTGATTTTAAACTTATCAAAACTTGAAGCTTCAAAAGTTGAAGTAAATATAGAAACACAAAATATTATTCTTTTATTAAAAGAAAGTTTTGGATTTTTTGAATCTGCTGCTAAGAAAAAATCTATTGAATATTCTTTTTCAACAGAGCAGGAAGAAGTAATATGTAATGTTGACCAACTCCTATTTTCAAGTATATTTAATAATCTTATAAATAATGCAATTAAGTTTACTGATTCAGGTAAGGTAACAATTACAGTTACTACTAATTTGGAATCAGTAAATATTTTGGTTGCTGATACAGGTGTTGGAATATCTGATATAAAGCAAAATCTTATCTGGGAAGAATTTAGGCAGGCAAGTGAAGGATACAATCGGGGGTTTGAAGGGACAGGGCTTGGTTTAACAATTGCTAAAAAATATGCAGGTTTGATGAATGGCGATATCACAGTTAAAAGTTCATTGGGCAAAGGCACTACATTCAATGTAACTTTTCCCCTTTCTAATAGCGCTTCAACTCAATCTAACTTGTTGAATACTATTGAACTAAACAAAACTGTTGAATCAGTTCAACAAAATTCTCAAATAAAAATACTATATGTTGAGGATGATGAAATCTCTGTAAAGTATGTTACAACAGTTGCAAAATCTTTTTATGATGTTGATTCTGCAAATGACAGCTATGAAGCATTGAATAAAATAAAACAAAATAAATATGACGCCATATTGATGGATATAAATTTACGCAGAGGAATGGATGGCGTTGAATTAACAAAAGTGATAAGAAAAATTGATGGTTATCAATCTGTTCCGATAATTGCTATTACTGCATTTGCTATGGGCAAGGAACAGGAAGAATTTTTATCACAAGGAATGACTCACTATTTATCCAAACCATTTGTTAAAGCTCAACTTCTAAATATGCTGGATAGCGCAATTGATAAAAAGTAAAATTGTTTTGAGTTGAAGTTTATTAACTAAATAAGATCAGGGAAGATTTTTGATATGAGATATTTATTATTGTTTACAATATTTCTTATTACTCCGCGACAGATCAACTCACAGGAAATCACTTCACCTGATAATAAATTAAAACTTACAATAAAACTTTCTGAAAACGGCGAGTTATTTTATAATTTGATGATAGAGGGTTTGCAAGTAATTAAAGACAGCAAATTAGGAATCGATCTTTTATATCAAGCTGATTTAATACAGGGATTTGAAATCACAGATATTAATAATTCAGCATTCTCAGAGGAATGGAAACCGGTTTGGGGTGAGGTTGATAAAATTCTAAACAATTACAATCAAATGCAGTTGACTTTAAATCAACAAAAAGAAAAGCGAACTATCGTTATTACTTTTCGGGTTTTTAATGATGGTATTGGATTTAGATACGAGTTTCCAAAACAAGAAAATCTAAATTACTTTACTGTACTTGAAGAAAATACGGAATTCAATTTAACAGGCGATCATAAAACATTTTGGATTCCTGGTGATTATGATTCTCAGGAATACGTTTACACTACTTCCCTGCTTTCTGAAATTAATTCTAATATAGGAAATACTGTTGATGAAATAATTGTTAAATCAATACCGGGAAATAATATTGTTCAAACTCCTTTAATGCTCAAATCAAAAGAAGGATTGTATATCAACATCCACGAAGCGGCTCTATTAAACTATCCGGTAATGTATCTAACAATTGATAAAGATAATTTTAGTTTAAAATCTCATCTTTGCCCGGATGCCTTAAACAATAAAGCTTATCTGCAAGCACCCTGCACAACCCCGTGGCGAACAATTATTGTAAGTAATAAAGCAGAAGATATTTTGTCATCTAAAATAATTCTAAACTTAAACGAACCAACAAAATTTGAGGATGTAAGCTGGATTAAACCTATAAAATATATCGGAATTTTGTTGGGAATGCATGTTGGAACTATGTCCTGGAATTACTCAAATCTTAACAATGTAAAACTTGATGATGTTGATTGGAAATCATTAACTCCAAATGGAGTGCACGGAGCTACAACCGAAAATACAAAACGCTATATAGATTTTGCAGCAAGGCATGGTTTTGATGCTGTACTTGTTGAAGGATGGAACGTTGGCTGGGAAGATTGGTTTGGTAAATTGAAAGAACAAGTTTTAGATTTCGTTACTCCCTACCCTGATTTTGATGTTATTGAGTTACAAAATTATGCTGAATCAAAAAATGTAGAACTTATAATGCACCATGAAACTTCTGGTTATGTTACAAATTATGAACGAAGATTGGATGATGCATTTACTTTTATGAAGGATCACGGCTACAATTCTGTAAAGACAGGATATGTTGGTAAAATAATTCCACACGGCGAACATCACGATGGACAGTGGATGGTAAATCATTTTACGCGTGTTTTAGAAAAGGCAGAAAAGTATAAAATCTGTGTTAATTCACATGAATCGGTTCGCTCAACCGGATTGCATCGAACATATCCAAATTGGTTAGCCGCAGAAGCTGCTCGTGGTAATGAATTTAATGCTTGGAGTATCGGAAATCCACCTGAGCATGAAACTATTCTTCCTTTCACTCGATTTATAGGCGGACCAATGGATTACACTCCTGGAATTTTTCAAATAAAAATGGATTATTATAAACCGGGAAGTAAGTTTCAAGTTCACACAACCCTTGAAAAACAACTTGCTCTGTACGTTACGATTTACAGTCCAATACAAATGGCGGCTGATTTACCTGAAAACTATGAACGATTTCCTGATGCGTTCTCCTTCATCGAACAAGTGCCAGTTAATTGGAGTGATACAAAAATTTTAAAGGCTGAGCCAGGTGATTATATAATAATTGCCCGCAAAGATAAAAATTCTGATAATTGGTTTGTTGGCGCTATTACAGATGAAGAAGCAAGATCATTTGAGATTAAATTAGATTTTCTGGATGCGGATAGATATGAGATGACAACTTTTAAAGATGCAAAGGATTCTGATTGGGAAAAGAATCCTATGAAATATGAGATTGAAAAATCAACAATCAAAAAAAATCAAACTATAAAACTAAATCTTGCATCCGGCGGTGGAACAGCGATAATACTAAAACCAACAAGTTGATTTTTACAAATGCCGGATTAACATTGCCCTTTCTGCCAATTATAAAGGGTTTTCTTATCATATTTATCTTTTTAAGGTGATATGATTTCCATGATTTATTTTATTTTTTTTTACTTATCTTTACACCAACGATTTACTTCTTGTTTGCGGATTTAATTAATTCCGATCCAAATCATAGTAAAAGAAATTAAACTTGCCTGATATACTAACAATTAAAGTAGTTGATATTCCAGCCGGTAAAATCTTTACAAGAAAAATCACAAATCATATAACATAAATTTTTTAGAAAGCTTTTAAATGAATTCGTTTGAAGAGTTAGGTTTAGATATAAAGATATTAAGTGCGATTAAAGAATTAGACTTTGTGAATCCAATGCCGATTCAGGAAAAAATAATTCCGATGATGTTGCAAGATGAGCCGCGGGATATTATTGCATTGGCTCAAACAGGAACTGGTAAAACCGCTGCCTTTGGTTTGCCAATCATACATAAAACAGATACAAATTTGAAACAGGTACAATATTTAATAATTGCACCAACACGTGAACTTTGTTTGCAAATCGCTGATGACTTGAAGGATTATGCATCGCAAAATAAAGGTATTAAGATAGCTGCTATCTTTGGCGGTTCAAGTATGGATTTACAAATACGAAAAATTAAACAAGGCGCTCAAATTATTTCTGCAACTCCAGGAAGATTAAACGATTTAATAAATCGTGGTGAAGTTAATCTAAGCAATGTAAAAGCCGTTATTCTTGATGAAGCAGATGAAATGCTAAATATGGGATTTAAAGAAGAGCTTGAAGCAATTTTAGAAACCACTCCTAAAAACAGAAACACATTTTTATTTTCAGCTACGATGCCTAATCCCCTGCTTTCAATCGCTAATCGTTATATGAAAAATCCCGTTGAGGTTACGATAGGAAGAAAAAATTCCGGTGCAGAAAATGTTGAACATATAAGCTACCTTGTTCATGCCCGCGATAAATATCTTGCCCTAAAAAGGATCGTAGATTATCATCCAAATGTATATGGAATTGTATTTTGCAGAACACGCCAGGAAACAAAAGATGTATCTGAAAAACTTATGAATGATGGTTATGATGCTGATGCACTTCACGGTGATCTTTCTCAATCTCAGCGAGAAGCAGTCTTAAATAAATTTAGGACAAAACATTTAAGTATTTTAGTTGCCACAGATGTTGCAGCGCGTGGATTGGATGTTGATTCACTTACACATATTATCAATTATGATCTTCCTGATGAATTAGAAATTTACACTCATAGAAGCGGAAGAACAGGCAGAGCCGGCAAAAGCGGAACATCAATTGTTATTGCAAACCTAAAAGAAAAATACAAACTTAGTGCGATCGAAAAACAGCTTGGCAAAAAATTTACTGTACTTCCAATTCCATCGGGCAGAGAAATTTGTGAGAAACAACTTTTTCATTTGATTGATAAAGTTGAAAAAGTTGAAGTTGATACAGTAGAAGTTGAACCATTTCTTCCAAAAATTTATGAAAAATTAGAGTGGATGGATCGAAATGATTTAATACAAAAATTTGTTTCGATTGAGTTTAACAGATTTTTAGAATACTATAAAAATATGTCAGATCTTAACAGTCCAAACGAAGCAAAGTTTAAAGACAGAGAAAGAACTTCAAGAAGTGGAAGAAGCGGCAATTACACACGATACTTTCTTAATCTTGGTGTTACCGATGGTTTAAAACCTACTCAGTTAATCGGAATGATAAATGATTTTACCGGGATGCGTGATATTGAAATCGGTGAAATAGAAATCCTAAAAAACTTTTCTTTCTTTGAAGCTGATAGCAAATTTCAAGATGAAATAATGCAGGGATTTAAAGGACAGAAATTAAAGAAACGGGATATCAACATAGAAGTAGCTGAAAAAAGACGTGGCGGCGGCGGTAAACCTAAATTTAATTCGGATAGAAAAAGTTCCGGTGGATTTAAGAAGTCTGGTTTTACAAGGGATAAAAAAGAGTTCGGCGCTAAAAAAGATTTTGGACGTAGTAAACGTTTTTCAAAAGACAAAAAACGATAAATATTTAAGGAAGAATCCGATACAAAATATCGGATTCTTTTTAATCATCCATTCAAATTCAAAATTAAATTTTATTTAAAGTAAACGTTATCAACTGAATTTACTTCAGGAATTAATTCGCTGCCTAAAATCACTGCATCGTAGTTTTTAACTCCATCAATTTTTAATTCGATTGTATCTTTACCTGATTTCCACGCATCTGCTGTTTGATAGATTTCCTTAATAACCTTATCCTTAAACATTACTTGCAGCTTAATTGGCAGTGGAAGACTTCCAATATTTTTTATTTCAACAATTATTGAATTCTTCTTCGATTGAATTTTTGAAATTGCAAGATCGGGATAACCGAAATTGTAAAACCAAGATTTCCAGAACCAATTAAGATTTTGTCCTGTAGCTTCATTAAACGTAAAGAAAAAATCAGTTGGTATAGGATGTTTACCGTTCCATCTTTCCATATACGTTTGCATTGCTTTTAGGAAAAGTTTATCACCTAATGTTTTTCGAAGAATTTCATAAGCATTTGCGGACTTATTATATGCGGATGTCCTGTATGTTCGATAGCTTATTGTTGGTGATGGAATCATTATTGGAAGATCGTATTCATTGCCTGCAAATTCTTCATAAGTTTTAACATATCTTTCTCTCGGATTATATCCTTCCGCAGTACGTTCTTGAAAATCGAACGGAAGCATTACAGCCCAGCCTTCATCCATGAAAGGATATTTGCGTTCATTGGTGCCCATGTAAAATGGAAGATATTGATGACACAACTCGTGCGAAGTTAAATGCACAGTTCCTGCTTTAGTACTTGCACTTCCATTATTTACAATCATCGGAAATTCCATTCCGCCCGAACCATTAAAAACCGTTGCGGATGGAAATGGAAACGGGACTGCGGGCATTTCATAAGAATAATATTTCAAAGCTTCTTTTGCATAGAATGCAACATCAACAAAATCTTTGCTGGATAAATTATAAGCCGCGGCACAATATACTCTGCGATCAGAATTATGTTCAGGTTCAAAACTTACAGCATCCCACAAATAATGATCGCTTATTCCAAATGCAAAATCGGGAACATTATCAGCTTTAAATTTTAAAGTATAGAATTCATTTTTAGTTTTATAAATATCTTTTGCAGCCAAATCTTCTTCCGTAATTATTCTAACCACTTCATCAGATTTCCATGCGGATTCATATCTATCCAAATATTTTTGAGTTAGTATTTCTTCCGGATTCTGCCAAACACCTGTTGCCCAAATTTGAAATCCTGTTGGAATTGTAAACTCAACATTATAGTTATTAAAATCATTATACATTTCCAGTGTTCCCGAATAATCTAATTTATCCCAGCCATCAATATCATCATAAACAGAAATTTGCGGATACCAATAAGCGATAAACATAGTTGTGGAATCATAGCTTCCGTACCGTATTGATTGAACAGCAGGAATTTGTGTTTCCCAATCGAATGTAAGATTAATTTTATTATTAGGTGCTAATTTTTGGGTGAGATTTAATGTTAGATTTGTTCCTGAAATATTCACTAAAGATTTATTTGTAATTTCAATTTCTGTGTTCTCAACAATTATTTTCTTTAACTTAACTCCATCAGTTAAAGATTCTTCATTTAAATTAAAATCTCTTTTTGCATTTGGTTTGCCTATGTTGTGATATAATCTAACCACAATTTGAGTAAGAGTATCACTGCTGTTATTGTAGTAAACTACATCTTCTGAACCTTTAAGCAATCTTGTTTTAGTATCTAAATTAACTTTTATATTATAATCCGATTTGTTCTGCCAATAATTTTTACCAGGTTTACCATCAAATGATCTTGTTCCGTTTTTATAGGCTGGTTTAATATTTATTGGAATCTTTAATTCATTTTGTGCAAATGAAAATAAAGTAAGTGAACAAACAAAAAGAGGAATTAAAATTCGTTTCAATGTATTTCCCTTTCATCATTCAAAAAGTGTTTGGTTATTTTTATTAAATTTATTTCGTCCAAATCTATTATAAGCTAAGGATGTTGCTTCCCTGCCGCGTGGTGTACGCTGTATAAATCCCTGCTGGATTAAAAACGGTTCATATACTTCTTCAATTGTTCCGGGATCTTCATTGACCGCAACTGCAAGTGTACTCAATCCAACAGGTCCGCCGTTATACTTATCAATTATAGCAAGGATGATATCCTTATCCATTTCATCTAAACCAAACTCATCAACTTCCAAAGCAGTTAAAGCCTTTTTTGCAACATCCAAATCAATAATTTTTTTATTATCAAAATCAGCAAAATCTCTTGTACGTCTTAATAATCTATTTGCAATTCTTGGTGTGCCTCTGGATCGTTTTGCAAGTTCGAGCGATGCATCAGAATTAATTTTTAAGTTTAAGATATTTGCAGAACGGTTTACAATTTTATTAAGTGTTTCACTGTCGTAATAATCCAGGCGAAATTTAATTCCAAATCTATCGCGTAAAGGTGATGTTAACATTCCGGCACGTGTTGTTGCACCAATCAAAGTATATTTCGGTAAACTTATTTGAACTGAGCGAGCGTTTGGTCCGCTTTCAATCATAATATCTAACTTATAATCTTCCATTGCAGAGTAAAGATATTCTTCCACAACGGGGCTAAGTCTGTGAATCTCATCTATAAACAAAACAGAATGTTCCTCTAAGTTTGTCAATAGTCCTGCAAGATCACCTGGCTTTTCTAATACTGGACCAGAAGTAATTTTTATTTTAGTTCCCAATTCATTTGCAATAATGTAGGCAAGTGTAGTTTTGCCAAGCCCGGGAGGACCTGTAAGCAGAACGTGATCTAACGAATCTTTTCTTTTTTTTGCGGCGGAAACAAATACATTTAAGTTATCTGTAATTCGCTTCTGTCCGGAAAAATCATTTATAAATTGCGGACGAAGAGATTGATCTATTTGTTTATCGTCTTCCACAGCTTCTGGATTTGTTGTATTCGATTTTCTCATCTTTAAGTAACAAGTTGTTTGTTTCTAAATTTTAATTTGTTAAGTAAAATTACCATTAATCCCATTAGCAATACCATTGCTGCTGCAATAAGTATTGTAGTAAAAACATTTAGCGAATTAGCATAATAAAATGATAGACCAGGATTCCATGCGCTACCATATATTATCATCAAATGAACAACATAAATTAGTAATGTATTTCTTCCAACCAGAATTATAATCCTCGGTATAGATTCAATCTTTTGTGATATATAAGACACCAATGAATTTAATAACAAAACAAATCCTACTCTAAAAAAAATAATTTCAAGACTGTAGGAGGATTCAACAGAATGATAATTAAAATATTTACTTGCGATAAATACTACTACTTCTACAGCCAATAATAATGTGCCGCCAGCAATTGCAAGATTTAAACTGAACTTGTTAGTTTTAAATACTAAAGGATTTTTGGCAAGATAACTTCCTAATACTCCACCCAAAACAACGTAACCAGCCCAAGGAAACAAAGGAAATAGTGAACCGCTTCCATCGTAAAAATATCCTGCAATTGGCTGCGGTAAAAAGTTAATCCAATTAATTCTTTGAATAAATGGTGTTGTAATAAAAAAGAGTAAAGCGAACAATGAAAAAATGATTGTATCACTTAATTTTAATTTCTCTGCTAAATATGCGGCTACCATTACAAACAGAAGTCCAAATCCAATAAGCTGTAGAACATCAACAGCAAAAAATATATTTAATCTATCCTGCGTAACGCTTGAAAAATCAAATATCGTATATGTGGGGTATCTTAACAAATAACCGATTAATACGAGAAGTAAAAATCTAAAGAAACCTTTTTTAACTCTTGGATTTTTTTCAAAAGGTTCATCTGCAAGTCTAAAAAGATAAGTAAATACGGTACCGGCTGTAAACATAAAAATTGGAGCAGTCATTCCCCTCATAAAATTCCATAAATAGTATAGAGTATATTGGTCTGAACGAAATTCAGGTGCCAGCAATGCATCAATCGTATGCCCTTGCACCATTTGAAAGACTGCAAAAGCCCGCATTAGATCAATAAATATTATTCGATGTTTTTTTTCGCTTCGAACCATAGTTGATGGAATATTTTTTAAAACCTAAAATAACCAAATGAGGCGTAAACAAAAAAGCTCCGATTAACAATTTATCGGAGCTTTAATAGATCGTTTACGACCTAATATTATTTAGTTCAATTTATTTCTTGTCATCATCAACAACTTCATAAGAAGCATCTTGTACATCACCTTTATCATCAGCAGGTTTTTGCTGCTCTGATTGTTGATCAGGGGAAGGCTGACCTTGAGCACCTGGCTGTGAATATAATTGCGATGCAACTTCATTCCATACTTTATTTAATGATTCTGTTGCTGCTTTAATTTGATCAGTATTATTGGTTGCAATTGCATCTTCAACTTTTTTGATTTCAGTTTCTAATCTGGATTTAACATCCGCAGGAACCTTTTCCTTCAATTCATCAATTTGCTTTTTAGTTTGGAATATCAAGCTATCTGCTTGATTTCTAACTTCTACTGATTCTCTCTTCTGTTTATCTTCAGCAGCATGTTCTTTTGCCGAATTTTTCATTTTTTCTATTTCACTTTTGTCCAATCCACTTGAGGAAGTAATTCTGATACTTTGTTCTTTGCCGGTAGCTTTATCTTTTGCTCCGACGTGCAAAATACCGTTCGCATCAATATCAAAAGTAACTTCAACCTGAGGAATGCCTCTAGGTGCAGGTGGAATTCCATCCAAATGAAATCTTCCTAAAGTTCTGTTATCTGCAGCCATTGGTCGTTCACCTTGCAAGATGTGAATTTCGACAGAAGGCTGATTATCTGACGCAGTTGAAAAAACTTCGCTCTTTTTTGTGGGGATGGTTGAATTGGATTCGATTAATCGAGTCATAACACCACCAAGAGTTTCAATTCCAAGAGAAAGCGGAGTAACATCTAATAAAAGTACATCTTTAACATCACCGGATAAAACACCGCCTTGAATAGCTGCTCCAATTGCAACTACTTCGTCAGGATTAACACCTTTATGCGGTTCTCTCTGGAATAAATCTTTTACTAACTGCTGCAC